>JBDLTI010000003.1:0-85267 GCA_039805865.1 Pseudomonadota bacterium | reverse complement strand
TAATTGACGATATTAAAAGGTAGCTTTTAACCAATTGCTCTATAAACTTTAGAGCGCGGGAAATAGGCCCCAAAAAGATTAAAGCCCCGCAGGGAATAAACCTTGCAGGGCTTTGAATTTTGGCTCCTCGACCTGGGCTCGAACCAGGGACCTACGGATTAACAGAGGTCTCTGGGCACCGGAAGAAGCACACCAGTCACGACTTTACACCATTTTTCAACAGATCAACAAGGGGCGTAAACTGCTGTTGACCCTTGGTATGGGACCAACGGTCTAAATTACTCAGAAGGGCACTTTTTGAAGAAAAAACCTACCAAACCAACGGGAAATATTGGGGTGGTTGCTCTGTCACCGGAAGGCGCTTCATTTCAGAGGATCGCATTCCCCAGGACAAAGGATGAAGTCGAAGAATTCATCGTTAAAGCATTCGTTGGGAACAGCGCAGGAATGCCGCTTCAGATCGTTGATTTTTCACAGAACAGACAAAATGACTTCGATTTCTCCATAAACACGGGAGAAGGCAAAAAGTATCTGGAATTGATGGAAGTCGCTCCGTTGGAAAATCTCCGGGGGTCTTATGCCCAGGCCCCTGATCGCTATAAGCCGTATGATTTTGCGCTGTATGTCGCAGGGAAAATTGCCGGAAAATCAGAAAAATATAAGGGCGCGGCAGCGTCAAAAATCTGTCTTCTTATTTACATCACTGATTGGGCTTTCACTTTGAGTGAAACAGTGATTGCCTTGCTTCAGCATTGGGCGGCGACAACATCCCACTCTTTTCAGTATGTCTTTTGCTACTCGCCATTTGATGAGGTTACTGGCGATGTAAAGCTGATTTATCCTACCCCAGCTGAATTTTGGAGTGGATTTGATCCTGAAAAATATCGTGACAATGAAGTTTTCAACTTCTCACCGCTGAAATGGGAGGTGATCACTCATGGAAACCTATGAATTAAAGGCTTCAGACGGTTGTTTTGATGATTTCTATTCATTGCTCGTTGCTATTGCTAGCCTTGCCACAGCGGCGCAATGGCATACCTCCGGCACAGTTGATTTCAAGCCTGGCGAAACGATTGCCCTGGAATGCAACCATCTGTCCGATAGGGAAGTTCACCTTCCTTTGTTTGGTCCAGTGGAATCGGCGCTGGCAGGTGTTCCACCAAAGATTATTCAGATTTCAGTAAAGCAGCGAAATCCAGCGCCTCCTGGTTACACCACTCAAACATCAGGCTTTGCCAGGGCAGTAGAAACTATATTTCAGCCCTTTTTCGTGAATTTCTATGAGCGATATTCGGACGAAATTGCGGCGAAATACGGAGTTATTGATAAGGAAGCCCCATCTGCGTGGCAAATGGGATGGGTTGTCAGAAATGCTGTGTCACATAACGGTTGCGTTGGCTTTAAGAATAAAAATCATCTGCCAGTGACATGGCAGGGGCTAACACTTTCACCAGCGGATGAAGGAAAAGCACTCTTTCATAGCACCTTTAGCGCAGGTGACTTAATTGTGATGATGTTCGAAATGGAAGAGGTTAGAACTGGCAAAACCATTGATAAAGCCATTTGAATACATGGAACTACAAGTTATTCCTTAACAAGTTTCTAACTTGTCGCGTGCACAATTCGAAGCGCTTGGCGATCTCTACATGCGTTATTCCATCAGACGCCAGCCGCTTAATTTCAGCAGCACGTTGGGCTCGATCAATCGCTTTGCACTTTGGAATCTCAATATCTTGCCCGCCATATTCCCTGGCCAGTTTTTTTGCCGCTTCTATTCCAATCAGTTTGGCAATTTGATTTCCTGCCCGTGGGCGAACAGGGATATAGACAAAGCAGCGCCCGCCATTACTTCGTGCCAGGTCGATCAGGGCAATGACGTTATCTGATCCGATCAGGTCGGCCAACTTTGCGGCATTAGGTGGCAGCTTGATATTCATAGAGTTATGCGTTGGCATCCTCGTTTCACCATAGCCTCTGCCATTCGTTCGGCGTTAATTCTGGGGGCAACCCATTTGGGCCGTGTTTTAGCAGTGTTTTCTGCCTCTTCACGGGCAGCCTGTTTGAATTTCACCGATAGCTTGATGAAGTCACCGCCCAGGCGACCAATTTCATCAGCCATGGTGACAGCAGGCAGGGTATCCAGTGCCTTCAGGGTGGGAAAGCTATTGCGTGCGGCTTTTGCACGCTCTACCAAGGCCATCAATTCGGTGTAAATCTCGTTTGTCATTGGTTAGTCCTTCAAAAAGAATGGGCCGCCGTCAGCTTCCGGCATCGGGCGGCCCACCTAAAGCCCCGCCGGGGTGGGGCATGGAAAGGCAGATTACTGCGCGCCCGCCATCTGCCAGGGCGGGGAAATGAACCCTTAAACCAGTTCGGCGCGGCCGCGTTGGATCAGATCATTGGCATCTGATTCAGGCACTTCGCAAACGCCACCAGGCATGACAAAGGCACCACGCACAACGATGCCGCTTTTGATGTTTACCGTGCTATTTCCCACGGTTTGCTGCGCCACATGATCCGGCGCGATTACGCGAATTTTTACGTTCTTTTCCTTGGTGTTGCTCATTGCAGAAACTCCTTCAGTAGTTATGAACCCAGTTTTTACGCTGGCGCTCTACACGGTTTTGCGAAACGATTACCATGCGCACGCGGGCTTCCAGAAAGTCCACAGCACGGTGCACCTGGTAGTCGGTCAATTCTGGCCAGCCTTTGCGAATTCGCTTTTCTGCGGCATCGCGGGTGAAAATGAAGTCACCACGAAAGCCGACATGAACACGCGGCCCAGTTTCCAGATCGCCCGCCCGCATGTGAATGTCAGCGCCTTTGATCCTTTCGGTCAGATCAACAGGCAGGCCGGTGTCACCACGTTGCAGGGCGGTTTTGATCCAGGCAAACATGGCTTTAGGCCACCGTCCAGAATTTCGCCGGATCAGGCAGCAGCGGAATCATTGAAACCCAGCAGGTCACGGCCAGATTGCCGTCACCATCCAGGCGTTCGGCCAAAAGCGTGATTTCGTCATGGATGGCCACAGCGGCACGATCAAAAGCGCCCACAATGGTGCCGGCCATGTCTGGGGTCATTTCAGCGGCAATGCCGGCAGCAATCAGCTGGCCGTCAGCGCGGAATTGGGCGCCTGTGCCATCCGTGCCGATCAGGGCGCGCAGTTCGCCAGCGTTCAGCCCTTGTGCCGATGCGGCAGCAACAGTGAACGGCGAAGGGGTTTCAGCATTGATGGCCGATAACAGCAGATTGTCGGCAGCACGGGCAATGCCCAGCGGAATCGCGGTCAGAATCTCTTTTGCAATGTGTTCCTGGCCATAGGTGCGCGGATCACGGCGCGGGACGTTGAAACGCACGGCCAATTTCACGGCCTCATCCCATTTCACTTGTGCACGCGAAGCCGGCAGCGGCGTCACCGATACGGCAGCACCATCAGCGACACTTGCGAATTCTGCCGGTGCCACGGTGACGAAATAGGCGTCAGCTTCATAAACCGAAACGCCACCAGTCAGGCCGGTTGCGTAGGCATTTGCCGGCACCGGACGCACGATGATGTTTGCACCGGCAGCTGCAACGCGAGAACTGCGAATAATTGCAGTATCCAGTTTGGTGCTTTGGCCAGCTATGTTGCCAGGTGCAACGGTGATGATGCTGTCATCCTTGCCACCTAAAACCGGCAGGTGGGTCATGGTCAGCGTCAGCGTGCGCATGCTGGCAGCAGGGTAGTCGATGAATTGCGGATCATTGCCCATGCCACGATCACGCACGATATACGGCATCGCGTTTTCAGCTTCTTTCAACAGTGCTGCGATATTGCTCATTCTGGTTACTCCATTGAGTGTTTCGTTAGGTTGATGCTCTCGCACTCCGTAGCGCATTTCCTCTGGTGGGTTTTCCACTTGGGCCTATTTGTCATCGAATTCATCCAGGGCTTCAGCCAGGCCGCCGGTGGCTAGAGCTTCCAGCGCTTGGTCAATTTCTTCCAGCAGCACGGTTTTGAACCGGCGTTCATCGGTTTCACCGATTAGCTGCGCCACCGTTCTTTCAGGGACTTTGCGAATAGAAGCCCGCACCTGGGCGAAAGCACTGGACACCATCCGTTCCACTTGATCGATTGATGCCACCAGGTTTTTTTGTTTCGCGTATTCCAGTTCGGCCAGGTCAGCATCAGCAGCCATCTTGCGGGTGCGCTCTCGCTGCAATTCGCTGGCGTTGTTTGCCGCGTTATCCAGTAGCCCACGAATAGCCTGGCCTAGTGCGTAACGCCCACGGCCCTGGCGTTCTAATACGCCGATTTCAGCCAGGCTTCTGATCCGGCGGTCACTTACGCCAGCCAGGTTGGCTAGATCGCGGTCAGTCACCAGCATTTGTTCGAGTTCTTTAGTCATTTGTTTGCCTCTTTGGTCTGGAAGTTTGGAAGTAAGTTTTTTGGATCACTCACACTTTGAATGCGGCGGATGCCATGCACCCGCGGGCCACGCCACCACGCAAAGGACCCGAACATGGGGGGCTATCAATGCGAAACATCTGCCAGCGCATATTCAGCAAAGACAACAGCGCGGCCCTTGTCCTTGTGTGCGAATACCTTGTGGGTGTTGATGGCCATGCCTTCCTGTCGTAGCGAACGTATGACACTGGCCAGGTGGTAGCAGTCGAATCTGAAATAGGCATCACGCGAACTAATTCGTTCGCCATTCAGCAGGGCAGTGCGCACCTTCTCTTTGACGATATGCCGTGTCATTGGTGCACCTCGCTTCTGGCGATCCATTCCGATACCAAGTCATCCAGGGAATAGATTTTTCTCCCGTTCTTCCTGGTCCAGCCTATGGCTTGATACCAATCAAACAGTTCGGCAGCTGATTCATCCGCTTCCAGGTAGCCTCTTTCATTCCGTTGGAAGGCCGCCCGAACGTCATCGATTGTTGGTGGTTGCACTGATAGGGGCGCGGAGCGCGCCCTCTTACTATTTGGCTTATGGTTTATGGTGATTGGTGTATGGGATTGGTGAGCTTTTTGCTGGGTTTCGTTTTCATAACCCACAGAAAACCCAGCAGGTTCGGAATCTAAACCCAGCGGGTTTTGTTCCGTGCCTTGCATATCCCCGTGAAAGCCTTGTTTTCTGGGCCTTCCGCCTTTGATGCCGTTTCTCTGTGCAGCTGAAATTCTTGTTTGAGCGATTTCAATTTCTTTTTCACAGCGGTTGTGACTGAAACCAATTTCTGTTTCAACAAAAAATTCCTGCAACACAGTTTTGACGGCATCGCGTTCTATTTTTGTATGCGCCCTGGCTAGCCGATACGCGGTTGGCATATCAGCTGGAATAGGGCGTTCCCTGGTGTAATACAGATCAATCAGGCGGCGATATGCACCATCCTCCACCATAGACAGGTGGGCGGTGTCTTTCGCATAGTCGCCTATGTGATGCGGGTAGAAATTCATGGCAGACCCCGGTCAATGCGTCAGGGATGCCATGGCCTTTTCACGTAAAACGCGAATCACGGCCTCGTCAAATTCGGGCCGCACGATATGCACCTGGCGGGCAATCTTGATAAGGGCGCCGGCCTTTATAAGACTTTCACGGTGTTCGCGAAGAAACCAGCGCAATGATTCCAGGCTACAAAAGAATCGCTGGCCTTCTGGTGATTTCACAAAATCCCGTAGGTTCTCTACGGCTTGTAGGGTTTTCGGTGTTGCTTGTGTGTCCATCGGTGTATCTCCTTGGGTTCCTTGTGTGACACGCTGACTAGGCGGGGCAACACAAGTTTCGAGATACAGCGGTGGTATGCGTAGGGCATTAAATGCCCCGTTTGATCTGACTTCCTGCCAGACCAATCAGATAAAGGATTTCAGCGTTCTAATATCGCGGTCTGGGTCGGTATGGATATTCGCTGCCCGAAACACAATGGTGACGATTTCCTGGAATACGGTGCTATTTCTTGATACCGGCACGCCAGCATTTCGTGCTGCCAAGGCAGTATGGTGAACCAGGTTATAACGTACAGCCACAGCGGCGCTGTTTGGCCGCTTTTTTGTAGGCTTCAGTTCTTGTGCAGTAAGTTCTGCAGCCGAAAGCAGCCAATCGGCTGGCTCGTTAGGCCCAGGGCCAAGGGCTTCGTTCAAACAGACTAATGCCGCGATTGCCTCGCTTCCTTCAATGGCGCAATTTTGCTTAAAGGTCAGCCAGGCATCACCTTCTCGTGCAATCTGTTCTGCAATCGTTTGCAAGGCTTGATGCAGCCGCTTGGCTTCAGTCGCAATGGCTGAAGGCGTCTGCTCTCGTTCTATTTCGTGGGGTAGGTCTTCTTTGTATCTGCCAATGGCGTTTTCGATCCAGCACAAGGCCGTTTCCTTGCCATTCAGCAGAGCCAGCAATGCGGCCCGATCTTCTTTTCTCACTGTGCGCTCCCGTGCGCCCCTATTAGGTGCCGCGCCAGCCTGGTAGGGTGCCAGGTTTTCGCCCCGTCGGGCTAGGCGCGGCGCACTCATTATGCCGTGGCGTATTCCGCTTGCTGGGCCTTGTCAGCCCGCTGCAGTGCGGCGGTGATTCGATCATCAGCTAACAGCATCAGCCGATCAATACGATCCACCAGGGCAGTATCGTGCTCACCACATGAAAAATCATACGCGGCTTGCTTAGCAGCGCCCACCAGGGCGGACAGGTTGTGCAGTTCATCAATCAGATCAGTGACAGTGGAATCTAGGTTTTTCGTGTTCATGGTGATGTTCTCCAGGTTAAGCGGCGTTTCCAAAAACTCTGGCCAGCATTTCGGCGCGGCTATCGACGCACAAATGAGCATAGCGTTGAGTCATGGCCAGACTTTTGTGGTTCATGCTGTTAGCAATCGCTAGCAGTGGGGCACCTTGAGCTGCCAGACGGCTTGCGTGCGTATGGCGCAGGGTGTGGAAACACGCGCCTTCAATGCCGGCATTCGCCAGGGCGTTGTAATACGCTTTTTCCAGATTCATCGGCTTGTATGGGTTGCGCCCGCAGAAAACCAATTCATCAGCCAGGGATGCACCTTTGAGTGCCTTCAGTTCTTTCACCACATCATCCTGCAGCACTAGCACGAATGGTTCGCCGTTTTTGGTGCGCTCGACAAAGGCCCGTTTTTCCTTCAGATCCACATCGGCCCAGGTTAGAGAAAACAGGGTGCCACGCCTGGCGCCTGTAGTGACGGCCAGCTTTATCAGCACGTGCAGCTTCTTCCAGTAGGATGCTTTGGACGCCTTCAAAAGGCGCTGATATTCATCTTCTGACAGGAAACGGGTGCGCACGTTATCTTCGGGCAGGCGTTCAGTTTCACCCACTGGATTCAACCAGCCTTTGGGCATCAACCGGCGTTTTCGGCCCCAGGTCAGCACGGCCTGAATGGTTGATCTGTATCGGTTGACGCTAGCCGGTTTCAGGGCTTTGTGGGTTGCTACCAGGAGAGGATCACGTGAAGCGCCGCCACGATTGTGGACACGGCCACGCCGTTGCAGGGCATCTAAAGCGTCTTGGATGTCATCGCCATCGATTTCGTGCGCGATCTTATCGCCTAATAATTGCACGAACCACGACAGGCGGGTAGCTTGCTGCCGATCACCCGCTTGATAACAGGCCATGTAACAGTCGGCCAATTCTTTCAGGGTGAAGGCTTGTCCCCTAGTCAGAGGGACGTTTGCTGCGTTAATTACAGCTTCGGTGTTGTGTCGCATTTTTCGCTCCGGTCAAATTGAATACCAAAAAAATTTTGGTGTCCTTTTTGCCGCCGCTTTTCACGCGCCACACAAGGGTTGCATTTGCCATTTTTCGGAACTGGGTCAGTGACTTACGACACTGACCCAATCTGAATTTTGGCTCCTCGACCTGGGCTCGAACCAGGGACCTACGGATTAACAGTCCGGCGCTCTACCAACTGAGCTATCGAGGAACAGCGGAGCGAATTATAAGGGAGTCGTTTTTGCTTGGCAAGCCTTTTTACTAAGCCATACCCAAAGATGAGAAGACGGGTAGATCTTCTAACGCCGTTGTATAGCGCCGTGAGCGGCGAGAACAGCTCATGTGCCAGTCCGCCTTCTTTTTATAGCCCATACTGGCAACACGCAATACGTCCCGGCCAAAACGCTCATTCACCTGATCCATGACCCGCATCAGAGAAACGGCGTCTTTATGTTGCCTGGCGGTGAGCAGATCGGGCTGGTAATGATGAAGCGGCACGATGGCGCCCAATACGACACCCGCTTTCTTGTAACGACAGCCCGGCCGATAGATATGTTTTAAACCTGATAAGGCGGCATCCACCAATCGACGGGTATCGTCAGTCGGGGAGTCCAGCCGGACGAGGATAGCGTCATCCGGGTTATCTGTCTGTTCGGCAAATGGATTGCCTCGCACATAAACCTGCAGGTTGGTCGCTAATGAGCCATCTTCACGGAGCCGCTCAGCGGCCCGGGTTGCAAAGGTGGCCAAAGCTTCATGCAGGTCTTCTTCTTTTTCAACCGCATGGCCGAATGAACGGGAGGCAATAATCTGCTGACGTGCCGGTACCTGCTGTTCAAATCCGATACAGGGCTGCCCGTTAAGCTCTGCTAATGTGCGGAATAGATTGACGGAGTAATGCTTACGCAATCGCTGTGGTGATATTCGTAGCAGTTGCCCCACGGTTTTGATGCCAAGCGCTTCAAGCGACAGGGCGGTGCGCCGGCCGATGCCCCAGACGCTTCCGACCGGCATCTCTTCCATCTGGCGCTCTCGCCATGGAGATAAGCTTTCCGAGGGGCCACCCAGGTTGCATATGCCGGAAGGTTCTTTCAGCGTTTTGGCCATTTCATTGGCCAGTTTGGCGAGGGTTTTAGTGGCACCCAGGCCGATACACACTGGCAAGCTCAGGCATTGCCACAAGGCATGGCGGATTTTAGCCGACTGAACCATGGCCTGATCCAGGGATAAACCGGAAAAGTCGAGAAAACATTCGTCGATCGAGTAGATCTCCTGGTTTTCTGCCATGTCGCGCATCAGACTCATGGCCCGTTGGCTCATATCGGCGTACAGCACGTAATTGGAAGATAGGGTGACGCCATTGAGTTGCTTGAGCTGGGCTTTGATCTTGAAGTAGGGCACCCCCATCGGTATGCCCGCCAGCTTTGCCTCGGCCGAACGCGAAACGACACAGCCATCATTATTGGAGAGGACGACAACCACCCGCTGGCGAAGCGCCGGATTAAAGGCCTGCTCACAACTGACATAGAAGTTGTTGCAGTCGACCAGGGCCAGACGTCGGGCAGGTATCATTTTGAAAGCGTGCTTTGGGCTGGCCGCTTACGGCGGCCTGTGGCACGTAGATCGTGTATGACCCGTACAACCACGCCCCATATCCTGACTTCGTCATCCGGCTTGATGGGAATGGCCGGGTAATCCGGGTTGGCGGGCATTAGAAAGCTGGCATTCGACTTTTGGACCAGACGTTTTACGGTAAAAGACCCATTCATATCGGCAACCACCACATCATCGTGCCGTGGCGTGAGCGACCGATCGATCACCATTAGATCGCCATCGAGGATGCCCAGATCCTGCATGCTGTCACCTTCAGCCCAGGCGCAGAATGTGCTGGCCCGGTTTTCAATGAGCTGATTCAAATCAAGTCCGGGTTCGGCATGATCATCGGCAGGGCTGGGGAATCCAGCCCTGACACCTGAGGCAAATACCGGCAGCAGGTGAGACTCCGGGTGCGTTGCTAACGGCACGGGTTTTATGGAGGACTGAGGAAACACCTGCTGATGCAAAAACGCACGCACCGATTCGATCTGACTAATCGGAATACGGACAGGCTTGGTGGGCTCAAGAAAAGTAGCCTTGCGGCCGGCGCCTTCACGGGCACCACCATGTTTTTTATGGGAGTTGTTTTTCATCGATCTGCTTGAATTTGTAACTGTAACAAGAATAGCAAGACAAGCGCGTTGAAACAACTAAAAAGCAAGGGGTCTGCCGTTAGAATAGCGGAATGCCATTGATTAATCGTGACCGTATTGCCGCATGGCGGCGTTCTCTAGGCCAATTGTCGGCCAAATGGACTCATCAGTTTAAGCAGACCGATTGGCGACATGTCGCCCGGACGGCACCAGGCCGGATCCAATCTGCGGGGCGCAGACATCTGCATGCCTTCAAAGCGCGTAGTAAACGCGATCAATGGCTGATCGGCGGCGGTGCTTTTCTGTTGGTCATTGCTGCTTATGCACTGATCGGATTCCTTAATGGCGACAGCAGCCCCCTGAAACGCGGCAAACCACCCGTACCCGTGGCAGTGCAGGCCGTTGTTGAAGGAGACTTTCCCGTACTGGTCGACGGTTTGGGGACGGTAACAGCCCGACGCGAGGTGGTGATTCGTACCCGCATTGATGGCCAGCTCGACAAGGTGCTGTTCCAGGAAGGCCAGATGGTCAAAGCCGGCGAGCTGATTGCCGTGGTTGACCCACGGATCGCAGAAGCCAAGGTCCTGCAGGCACGTGGCAAGCTCGAGCAGGATCAGGCGTTGTTGCGCGATCACCGGATTAAGCTGAAGCGCTACCAGACGCTGTTCAAGCAGGACTCTATTGCACGCCAGGATCTCGATTCGCAAGCAGCATTGGTACAGCAATTTGAAGGTGCTACAGAAACCGATAAAGGGGCGCTGGACGATGCATTGACGCAGTTGTCTTATACGCAGATTACGGCGCCGTTTGATGGGCGTTTGGGATTACGTAAAGTCGACGCGGGCAATATCGTTAAGACCAGTGACGCCACTGGCATTGTGACGCTGACACAGGTGCAGCCGATTGACGTGCTTTTTACCATTCCTTCGGAACAGTTGCCGCGCATTCTGGCGCGCTTTAATGCGGGCGATCCGATGCCAGTAGCGGCTTATGATCGAAACTTCAAGACGGTGCTCGCTACAGGCACGTTGAAATCTATCGACAACGTGATTGATGCCACAACAGGTATGGTGAAGCTGAAAGCGGAATACAGCAACGAGAACAGTGCGCTATTCCCCAATCAGTTTGTTAACGCACGTCTGGAAGTAGAAACCAAGGCCAATGCCATCATTGCACCAAGTAATGCCATTTTGCGCGGCAGCCAGGGCACTTACGTTTATGTGGTGACCGCAGAAGGTACTGTGACGGCCACCCCGATCAAACTGGGTGGGGTACAGGGCGCGCAGGCGGAAATTATTGAGGGTTTAGTACCGGGTGCGTCAGTCGTCATTGATGGCTTTGACAAACTTAAGCCAGGCGCCAAGGTTAACGTCGTACAGCGCCCAACCCGGTGAATCCCTCCCGTTTATTTATTCTCAGACCGGTTGCCACCTCATTACTGATGGTGGCAATTCTGCTGGTGGGTTTAATTGCCTATCGCTTGTTGCCCACTTCTGCATTGCCGGAGGTGGATTACCCGACGATCCAGGTGAATACCTTTTACCCGGGTGCCAGCCCGGAGGTGATGACGGGAACCGTAACGGCACCCCTAGAAAGACAGTTTGGCCAGATGCCCGGTCTGGAACAAATGACGTCGACCAGTTCGACAGGTAGCTCGGTCATCGTATTGCGCTTCACGTTGGATATGGCACTGGATGTTGCCGAACAACAGGTGCAGGCGGCAATTAACGCGGCAACCAATCTGTTGCCTAAAGATCTGCCTACGCCACCGGTCTATAGCAAGGTCAATCCTGCCGATGCGCCCATCATCACGCTGGCCATTACATCACCCACATTACCGGTAACGCGACTCCACGATCTTGTGGAAACGCGCTTAGCCCAGAAGATCTCCCAGGTGAGTGGTGTCGGCCTGGTTTCGCTGAGCGGCGGTCGTCGGCCTGCGGTAAGGGTTCAGGTCAACCCAACAACACTGGCCGCCATGAACCTGAGTTTTGAGGATATCCGGACAGCGATTGGCAACACTAACGTCAATGATCCCAAAGGTAGCTTTGATGGTGATCTGCGTGCGGTAACGATCGATGCGAACGACCAGCTAAAGTCTGCGGATGAATATCGCAACGTGATTGTTGCCTGGCGCAATGGCGCGCCTGTACGTCTTAGCCAGCTAGCCGAAGTCGGGGAGGGGGCCGAAAACGCTTACCTCTCGGCATGGGTCAACCGGCAACCTGCAGTGCTGGTGAATGTTCAGCGGCAGCCTGGCGCCAATGTGATTGCAGTGGTCGACCGCATTAATGCCCTTATGCCGCAGCTACAGGCCAGCCTGCCTGCCGCCGCAGAATTGAAAGTCCTGACAGATCGAACCATCACGATCCGTGCCTCTGTCAACGATGTGCGTTCTGAACTCATGCTGGCCATTGCGTTGGTTGTGATGGTGATTTATCTGTTCCTGCGCAGCGTGCCCGCCACGATTATTCCATCAGTTGCTGTGCCGCTGTCTCTGGTGGGCACCTTTGCCGTGATGTATCTGGCCGGATTTTCTATTAACAACCTGAGTCTGATGGCGTTAACAATCGCAACCGGCTTTGTCGTCGATGACGCGATTGTCATGATTGAAAACATTGCCCGCCATCTTGAGCTGGGTGAATCACCGCTCAACGCCGCTTTAAAGGGCGCACGCGAGATTGGCTTTACGATTATTTCGCTCACGATCTCTCTCATCGCTGTGCTGATTCCGCTACTGTTCATGAGCGATGTGGTTGGCAGGCTGTTCAGGGAGTTTGCCATTACCCTGGCTGTGGCCATTCTGATTTCTGCTTTTGTGTCCCTCACGCTGACGCCGATGATGTGCGCCAAGCTACTCCGAGCCGATGAACATCTGGTGAAACACGGTGCCTTCATGCGCTGGGTAGGCACTTCATTTGATCGTCTTGTTCAACGTTATGAACTGGCCTTGAATTGGGTGCTGGATCGCCAACGCCTGACGTTGCAGGTGGCCGTAGGCACCTTGCTGTTAACCGTGCTGCTATATATTGTCATTCCTAAAGGATTCTTCCCTGTTGAAGATACGGGTGTTATCCAGGGGGTTACCGAAGCAGATCAGAGCGTGTCGTTCCAGGCGATGTCCCAACGTCAGCAGGCCATCGCCAATGCGATTCTGGAAGATCCGGATGTTGAGAGCCTGTCGTCATTTATCGGCATTGATGGCGCCAACACCACACTCAACACCGGGCGCATCCAGATTAACCTGAAGCCTATTGCCATGCGGGATGATCGTGTTGAAGCGATCATTCACCGCCTCAAGGCACGTGTGCAGGATATTCCGGGTATCAGTCTTTTTCTGCAGCCGGTACAAGACCTCACGATTGAAGATCGCGTCACTAAGAACCGGTATCAATTCACACTTGAAGGCCCGGATGAGCAGCTGGTGGTCAAAACGACCGAGAAACTGGTTGAACGTTTGCGTCAATCACGGCGGCTGGCTGATGTAAGTTCTGATCTGCAGACCAAAGGCTTACAGATCTACATCGATATTGACCGAGATACGGCTGGCCGCATGGGGGTTTCTGTCGATGCCATCGACAATGCACTCTATAGTGCCTACGGCCAAAGACTTATTTCTACCATCTACACGCAATCTAATCAGTACCGTGTCGTACTGGAAGCAGAGCCCAATTTCAAGATTGATCCCAAATCACTGAATCAGCTGTATGTGCCCTCATTGAGCGGTCAACAGGTGCCGATGAATGTGCTGGCTCAAATACGTGAAGCTGAAATGATGCTCGCGATTAATCGCTACAGCCAGTTCCCGGCAGCAACCATCTCCTTCAATCTGCCTGAGGGCGTTTCACTTGGTGCCGCTGTAGATGCTGTGCGAGAAGGCGAGGCGGAGATCGGTTTGCCAACCGGTGTGCGCAGTCACCTCCAAGGGGCGGCCAATGCTTTTGAATCCTCACTCAGCAGCACGGTACTTTTGATTCTGGCTGCCATTGTGACGATGTATATTGTGCTTGGTGTGCTCTACGAGAGCTATATCCATCCGATTACGATCCTTTCGACGCTGCCCTCAGCGGGCGTAGGGGCTTTGCTGTCTTTGATGCTCACAGGCAATGATCTGGGCATCATTGGCATTATTGGCATCATTCTGCTGATCGGCATCGTTAAAAAGAACGCCATCATGATGATCGACTTTGCACTCGACGCCGAGCGCAGGGAAGGGCTGTCACCCCGTGATGCCATTCACCAGGCCTGTCTGTTGCGATTCCGGCCGATTCTCATGACCACGATGGCCGCGTTGCTGGGGGCATTGCCCCTCATGCTGGGCGGGGGGATTGGTAGCGAATTACGCCAGCCACTGGGTATTGCCATGGTCGGTGGGTTGTTGCTGAGTCAGTTACTGACCCTGTTTACAACGCCTGTGATTTATCTGTACTTCGACCGACTGGCGCAGCGGATTAAAGAACGGACGGGCTGGGATTTGAATGCAGCACCGACCACGGATACTTCTGGCGGCAGAGATTCGTGAACTGGCTGCGGCTTTTTGTTGAACGTCCTATTGCGACTACGCTGCTCGTTGTTGCGGTGACGATTTCGGGCATCATCGGTTTTCTGCAGCTACCTGTTGCGCCATTGCCTCAGGTCGATTTTCCGACGATCTCCGTACGCGCTTCCTTGGCCGGAGCAAGCCCGGAAACAATGGCCTCCAGTATTGCCACGCCCCTTGAGCGATCCCTGAGTCGGATTGCCGGCATTACTGAAATGACCTCGATCAGTACGCAGGGCTCAACCAATATTACGCTGCAGTTTGATCTTGATCGCAATATCGATGGGGCGGCGCGTGATGTGCAGGCGGCTATTGTGGCAGCCCGCGCATTGCTACCTACAGGCCTGCCATCCAACCCGACGTATCGTAAGGTAAATCCGGCGGACTCACCCATTATGGTGATGGCACTCACGTCGGAAACGCTGGATGTCGCTCAGATTTACGATGCGGCTGACTCGGTCCTTTCCCAAAAACTTTCCCAGATTAGTGGCATCGGCCAGGTTACGGTGGGTGGCAGTGCACAACCGGCTGTTCGTGTCACAGTCATTCCCGCGGTTATTCAAGCCATGGGAATCAGTAGTGAAGATATCCGCAATGCCGTACTCAAGGCCAATCTGAACCTACCCAAGGGCACGCTTGAGAACGATCACCGACGATGGATCGTGCAGGCCAATGATCAGGCTAAAACCGCTGCAGACTATAAACCTGTCATTGTGGTCTGGCGTAATGGCGCACCCGTCAGGCTGGAGGATGTTGCAACGGTGACCGACTCTGTACAGGATGTCCGCAACATTGGTCTCACCAATGGCCAACGTTCGGTCATGCTCATCCTGTATCGGCAACCCGGTGCCAACATTATTGAAACCGTGGCCCGTGTCAAAGCCGTTCTGCC
Source organism: Pseudomonadota bacterium (assembly GCA_039805865.1). Taxonomy (GTDB): domain Bacteria; phylum Pseudomonadota; class Gammaproteobacteria; order Burkholderiales; family Rhodocyclaceae; genus Fluviibacter. The sequence continues at coordinate 69,943 of JBDLTI010000003.1, read as the reverse complement.
GCAGCTGGAAGCATCCATACCGGCGGGTATCCGCATTGAAACGGTGATGGATCGTACGCCAACGATTCTGGCCTCGTTAAAAGAAGTTGAACGGACATTGGTACTTTCGGTAGCGTTGGTCATTCTGGCCGTCTATCTATTCCTCAAGAATGGACGTGCCACGCTCATTCCCGGGATTGTTGTGCCCGTATCCCTCATTGGCACCTTCGGCGTGATGTACCTATGCAATTACAGTCTTGATAATCTGAGCCTGATGGCGCTCACGATTGCGACAGGTTTTGTCGTGGATGACGCTATTGTTGTACTGGAAAACATCACCCGACACCGGGAAGCTGGTATGCCTTTACGACAGGCGGTCTTGCAAGGCACGAAGGAGGTGAGCTTTACCGTTATTTCGATCAGCCTATCGCTCATTGCCGTATTTCTCCCCATCTTGCTGATGGGGGGCATTATCGGACGGCTATTCCGTGAGTTTGCCGTGGTGTTATCAATCGCGATCCTGATCTCGATGGTGATTTCTCTCACCGTGACGCCCATGATGACGGACATCCTGCTCCGTGAACATGCCGCCAAGATACCTGCCTCGCCGCATGCGAAGCGAAACCGCTTCCAGCGGATCGGGGCGCGTGTGGCCACTGCCTTTCAATGGCTACAAACAGGGTTTACGAAAACGTTTGATCGGGTTCATGCGGGCTATGCCAACACGATTGGCTGGGCGCTGGATCACCGCAAACTGATGCTGGCAGGCCTATTGGTCACCATCGTACTTAATTTCCAGCTTTACAAGATTGTGCCCAAGGGGTTCTTTCCACAGCAGGATACAGGGCGGATTATGGGATTCATTCAGGCAGATCAGTCTGTCTCTTTCAGCACCATGAAAGACAAGCTCACCAAATTCATCAACATCATTCAGGATGATCCGGCCGTTCACAAAGTTTCTGGTTTTACCGGCGGCTCACAACGTAATAGCGGCATCGTATTTATTTCTTTAAAACCACTCAGTCAGCGGGATGTATCTGCCGATGAGGTGGTGAATCGCCTCCGACCAAAACTGGGGAGAGAGCCGGGTGCCGGCTTGTTCCTGGTGCCCATGCAGGATATTCGCATCGGCGGTCGCCCATCTAATGCGCAGTATCAGTTTTCGTTACAGAGCGACGATCTGGAAGAGCTTCGCGAGTGGGAACCGAAGATTCGTGCCGCATTAAGCAAATTACCGGTATTGGCTGATGTAAATACTGACCAGCAGGACCTTGGGCTGCAAACCCGCGTGGAAATTGATCGTGACGCCGCTTTCCGCCTTGGCATTACACCGAAAATGATTGATGCCGCATTGAATAATCTGTTTGGTCAACGCCAGGTCTCAGTGATTTACAGGCCGCTGAACCAGTATCGCGTGGTTCTGGAAGCTGCGCCTGAATATACCCAACGCCCGGATACACTAGATCGGATGATGCTGAACGTGCCTGCTACCGCAAACACGCCGGCACGACAGGTCGCTTTAAGTAATGTCGCCCGGATTCTGCCGGATAAGACGCCCCTTGCGGTGAACCATGAGGGTGCCTTTGTTGTGTCGACCTTATCGTTCAACCTACCGCTTGGCGTGTCTTTGTCACAAGCAACCGAGGCAATTCAGACCACGATGTATGAGATAGGCGTACCTGATTCGGTACGAGGTGTATTTTCAGGAAGCGCCAAAGCCTTTCAAGCTTCAATGAAATCACAGCCCCTACTGATACTGGCGGCCATCATTGCCGTTTATATTGTTCTTGGCATGCTTTACGAAAGCCTGATTCATCCACTGACGATTCTGTCGACGCTGCCATCTGCCGGAGTCGGTGCGTTACTTGCCATTCTGGCCACAGGAACTGATTTCAATATTATTTCACTCATAGGCGTTATTCTCCTGATAGGCATCGTCAAGAAAAATGCGATCATGATGATCGACTTCGCCATTTCTGCCCAGCGAAGAGGAATGGCCGCTCGGGAAGCGATTCATCAAGCTTGTTTACTCCGATTCCGGCCAATCATGATGACGACCTTTGCGGCACTTTTTGCTGCTATTCCTTTAGCGATCGGGCAGGGCGATGGGGCAGAACTTCGCGTACCACTCGGGGTTGCCATTGTGGGCGGCCTCATCCTGAGCCAGATTCTGACGCTTTACACGACCCCGGTGGTATTTCTTGCGCTGGATCGATTTACACGCAAACCGAAGGAAGAGGGGACGCCACCCGCTAGAATAGCGACTGTGGAATCGCCTTAATTTATGTCACGTAAGCACACGACTTCGATCAAACTCTGGCTATCGCTGTTGGGCGTTAGCTTAATGGCCGCCGGTTGTTCGGTCGGGCCCGATTATGTGCGCCCGGATGCGCCGATCTCTGCCGAATTCAAACCCGCACCGGGCTGGAAGATTGCCGCGCCCGAAGATGATGTGACTAAGGGTGAATGGTGGAAGATTTACAAAGACCCACAGCTTGATGAGCTGATGGCGCAGGTGTCACCCAATAACCAGAACATCGCCATTTACGTTGCCAGAGTTCGCCAGGCACAGGCATTAGTCAGTGGTGCCAATGCAGCACGCTATCCCACCTTTGGTCTTAACGCCAATGGTGGGCGCCAGGCTTCAGGCACGGGTATGGGTAATCTGGTTAACCCCGATGGCACTATTAACGATGGCGCCATCCTCAATCAGGTCAACATGTATGGCGGAATCACCTGGGATAGTGATCTATGGGGCAAATTACGCAGAAACGTAGAGTCTAAGGACGCCAGTCTGGTTGCTAGCGTTGCCGATCTGGAAAATGCAAAACTTTCGATGCAGACGCAGTTAGCTCAGGCTTATTTTCTGGTGCGATCTCTGGATTCACAAAAGCAGCTCCTTACAGATACCACCGCGTCCAACATGGAAGCGGTGCGTTTGACTAAAAACCAGTATGAAGTCGGTGTTAAGGCGCGCCAGGATCTGATCAATGCTGGCGCACAGTACCGTAGCGTTCAGGCACAACTGATTGATGTGGGGGTTAATCGAGCGGCACAAGAAAATCTGATTGCGGTATTAATCGGCAAGCCGCCCGCTGATTTATCAATTGAATTCAATCCGTTACCGGCAAGATCTCATCTAATGGTTCCAGTTGTACCTGCGGGGTTGCCGTCCGATTTGCTTGAGCGCAGACCGGACGTCGCAGCTGCTGAAAGGCGCATGGCTGTGGCTAACGCGCAAATTGGCTACCAAATGGCGGCGTACTTTCCAAGCCTGACTTTAAACAGCAACCAGAACAACATCGGCTATCTAGGTCAATCGTTTAGCCAACTCCTCACGGCCCCTTTTATGTATTGGGGGATAGGCCCAAGCCTGGCGCTGACCTTGCTTGATTTTGGCGCCCGTGCCGCCAACGTTGAGCAGGCCCGTGGCGTTTACGATGAAAACGTCGCAACCTATCGCCAAGCGGTACTGACAGCCATGCAGGAAGTTGAAACCCAGCTGGCCGCTTTACGTATCTATGAAGAAGAGGCCGGTATTCAGGATGAAGCTGCTGACCTTGCTGAACGCGGCGTTGTTATCGCGTTGAACCGCTACCAGGCCGGCATCGACAACTTCACGAACGTGGTGGTGGCGAAAAATAGTGCGCTGAGCAATCAACAGAAGTCGATTCTCATTGCGCAACAACGACTTAATGCCAGTGTCTTGCTAATCAAAGCCTTAGGTGGCAGCTGGCAAACACAAAGCAAGGCGTCCGATAAGAATCCGTTAACGACGTCGGATAGCAATACCCAGCAAACACCCCAGAACAATCAGGCCAATCAGCGACCAGGTGGGCAAAGCTAGGCCCAATAAGGGTGGAATTGGGTCAGAACACAGGCCAAGCGCCATAAATACCTTGGGAAACCACTGTGCCGTTGGTAAACCATTCAGAAACAGCTCAACCGGGTCTCGGCCACACAAGATCTCAGGGTGATGCATCACCCACAAATTACGACCTGCGGCGACAGCACCGCCCAGTGCACCAACGATTCCCATAACACTTAACAGAATACGCGCAGGCCGAAATGGCAGAATCAGGGCGAATAAGGCACATAAACCAATCCAAATGAAGGCATAGCGTTGGATAATGCACATTGTGCAAGGTTGTAAGCCCTTTCCGTGCTGCATGTAGAGTGCAATACCAACAGAAACAACGGACGCCAGCAAAACCAGCAGGTAGCAAAGCAGGGCGGTTAACTTGCTGTTTTTATAACTTTTTTTCATTTTTCGTCTATTAAATATCGTCTGGCTGCGGAAAGCGATCCTGTTATGTCTCCAGTATATCGAGAAGAAGCAACGTGAGCATGATCGACCTGCCAATCCTGTATAGCGACGAGACGATGCTCGTGATCGATAAACCAGCCGGGTTGCTCTCCCAGCCAGGTCGACGCGCAGAAAAATGGGACAGTGTGATTACACGTATAAAACCGCACTATCCGGAAGCTGTCGCTGTACATCGCCTTGATGAGCCGACATCCGGGCTCATGATGGTGCCCATTAATAAAGCCATGAGTGGCGGTCTCAGCAAATCGTTTCGGGAACGACTGGTTAATAAACGTTACGAGGCCATCGTCACCGGCATTATGGAAAAGGACGAAGGCAGCGTTGATTTTCCATTAATGGCAGATTGGCCGAATCGACCCAGACAGAAAATAGACTTCGAGAATGGTAGAGCTTCACTGACGCATTACTGGGTGTTAGAACGAAACCTAAAAGAAAATTGGACTCGGGTTGATCTGGAACCTTATACCGGACGCTCACATCAGTTGCGTATGCATCTAATGGCATTGGGCCATGCCATCCTTGGCGACCCTTTGTATGCCGACCCTGAAACACTTTCGAAAGCACCTCGCATGTTGTTACATGCAAAGCACCTGGATCTGGATCATCCTTTGACTGGCCAGAAGCTGGTGTTTGATTCGCCAGTACCATTTTAAGCCTCATCTACCTATGCCGTATTTGCGCATAATTTATATTATGTAAAATACAGTACGTAAGTTAAAGGGACGTTAAACGCCCCTTGGTTAGAACCCGCCCCCCCTGTTGCTTTATTGAGCTTCAGAGACGCAGCTAAATTTCATGCGGTACATATCCTGACGGATGGTCGGATCTTGTGGCTGATCATACGAAAGTACTTTGACCTTCTTATTGTCATTCGCGCAATAATCTTTAGCCGCGCCCTTGATGTCATCAATCGCCGGATCAGGAATATGTTCTGCAGCGGCCTGAGTTGGCTGGCTCTTTTCGGACACCGAATACAGGTTGTCACCGATTTTCTGGACACCCGGGCTAGAACAACCCACCAAGGCTAGTATCAGGATTGAAATCAGGAAGCTTTGTTTCATGGTATCGCCTTAGTCGATTGAGATGCCCTACCTTACCATCCGGATTGACAAAGAAAAAGGCCAGTACTTGCGTACTGGCCTTTCATTTTGGAGCGGCAGAAGAGTCTCGAACTCTCGACCTATACCTTGGCAAGGTATCGCTCTACCAACTGAGCTACTGCCGCAAAACCTGGAGGCGCGAGCCGGAGTCGAACCGACCTACACGGATTTGCAATCCGGTGCATAACCGCTTTGCTATCGCGCCTTTGTACAACTTAACTAAAAAGGGAAAGCGGTTTGCTTTCCCTTCTTATGAAACTGGAGCGGCAGAAGAGTCTCGAACTCTCGACCTATACCTTGGCAAGGTATCGCTCTACCAACTGAGCTACTGCCGCATGAGAGCCCAAATTATACAGAATTTGTGAAATCTTGGTCAAGCCCAATTTCAGAAAAGATACTTAATCCGATTCCTTTAGGTCTGGCCAGGCGACGTAAAGGTAATAAGCCATCGACCACAGTGTCAGCGCAGCGGCAATCCAGATCAGCAACGTACCCCAGAAGCGCATGTCATAGCCACCCAGTTCTGCACCATAGAGCAACATGGGTATGGCAGATAGCTGCGCTGCCGTTTTGAATTTGCCAATCATGTTAACGGCCACACTCTTACGTTTACCCATACTGGCCATCCATTCGCGCAGCGCTGAAATCGTGATTTCGCGACCGATGATGATGATGGTGACGAGCTCACTCACACGACCATCAGCAACGAGCAGAATCAGTGCCGTAGAAACAATCAGCTTATCGGCTACGGGATCGAGAAAAGCCCCGAAGTTGGAAGTCTGATTCCATTTGCGCGCCAGGTAACCATCGGCCCAATCCGTAACTGCCGCAATGATGAATATAATCGCTGAAAGTGTATTCCTACCCTCTTCCGGTATGGGTAGCACCTGCGGCACGAAGGCAATAATCAATAACGGAATACAGGCGATACGCGCCCAGGTGAGAATAATTGGCAGATTCATCATGTGCGTATTATCAGCTATCTTGTAGGGCTTCGTGTAGTCGTTGCGCTAATTCAACACTCATCCCCGGCACATTGGCGATGGCATCAACACTGGCCACCTTGATGGCAGAGACGCTGCCAAAGCAGGTCATCAGCGCCTTGCGGCGCTTAGGCCCGATGCCAGGCACCTCATCAAGCCGAGAACTGAAGCGAGCTTTCTGACGGCGCCCCCGGTGACCCGTCAAGGCAAACCGATGGGCTTCATCACGGATTTCCTGAACCAGATGCAAGCCGGGGTCGTCAGAATCTAGATGTAGTGGCTCACGATCATCTGTAAAGATCAGCGACTCGAGACCAGGCTTGCGCCCCAGGCCTTTGGCCACGCCCACCAGAGGAATATCCGAGCGGCCTAACTCCGCCAGTGCTTCAGCAGCCTTAGCAACCTGCCCTTTTCCGCCATCAATTAGCACCAGATCTGGTCGAACGCCTTCACTTGATTTTTCATTCGGCTTATACCGTCGGTATACGGCCTGATGGATCGCGGCATAATCATCGCCCGGGGTAATGTCGACAATGTTGAATCGGCGGTAATCTGCACGGCGCATGGCACCACCTTCTTTGTCGTCATGCGTCCAGACCACACAGGATGCAACAGCCGCCTCACCCTGTGTATGGCTGATATCAAAACACTCTATACGATTGAGTTGCTCGATTCCCAGGCCAGCCTGCTGCAGTGCAGACAAAAGTGAACTCTGTCGCTTGCCCTGCAGACTCTGCATGCGCCGGCGCTGAGTGAGTGCAAGCTGTGCATTATTGATGGCGAGCTCTACCCATGATTTATGTTGGGCGTAATACGGTAGATCCATTGGTAAGGGTCTGCCGACAATGCCCGCAATTGTTTCACTCACGGCCTCGTCTACAGGCACGTTGATCAAGACTTTACCTGGCGGCGGGTGCAAGGCGTAATGCGATTCGATAAAGGCAGATAGTACTTCGCCCAGTGATGCCTGTTCCAACTGATTACCCGCTTGCGGAAAGTGGGCACGATCACCGAGATGTCGGCCACCGCGCACCATGGCTAGATTGACGCAGAGGCTACCGCCCTGCTCTACGGCCACAATAATGTCGACATCTTCAGCCTGGTGGCTGTCCATAATCTGCGTATCTTGCGCGTGATGCAGCGCCTGGATCTGATCTCGAAACTGAGCCGCCTGTTCAAACGCCAGATTTTCCGAAGCCTGCTCCATCAGCGCTGTTAGGCGCTGCATGATTTCCTGGTGGCGTCCCTGAAGAAACAGGGTCGCTGCTTTTACATCTTCGGCATAATCCGCCTCGCCAATACGACCTACGCAGGGTCCGCTACAGCGTTTGATCTGATAGAGCAGACACGGGCGCGTACGGTTATTAAAGACACTATCTTCACAGGTGCGTAGACGGAATATCTTTTGCAGTAGATGAACGGCTTCCCGAACCGAATAGGCATTGGGATAAGGGCCGAAGTAATCTGCGTTGTTCGATAACGCGCCACGATGCAGGCCGATGAGCGGCCAGGTTTCGCGGGTCAATCGTATGTAAGGATAAGACTTGTCGTCCCGAAACAGAATGTTGTACTTAGGCGCCAGCTCTTTAATCAGATGGTTTTCAAGCAATAGCGCTTCTGACTCTGATGGCGTAGGTGTGACCATCAGGCTGGCAACCTTGCTCACCATGAGGGCAATACGCGGACTGCTCAGGTTTTTGGCGAAGTAAGACGAAACCCGGTTTTTCAGATTGCGTGCTTTTCCTACATAAAGCACCTGACCATCTTCAGCCAAAAATCGATACACCCCCGGCCGCTCAGGCAGCGTGCGTACCTGATCCTGCAAGGGGTGGTTCATGTGCTTAGAGTGCCTGAATACGTTTCAGGGCAGCCTGATAGTCGCTATTCGATTCGAGCTGCGCACGGGTTAGTGGACGATCCGCACCAAGGCCGGTACCGCCCAACAGATTCGGTATACGATCCGCACGTACCGGGTGCATTTCCGGCTGCCATTCGGCTAGCAGTGCATCAACGAAATCCGGCTTGTTGCAGACGAGCAGCACATCACAACCCGCATCCCAGGCCGCATTAGCACGATCAACGATGCTGCCGGCGACACTGGCGCCTTCCATGGAAAGGTCGTCGCTGAAAATAATGCCGTCGAACTGACATTCCAGACGAAGCTTTTCAAGCCAGCGCGGTGAGAATCCTGCAGGACGTTCGTCCAGAACCGGGTAAATCACATGGGCGGGCATCACGGCATCCAGCGATAGTTCATGGTACGGCTGCATGTCGATTTCGATTTCTGCCATGCTGCGCTCATCCACCGGAATGGCGACATGAGAGTCGGCTTCGACCCAGCCATGGCCGGGAAAATGCTTGCCACAGGATCCCATACCACCTTTGGCCAGGCCGCGGATCAGGGCTACTGCCAGACGTGAAACAATCTGCGGATCCTTAGAGAAGCTCCGGTCGCCAATAACACCACTGCGTCCCCAATCCAGATCCAGCACCGGCGTAAATGAAAAATCAACACCGTGGGCACGCAGCTCTGATGCGAGAACCAGTCCTACGGCTTCAGCAGATTCATCCGCTGCAACCGGGTCTTTGGCATGAAGTTCGCCCAGTAAGCGCATGGCCGGCAGACGGGTAAAGCCCTCACGGAAGCGCTGTACCCTGCCCCCCTCGTGGTCGACCGTAATGGGGAGTGGCGGCTGACGCAGATCGCTAATTTCCTGAGTCAACGCAGAAAGCTGCACCGGGTCTTTGTAATTGCGGGAAAAAAGAATGACCCCGCCCACCAGCGGATGCAGCAAACGCCGCTTATCTGCCTCATTAAGGGACAGACCTTCAACGTCGATCATCAACGGGCCGTAGGGTACCTTCGTGCTCATAGCTTCTCCACAACAACAAATGCAACAGCGTGATCCACTTCATCGGTAATCGAGAGGTGGATCTGCAGGGAACGCCGACAGATCCACTCTGCCAGCTCGGATTCAAAACTGAAAAACGGTTTACCCAACGCATCATGCTCAACACGAATGGCGGGTAATAGTACAGGTGCACGCAAACCGGTACCCAAGGCTTTAGACAGTGCTTCTTTAGCGGCAAATCGTTTGGCAACAAAACGATCAGGTGCGGCAGATTTCTGAGCTTCAAGCTGCTCTGCGGGATGCAGCAAATGCGCTGCACCTCGTTCCGGGTGGCGCGACAGCAACTGCCCAATACGCTGGACAGAAACGATGTCGGTGCCGATGCCGTGAATCATTGTTTACTCGACCGATTTAGCTCAGGCTGACGGCTTCGCGCATCAGGCGCTTCATTTCGCTCACCGCTTCACGTAACCCGACAAAAACCGACCGGCTCACGATGGCATGTCCGATATGCAGCTCACGGATGCCAGGCAAGGCAGCGATGGGTTGTACGTTGTAGTAGTTAAGCGCATGCCCCGCATTGAAACGCATGCCGAGTGACCGGATTTGCAGGCCAGCAGCAGCAACACGCTGTAATTCCGTCTGTACCGCCGGGCGTTCGATATCACGGCCCGCCGCATGAAAAGCATGGGCATAAGGCCCCGTGTGAATCTCGCAGACCTGAACACCAACACGTGCGGCTGCCGCAACCTGATCCGGTTCGGCATCAATAAAGGTGCTTGTCACAATGCCAGCTTCGCGCAGTTTGCCTACAATTTGGGCTAAACGCGCTTCCTGACCAACGATGTCTAAACCGCCCTCGGTAGTCACTTCCTGGCGCCCTTCCGGCACCAGCATGGCCATTTCAGGTTTGAGTTCACAAGCAATGCCGACCATTTCATCGGTAGCCGCCATCTCAAGATTCAATTTGATCTGCGTCAGGTCGCGCAGTTTGCGCACATCGGCATCCTGAATATGACGGCGATCTTCTCTGAGGTGAACGGTAATGCCATCGGCACCCCCCAGATGGGCTTCAACGGCTGCCCAGACCGGGTCTGGTTCATAGGTGCGTCGTGCCTGACGCAGCGTGGCAACGTGATCAATATTTACGCCAAGTTCAATCATGATGGATGTTCATTAGGCAATTCAGAGGTCAGCCAGATCTTCGAACAGACGACGGCTATGCAGTTGCCGACCATTCAAATAAAAAGCCATCAGACTGCGCATGAGTTGTTTACTCTCGAGCAGTGAAACGGGGTTATCAAAAGACTCTGCTTCCATATCGAGCAATGTCTGCCCGCTTATTGTACCGGCGCTCGCCGAAGAATCCGCAATGATCCTCGGCCCAGACTCCATTTCATAAAGATAGCGGTCAGCAGGAACAATCGGCTGGCCACTCGCATCATGAAGCAGCATCAGGCCATAACCGAGTTCCCCAAGTAGCTGTTTCTCGAAACGGCGTAATACGCCCGAAAAGTAAGCCGCATCATGAGACTCGGATGTCGAGAGCGCTTGCAAGGTACTGCTGTAGTGAGTAAATAGCTGCTCATGGGCATCTTCACGGGGCAGCAGATTCATCAGCAACTCATTCAGATAATAGGCACAGAGCAAGGCACGACCTTGCAATAAGGGCTGCCCCCCCTGCCATTCGGCATTGTGCAGCGTAACAACTTCGCCCTTCCCGCTCCAGGTCATCTCCAGCGGTTGGAACGCCATTAGCACACCCCGCATGGCAGATCGCGGGCGGCGCACCCCTTTGGCTACCAGAGCCATACGCCCGTAATCGCGGGTTATCGCTTCAACAATCAGACTGGTTTCCCGATACGGCCGACTGTGCAGCACAAAGGCTGGCTGGCGTTCGACTTTTACGGGCCGCATAGATCGGTTTAGCGTCAGCGAACGGTTATTCGTAGCCTAAGGTACGCAGTAGGCGCTCATCATCCGCCCAGCCCGATTTGACCTTAACCCAAAGCTCCAGATAGACGGTGCCACCAAACATCCGGGTCATATCCTGACGTGCTTCCGAGGCGATACGTTTGAGTGTTTCACCATTACGTCCGATGATCATTGGTTTGTGGGAGTCCCGATCAACAACGATAGCGGCAAAAATTCGGCGTAGGTCGCCTTCTGTTTCGAATTTCTCAATCTCTACCGTAGCTGCATAAGGCAACTCGTCACCTAGTAGACGAAAAAGCTTTTCACGAATGTATTCGGAAGCAATAAAACGCTCGCTGCGATCAGTGAGCGTATCGGGATCGTACAGAAAACCCTGCTCAGGTAACGCCTTTTTTATTTCTGAGAGTAGTGCTTCTACTTGCGTGCCCTTTTCTGCACTCACCGGGACGACAGCTGCCCAGTTATGTACTTCTGCCAGTTTGGCGACAAAGGGTAGCAACGCTGCCTTATCTTTCAGCTGGTCAATCTTGTTGAGCACCAGAATGACAGGGCGATCTTCGGGAAGCAATGCCAATACCTTACGATCGGCATCGCCAAAGCGACCTGCCTCGATGACAAAGCAAATGACATCCACATCCTGTAAGGCCTGGGTCACGCCACGATTCATGGTGCGATTTAAGGCCGAGCTGTGTTTAGTCTGAAACCCGGGCGTATCGACAAAAACGTACTGGGCATCTTCGTCCGTACGTACGCCCATGATGCGGTGACGCGTTGTCTGTGCCTTGCGGGAGGTAATGCTCAGCTTTTCACCAATCAACCGGTTCAGCAGAGTCGACTTGCCGACATTGGGGCGTCCTACCAGTGCTACAAGCCCGGCTGGCGCCTGGTGCTCAGGCAGTTCGATAGAAAGTTCGGTCATCGCTTTTTATCCTGGTGAACAGCTTCTAGTTGTGCAAGCGCCAGTTCAGCGGCCTGTTGCTCTGCCGCCCGACGTGTGGGGCCTTTGCCGCAAGTTTGAATCTGATGCTCGGCAATATGACACAACACTTCAAAGGTTTGGGCATGTGCAGCACCGCTCACCATGGGCGTGTCATAAACCGGTAGCGGCAGCCGACATCCCTGCAGCCATTCCTGCAAACGCGTTTTAGCGTCTTTGGCCGAGGGTAGTTTATTAAGGTCAATCGCATTAATACGCTGGGTAAAACTTGCCAGGATCACACGCCGCGCTGTTTCAAAGCCCGCATCCTGCCAGATGGCGCCATAAAGGGCTTCTACGGTATCCGCCATGATCGATGGCCGATTCTGCCCGCCACTCTTTAACTCACCCTCACCCAGACGCATGTATCGACTGATTGAGAGATCTCCGGCAACGGTAACCAGTTGATCCTGACACACCAGATTCGCGCGCAAGCGAGATAGATCCCCCTCGGGCAGATCAGGAAATGTCTGAAAGAGCGCCTGAGCGACGACCGCATTGAGGATCGAATCCCCGAGAAATTCCAGGCGCTCGTAGTGGTCGCGACCATAGCTACGATGCGTCAGCGCCTGATCAAGCAGCGTCTGATCACAAAATTGATAGCCAATAGCAGACTCGAGGGACGCCAGTCTGTTCTGAGCCATTACGGTGCGCTGACCTGTTTGCGTCATACCGAATCTTGTTTAGCGGAAGGAGCCAATACGACCCAACTCACCCCAATGGAACCAGATGAAGAAGGCTTTGCCGACAATATTGGCATCAGGCACAAAACCCCAGACGCGGCTATCTTTACTGTTGTCACGGTTATCACCCATCACAAAGTAATTGCCAGCCGGGACTTTGCAAACGAAGCCGGCACTGTCATAGCGGCATTGATCGCGATAGGGAAAGCGTGCGACATCGGGCACAAAGGCAGGCGCATCGGCGTCATTCAGCGTGTTATAGGTAACGGTGTTGAGAGTTTCCCTATACTGCTTGGAGTAGTACATGCGGTCCGGATGCAGGTAATCAGCTTCAGACGTGCGCGGAACCGGTACGCCATTAATGGTCAGCTGCTTATTCTGATAACTTACCGTATCGCCCGGTAAGCCAATCACACGTTTAATGTAATCAACATTCGGTTCAGGAGGGTAACGGAAAACGACCACATCGCCACGCGCGACCGGATTGCCAGAAACAATCTCTGTGCCGACGATGGGTAACCGCAAGCCATAGGTGAACTTATTCACCAGAATATAGTCACCCACTTGAAGCGTAGGGATCATGGATCCGGATGGAATCTTGAATGGTTCCACGACAAAAGAACGTAGCGCAAATACGGCCAGAATCACCGGAAACAGGCTAGCACCCCACTCTACCCAGATCGGATTTTTACTGCCTGGCGCACGCAGCTTACGGGCATAGAGCACATCAATCAGCCACAGGATACCGGTGGCAAGGGTAATCAGAAATAGAATCAGTGCAAAATTCATTCAATCGTTCCGTACTTAATGACTTATATCGGTTTATTTGCCGTCAACGCGCAAGACTGCCAGGAATGCTTCCTGCGGGACTTCTACCGAGCCGATCTGCTTCATACGCTTCTTACCGGCTTTCTGCTTCTCGAGCAGCTTTTTCTTACGGGAGATATCACCGCCATAACACTTGGCAAGCACATCCTTACGCATGGCTTTGACTGTTTCACGGGCAATAATTTGCGCACCCAGCGCCGCTTGAATCGCAACGTCATACATCTGACGCGGAATAAGTTCACGCATTTTGCTGACCAGTTCACGGCCACGATAGACCGAGCTGGAACGGTGCACGATCAGTGACAACGCATCAACTTTGTCTCCATTGATCAGCACATCAAGCTTGACCATATCTGCCGTACGGTATTCCTTAAATTCGTAATCCAGCGAGGCATAGCCGCGGGAAACCGACTTCAGCTTGTCGAAAAAATCGAACACCACTTCAGAGAGTGGTAGTTCATAGATCATCTGAACCTGTCGACCGTGGTAACGCATATCGATCTGTGACCCGCGCTTCTGGTTACACAAGGTGATCACTGAGCCTACGTAATCCTGCGGCAGAAAAATAAAAGCGGTAATGATCGGCTCACGTATTTCTTCAATCTTGCCAATATCCGGCAAGCGTGACGGGTTTTCAACAATAATTTCTTCGCCGTTGCGCAAACAGACTTCATAAACCACAGTCGGTGCCGTGGTAATGAGGTCCATATCAAACTCACGTTCGAGGCGCTCTTGCACAATTTCCATATGCAATAGACCGAGGAAACCACAACGGAAACCAAAGCCAAGTGCCTGAGAAACTTCAGGCTCGAACTGGAGTGCGGCATCGTTCAGTTGTAACTTTTCCAACGAATCACGCAGCTGCTCATACTCATTCGGCTCTACCGGGTACAGACCCGCAAACACCTGCGGTTTAATTTCCTTGAAGCCTTCCAGCGGCTTATCGGCCGGACGATCTGCCAACGTGATGGTGTCACCCACACGCGCAGCCTTCAGTTCTTTGAGCCCGGAAATAACAAAGCCTACTTCACCGGCCGATAGCTGGGGTTGTTGCTTTGATTTCGGCGTAAAGATACCCACCTGTTCACACAAGTGGGTAGCACCTGTCGACATCAGGCGCATCTTGTCTTTGGGCTTCAGGCAACCATCAATCACACGCACCAGCATGACCACGCCGACATAGTTATCGAACCACGAGTCGACAATCAGTGCCTTAAGCGGCGCAGCCGGGTCACCCTCTGGTGCCGGAATCTTGGCGATCACCTGTTCGAGAATATCGTCGATACCAATACCGGTTTTGGCGCTCGCCTCTACGGCTTCAGTAGCATCAATGCCAATCACATCTTCAATCTCGGCCCGGGCATTTTCCGGGTTGGCGGACGGCAAATCGATTTTGTTGAGCACCGGTACCACCTCGACCCCGAGATCAAGCGCGGTATAACAGTTGGCGACCGTCTGGGCTTCTACCCCTTGCGAGGCATCGACGACCAGTAGCGCCCCTTCGCAAGCGGATAGCGAGCGCGAGACTTCATAGGAAAAATCCACGTGTCCCGGTGTATCGATCAGATTCAGACGATAGGTCTGACCATCTTTGGCCTTGTAATCCAGTGCAGCCGTCTGCGCCTTGATGGTAATGCCGCGTTCCTTTTCGATATCCATCGAGTCCAGAACCTGGGCGGCCATTTCCCGATCAGACAAACCACCGCAACGATGAATCAGGCGATCCGCCAGAGTCGATTTGCCATGGTCAATATGGGCGATGATCGAAAAGTTACGTATGTGCTTCACGGAATTCCATTTTTCCAGCATTAAGCTGGCAACAAGTGCAATAAGAGCGCTACAGAAGCGCCAGAATAACCCGCTATTCTACCGGATCAGGGCTAAGGCTGGCGGTCTTCGTACACCAGCCCTTAGTGGGCTTTTAGCGTAGCCCTGGCTGTGCCGGTTGCGCCTGTGGAATAGGCACAAAGATCTGAACGTTTGAGCGACGAATCAGCAAAGTTGCTGGTGCTTTCGCATCCATTTGAGCGATGATCTGGTTAAATTGCTGAACCGAGCGGACATCCTGTGTGTCACCTTTGGCGGTTACAGCCAGAATCACGTCACCCGGACGCAAATCAACTCGGCTACCCGGACGGATATCAATCACCAGAATGCCGGCGTTGAGACGCATTTGCTGCTTCTGCTCGGTAGTCAGATCAGAGACTGCAATACCCAGACGGCTATTGGTTGCCTCACCGACGCCACGAGCAGCGGGCTTATTGGAAGCCACCCGATCCTCCTGGAATTCGCCAATAGTGACGCTCACCGAACGGACTTGCCCTTTGCGCCAGAGTTCTACCTGAGATTTAGTACCCGGTTTCAGCGCACCCACCATACGTGGCAGGTCGCTGGAGACGGTGATTGGTTTGCTATCGAACTTGAGAATGACATCACCCGGTTCAATACCGGCACGGGCAGCCGGGCCGTTTGGCTCAACGCTGTTCACCAGTGCACCACCCGACTTGGGCAACCCAAAGGCCTCTGCCACTTCTCGGGTAACTTCCTGAATAGAAACACCCATTCGTCCATGACTTGCACGACCCTTGGAACGTAACTGCTGCTGAATATCCATGGCCAGGTCGATAGGAATCGCAAAAGAAATGCCCATGAAACCACCGGAGCGACTGAATATCTGCGAGTTAATACCAATAACCTCACCGCGCAGGTTAAATAATGGACCCCCCGAATTGCCCGGGTTGATAGCGACATCGGTCTGAATAAACGGTACGTAATTTTCCTGGGGCAACGCACGTCCCTTAGCGCTGACTATGCCCGCCGTTACAGAATGCTCAAAGCCAAAGGGACTACCGATGGCAACGACCCATTCACCCGGCTTCAAACTGCCGGAGTCGCCTAGTTTTACTGCGGGCAGGCCATTCGCGTCAATCTTCAGCAAAGCCACATCGGTGCGCTTGTCGGCACCAATCACCTTGGCGCGGAACTCACGCTTATCGAGAAGCTTGACGGTTACCTCGTCTGCACCATCAATCACGTGTGCATTTGTCATGATGTAACCATCGGCCGTGATGATGAAACCTGAACCCAGCGATCGGTTTTCCTGCTGTGGTTGACCATTTCCCGGTGCCTGCGGGAAGAACCGGCGGAAGATTTCATAGGCAGGATCTGTTGGATCCATAGGTATGCCGTTACTCGTTGCCCTACCCCGGTTGTTCTGTACCGTGCTGATATTCACCACTGAAGGCGACTGCTTTTCAGCCAGTTCAACAAAATCGGGCAAGCCACGGCTTTGTGCCTGCGCCACAGCACTCAGAGACAAAGAAAAACAAAACAGGCAAATTTGTAGAAGGCGCTTGTACGAGGTGCTCATATCCAGTTTCACAAGAGGTACGGAGAATTTCAGATCAGGCGACGAACGATACGTGGCGCAACCATCGCCCGGGATTTCTGGTTGCGTTGTAGCTGCCACCAGGCAGCAATCAGGCCGATACCGGCACCCGCTATCGCACCCACATCAGGCGTGAGTTGCCAACGTATGGGTAAAAGATCAGGTAAAACCATGGCGCCTAGAGTGCTTCCAGCGAACAACAAAATCAGGGGAATCAGGTAAGCTCGGGTAATGCCCTGGGAAAGCAAGGCATCCGGTATGGCCACCAACACCTTGTCACCCGCACGCACGCCAATGTTATCGGCAACCAGCAAAGTCTTTGGTTTACTGCATAGGGGTTGCGCAATGCTGACACCGCCGCAGCCGCCAGTCTCATTGCATCGGCCGCAACCACCAGATACTTCAAAATGAAGGCGCGCCAAACCTGGCACATCGGGCCGGGTTGCTGGAATGACTTCAATGACTTGCGCTTCACGTTCTGCCATAAGTGCGAATCCTACGCTATTTCAAGGCCTTTGAACGTCCGACTGCTCATCGACGCGAGCCCAGAGTTTGGTAAACCGTGTTTGACTCCAGGTATATGTTTCATGGCCATCCGATGTCATGACGGCACCCCGTAATGTCTGACGTATCAATTGATAATGGTAAAACTGTTGCATCTCGCTTGCTGCAACGCTCAATGCTTCGATGGGCAACGAAGTTTCGCCATCGATCAGTGCAGAAACCCGCGTTTCCTGCTCCAGTAATATTTCAGTAAAAGATCCGGTCATGCTGGCTCCATCAATCCCTTAAGGGTGTGCGACAAGGATTCACGGGCGCGATGAATCCGTGAACGCACAGTACCGATTGGCACTTCTTGAATTTGGGCAATTTCTTCATAACTCAAGCCGTCTTGCTCACGTAGTGTGAGTGCTTGTCTCAAGACCTCAGGCAATTCAGTCATGGCATGGCCCAGACTATCTGACAATTCCTGCTGCCAGAGCAAGGTCTCAGGGCTTTCGCTGAAGCTAGGCCAATCGACAGATCCAGCGTTAGATGCCACCGTATCGTCATCAAGCATTTCCTGATCAGGTCGTCTGCGATTTACCTTGCTCCAAGCCAGAAAGGTATTGTGGGCGATTCGGGCTAACCATGTCGCAAAAGTCGCGTCCCCCCGGAAACTGCTGAGAGAAATAAAGGCTTTAAAAAGAGACTCCTGCAAGAGCTCCTCGGCTACAGCGCGATCCTGCGTCAGTCGTGCCAACCAGCGCAGAATACGGGATTGACAAGCAACCACGAGGCACTCAAAAGCCGTCCGATCCCCCGCCTTGGCCGCCGCCAATAACGCTGCTTCCGCCTCGGCTTCTTTGCCTTTAGCCGGAATAACGCTATCCATTAACGAATCTGTCGTCTGTTTAATGTCTGTTTCCGTTCTAACCTTGTAGAATGCCCGATAGTTTAAGTTGTGAACGTCCTTTTCGCCATACTGGCTATCCCCGACCTCATACTGCGTTGAACCAGACTTCCTCACCCTGCACAAACCGTTTCGATGTGCTCATCATCGGCAGTGGCCTGGCTGGCCAGAGTGCTGCATTGTGCCTTGCCGATACAGGGCTGAAAGTTGGCCTTGCCAGTAAGAGACGGCTTGTCGACTCGGCTTCGGGTTGGGCTCAGGGTGGTATCGCTGCTGTTCTGGATAGCACCGACTCGGTAGAAAACCACATTGCAGATACGCTCACTGCCGGAGCCTATCTTAATGACCCAAGCGCGACTCGCTTTGCTATTGAACACGCCGCCGAAGCAATTCAGTGGCTCATCGACCGCGGGGTCCCCTTTACACGTGAAGATGGTCGATACCATCTGACGCGAGAAGGTGGCCATAGTCACCGTCGGGTTATTCATGTCGACGATGCCACCGGTGCGGCTGTTCAAGACACCCTCACCCCCCAGGTACGCAATCATCCGAATATCTGTGTGATGGAACACCACATCGTGGTGGATCTGATTACAGCCAGCAAAGTCGATCATCAGTCTTTAGGGCAAAAAGATCGCTGCCTTGGCGCCTATGTGCTGGATAGCGCATCAGGAGAAGTTAAGACAATTGCTGCGGGTCAGACAATCCTGGCGACCGGGGGCGCAGGAAAGGTTTATCTGTACACAACCAATCCCGATACATCGACAGGTGATGGCATTGCCATGGCCTGGCGCGCAGGTTGTCGAATTGCCAACATGGAGTTCATCCAGTTTCACCCCACTTGTCTTTATCACCCACAGGAAAAATCATTTCTGATCAGTGAAGCTGTTCGTGGTGAAGGTGGTTTGCTCAAACGCCCAGATGGCACCCGCTTTATGGATGACTACGATCTTCGCGCAGAGTTAGCCCCGCGCGACATCGTGGCCCGTGCGATTGATGCAGAAATGAAACGCCACGGCCTCGATTGTGTGTACTTGGACATCTCGCATCAGCCTGCTGAATTTATTCGTTCGCATTTCCCGACCATCTACGAACGCTGCCTACAACTTGGCATTGATATCACCAAAGAGCCCATACCCGTTGTGCCGGCGGCGCATTACACCTGTGGGGGCGTCATGATTGACCAGCATGGTCGCACGGATTTATCCGGGCTTTATGCTGCAGGCGAAGTGACTTGCAGTGGTCTGCATGGCGCAAACCGGCTGGCATCCAACTCCCTACTGGAATGTCTGGTCTATTCGCGCGCCGCCACGGACATGATCATCGCGAATCCGCTGCCGACACCAACAAGTTTGCCGCACTGGGATGAAAGTCGGGTAACGGATGCCGATGAAGAAATTGTTATCTCGCATAACTGGGACGAACTGCGCCGTTTCATGTGGGACTACGTTGGCATCGTTCGTACGACCAAACGTCTGCTTCGGGCACAACATCGCATTCGTCTGCTTACCCGCGAGATTGATGAGTTTTACGCCAACTTCCGGATTAGCCACGATCTACTGGAGTTACGGAATCTGGTTCAAACAGCCGACCTGATTGTGCGGTCGGCGCTACGTCGCAAAGAGAGCCGAGGTCTCCATTACTCACGAGACTATCCGGACCCCCAGAAACGGGTTAAAAATACGATTCTGCGCCGCCGTAGCTAACACGTTGTTATTGCGTCGCAATCTGACGACGCATGCGCTTCGCCCACACCAGTAGTTTTCGCCATTGATCCACCGAACGATCTGGCAAACTATCCGGCAACAGAACAATCACCTGCCGGCCTTGCTGCGGAATCTCGACATGCAGCAGGATCAACCAGGGATAGACACTCAGACGCGTACAGCGGATGGGTGTATCAGCCGCCTTAAAATCAATCAGAAATGCCTTAATAGGTTTGAATGCTAGTGCAATCGGAGGCGGCGTAAGAGACGCTGTTCGCCAAGCCTGCACGAAAACAGCCAGGAGTAAGAATCCAACAACGGCAAGCGAATGACCAGAAAGACTGCTCTGACTGAGACTCAAGCCCGCCAGTGACAACACCAAAAGCAACGCCGCCCGAAGGCGGCGCGATGCAACCGGCCGAATCTCTAGCCGGCTCAACATAACGTTTAGAAGCGCTTGAAGACCAATGAACCGTTGGTGCCACCAAAGCCGAAGTTGTTCTTCAACGCAATATCGATCTTCATTTCACGCGCAGTATTGGCACAGTAGTCCAGATCGCACTCGGGATCCTGATTGAAAATGTTGATCGTCGGTGGTGAAATCTGGTGGTGAAGCGCCAAGACGGTAAACACCGATTCCAGACCACCTGCACCGCCCAGAAGGTGGCCGGTCATCGATTTGGTGGAGTTAACCACAAGTTTCTTGGCATCCGCACCAAACAACAGTTTGATGGCTTCAGTTTCGTTCTTGTCACCCAGCGGCGTTGAAGTGCCGTGTGCATTGAGATACTGAACGTTGTCGGTATTCACACCGGCATTCTTGAGCGCGGCTTGCATGCTGCGCTTAGGGCCATCGGTATCCGGAGCTGTCATGTGATACGCATCACCGCTCATGCCGAAACCGCACAGTTCTGCATAAATCTTGGCGCCACGTGCCTTAGCGTGTTCGTACTCTTCAAGCACCATCACACCAGCACCCTCGCCCAGCACAAAGCCATCACGGTCTTTGTCCCATGGACGGCTTGCCGTAGCTGGATCATCGTTACGCTCAGAGAGTGCACGGGCAGCACAGAAACCGCCAAGACCCAACGGTGAAATAGTCGATTCAGCACCACCGGCGATCATCACATCGGCATCACCATATTCGATCATGCGGCTTGCCATACCAATGGCGTGCAAACCGGTTGTACATGCGGTCACAGGGGCAATGTTCGGACCCTTGAAACCATACATGATCGACAGGTTGCCGGAGATCATATTAATGATCGAGCCCGGCACAAAGAATGGGGAAATCTTGCGAACACCAGCGGCATCGAAAGTGGCTTTGGTATCTTCGATCAATGGCAAACCACCAATGCCGGAACCAATACAAACACCGATGCGCTCGGCATCGGCAGGGTTTTCACCCAGACCGGCATCGCGAACGGCCTGAATGCCTGCCGCCATGCCGTAATGAATAAAGGTATCCATGCGTCGAGCGTCTTTGGCAGGCAAATAATCTGCCACATTAAAGCCTTTGACCTCGCCAGCAATGCGTGTAGGAAAAGTGCTAACGTCAAAACGCGTCACTGCCGCGATACCACTTCGACCAGCAAGCAGGCTATCCCATGCTTCTGTAACGGTGTTACCTACAGGGCTGATAACGCCCAATCCTGTGACGACGACGCGACGACGCATGCCAACTCCTTCACTGACCCGGAGCTATATACCACGGGCTGATATAAATACGGCCGACACAAAGCGCGTCGGCCGCAATGACGCAACAAGCGAAATTACTTCTGGTGCGACTTGACGTAGTCGATCGCTTGCTGAACCGTGGTGATCTTCTCGGCATCTTCATCCGGAATTTCGCATTCGAATTCCTCTTCGAGTGCCATCACGAGTTCAACTGTATCCAGCGAATCTGCGCCCAGATCATCAACGAAAGAAGATTCATTCTTGACGTCAGCTTCATTCACGCCGAGTTGTTCGGCTACGATCTTTTTGACGCGTTGTTCGATGTTATCCATTGAAGCTCCTATTACCCTTCTATTAGAGGTGGTGGAAATCAGACTCTATTCTACCAAATCACAGCCAACCGCAAAGTTTTCGTGAGCAATAGAATAAAAAAATAATTAAGGCAGGTACATCCCGCCATTAACGTGAATCGTACTACCCGTGACATAAGATGCCGCTGGCGACACGAGGAAAGACACCGCCGCGGCGATATCTTCAGGGGTTCCGAGGCGCCCCAGAGGAATGTTGCCCAGCAGCATCGCCTTCTGGCTATCATCCAGCGCCTTGGTCATATCGGTATCGATAAAGCCCGGTGCCACACAATTCACCGTAATACCGCGGCTACCGAGTTCACGGGCCAGTGAGCGGGTCATCCCGCTAACACCAGCCTTAGCGGCACAGTAATTAGCCTGACCCGGGTTGCCAGCGTGGCCAACCACGGACGTAATATTGACGATTCGGCCGGTGCGGGCTTTCATCATGCCGCGCATCACAGCACGACACATGCGGAACACCGACTTCAGGTTGGTATCCAGCACATCGTCCCAGTCTTCGTCTTTCATACGCATAGCCAGGGTATCGCGGGTAATACCGGCGTTATTGACCAGCACCGTAATAGCAGCACCGGTTTTGGCTTCAATATCAGCAAGTAGCGTATCAACGCCGGCAGCATCGCGCACATCCAGCGCTGCGCCCCACCCTGCACCACCGGCGGCCTTGATGGCCTCGGTAATGCTGGCAGCACCCGATTCGCTGGTGGCGGTACCAATAACGGTCATGCCCTGACGGGTCAATTCCATGGCAATGGCGCGACCGATACCGCGCGAGGCGCCTGTAACCAGAGCAACAGTTGCAGTCATTTGAATTCCTTAGCTTAGGGAAAGATTGGCGTTCACCGATTCAGCATCAGCCAGTGCCACACCGGTAATGCCATCAGCACAACGTTTAGTCAAACCGGCCAGTACCTTGCCCGGGCCACATTCCGCCGCCGTAGCAACGCCCATACCGGCCATCTTCTGGATGATTTCTACCCAACGTACCGGTTTGGCAGCCTGGCGCACCAGAGCATCTTTGATCCGTGCGGGATCGGTTTCGATCGCCACATCCACGTTATTGATCACAGGGATCACGGGCGATGCAATCTCGATATCTGCCAAGGCAACAGCCAGACGATCCGCCGCAGGCTTCAGCAAGGATGAGTGGAATGGTGCAGATACCGGCAACAGCACGGCACGTTTGGCACCACGTGCCTTACAGGCTTCACAGGCACGCTCAACGGCGCCTTTATGACCAGCGATAACAGTTTGACCCGGTGCATTGAAGTTCACTGGCTCGACAATCTCACCTTGTGCTGCTTCGGCACAGGCCGCAGCGATACCGTCATCATCCAGACCAAGAATGGCAGCCATGGCGCCCGTACCGGCAGGCACGGCTTCCTGCATGGCGGCCGCACGCAAACGGACCAGCGGCACGGCATCGGCAAGCTTGAGCGCACCCGCAGCTACCAGCGCCGAGTATTCACCCAGGCTATGGCCAGCTACCACAGCGGGCGTTTTACCGCCCAGGCTTTCCCACAAACGCCAGGCAGCAACGCCTGCCGTCAGCATGATGGGTTGTGTATTCACTGTCATTGCCAGCTTTTCTGCCGGGCCTTCGGCGACCATCGTCCACAGATCCTCACCCAAGGCAGCCGACGCTTCGTCAAAAGTGGCGCGCACAACGGGCGAGTCGCCATAAGCGGCCATCATGCCAACCGACTGGGAACCCTGACCGGGAAATACGAAAGCAAACGACATGGATAGTCTCCGAGAGAATCTCTTATTAATACTTGAGCAGCACACTGCCCCAGGTGAACCCCCCACCCACGCCTTGCAGCATGAGCGTCTGGCCACGCCTTACACGACCGGACTTTACGGCTTCATCCAGCGCCAATGGCACCGAGGCAGCGGAGGTGTTGCCATGGTGTCCAACGGTTACAATCACACGTTCGGTTGGTATCGATAAGCGCTTACCAATCGCCTCGATAATGCGAACGTTCGCCTGATGCGGAATCAACCAGTCAATCTGTTCGGAACTGATACCGGCCGCCTCACAACACTCGAGTGCACTTTCCGTCAGTGCGCGTACGGCGAATTTGAAAACGGCCTGACCATCCATACGGAGGAATGGATCGCCAGTTACGACACCATTGCGAACCTGACCAGGCACATTGAGGATATCTGCTTGCGAACCATCCGCATGCAACGATGTTGCCAGAAGCCCCGGGGCATCTGCTGCCTTAAGAACAACGGCACCTGCCCCATCACCGAACAGCACGCAAGTGCCACGATCATTCCAGTCCATGATGCGCGAGAAGACTTCAGCACCTACAATCAGCGCCGTTTTATGGCTACCGGAACGAATGAATTTTTCAGCAATCGTCATGGCATAGACAAAGCCGGAACAAACTGCCTGAACATCAAAGGCTGTTGCACCGACGTTGCCCAGTTTTCCCTGTAACAGGCATGCCGTGCTCGGAAAAATCATATCAGGGGTGGATGTTGCTACGATGATCAGATCCACGTCTGCAGTATCAACACCGGCATCAGCCAGCGCACGACGACTCGCCTCTTCGGCCAGCATGCTCGAGGTGACACCCTCTGGCGCATGATGTCGGGCAGCAATACCCGTGCGGGTGACAATCCATTCATCACTGGACTCGAGACCCTTGGCCTGAATCAGCGCTTCATTGGAAATGGGCTCACCCGGCAAATAACTGCCAATGCCTGCAAGTTGCGCGTAAATTGTCTGAGCCATCAGGCTTCTCCTGTTGCTGCAGAATCCTTGACAGGATCGACGAGCAATGCGGCAGTTTGTAAACCGGTATAGCTGGAAACACGATGTGCAATCTTGTCGATCACACCGTTTTCGGCTTCATAGTAAGCCCGTTTAATCGCCTGGCTAAAGGCAAACACATCTGCCGAACCATGGCTCTTGATAACAGTGCCTTTCAGGCCGAGCAAACTGGCACCATTATAGCGCCGATGATCCAGGCGCTTTTTAAAACGGCTAAGCACAGGCAATGCCAGCAAAGCAATCAAACGGGTTAGTAGATTGCGTTTGAACTCTTCACGCAGAAACCGTCCCATCATCTGGGCAAGACCTTCAGAAATCTTGAGCGCGACATTACCGACAAAGCCATCGCAAACCACCACGTCAGCTTCGCCTTTGTACACACCATCGCCTTCAACATTACCGACGAAATTAAGGTCAGAGGCACGCAACAGTTCTGCCGTTTGTTTAACGACTTCGTTACCCTTGATATCTTCTTCACCAATATTGAGCAGGCCCACACGCGGTTCGGCAATATGCTCAACGGCACTGGTCAAAATCGAACCCATAATGCCAAATTGCAGGAGATGTTCAGCGGTACAGTCCACATTAGCACCGAGGTCCAACAAACGGGTCTCCCCGGTCATGGTTGGAATCACAGTGCAGATCGCGGGGCGATCAATACCCGGCAGCATTTTCAGCACAAAGCGTGAAATCGCCATCAGGGCGCCGGTATTACCGGCAGAAACACAGGCGTCCACCTCTCCGGACTTCACCAGATTGATGGCCACACGCATCGAGGAATCTTTTTTGTTACGCAGTGCCAGCGCAGGCGGCTCATCCATTGCGACCACTTCGCTAGCATTAACGACCGTCAATCGATCCCGTAACGCTTTATCAGGCGATGCACGACGCAGACGACTTTCCAACCGGTCGGCGTTACCAACCAGTTTCAATTCGGCAGTGGGAAACTCCGCGGCAAACGCCAGCGCAGCAGCGACCGTGACCTTCGGGCCATGGTCGCCACCCATACAGTCAATCGCGATTTTGACGGTCATATCCGTTCAAAGCTCACGTTTAACATCGGTCAGGTGAAAATCCTGACCTAGCCTCTATCAGGCCTCAGTCGTCTTGATAACTTTTTTACCGCGGTAAACACCCGACGGCGAAATGTGGTGACGGCGATGAACTTCACCCGTCGTAGGCTCGATAGCCAGCGCTGGGTTTGTCAGTGCGTCATGGGCGCGGTGCATGCCACGCTTCGATGGGGATTTTTTGTTTTGTTGAACAGCCATGTTGTTACTCCTGGTTAAATCGTTACTGCCTGTTTTACTGCCAATCGACTCCCGGAACAGGTTCCGGCAAGAATTCCTAGTTCAAACCCTTTAACTGGGCCAGCGCTGCAAATGGATGATCTTCTGCCTTGTCTGGCGCCGCTTCTGGCAACACACAGACCTCGTGCAGCGGGACGATGGGTAGCGAAAGAATCAATTCATCCTCCACCAGATCCAATGTCCGCACCTTGGGAGGTACAGGCATCGGCAAAAACTCCCAATCAGGATTATCCAAGTCATCTTCGGACGCATCCAGACGGGCAAGTTCTGCCTCATCCGCTACCCACTCAACGGTATGCGTATGGTTTATAACCACCGTTACCGGTTGCAGGCAGCGCTGACAGGACTGTTCTAGTGTTGCATCAAGCCCGATCGTCGTGGTCGGTCGCTGATCAGCACTCATCGAGGCCTTGAGCGTTACACGAACCACATCGTTCGAACTAGTCAGCAGGTCTACCAGACGTGGAAATTGTGACACCGGCACATCCACACACGCAATAAAGCCATCGCGCGCCATGACGTAAGGGTCAAAACTTTCCGGCAAATCGGCAGACAACATCCAGACCTGTCCCGTTGAAAAACGGCGAATGATACCATCGGCAGGGCGAAATGTTGACTGTTTTCTTGCAATATTGATCGCCAAGCCATTGAAAGCGCACCGAACATGAATACCGACACCCCCACTGAAACCGGAAAAAACACCCCACGTAGACTGATTCTGGGTTCCAGTTCCGCCTATCGCCGCGCGCTGCTCGAGCGTCTGGGTCTTCCGTTCAGCACCATGAGTCCGGATATTGACGAAACTCCATTACCCCGAGAGCACCCTGCTGCAACAGCCAGACGCCTAGCCCGGGAAAAGGTTAAAGCGGTAGCCAATCTCTTGCCAGAAGACCAGAAAAACGCGCTGATTATCGGTAGCGACCAGGTCGCCGTTGTTGGTGACCTGATTTATGGCAAGCCAGGCACCCACGAAAAGGCGGTTGCCCAGTTACAGGCACTGAGTGGACAAACTGTCCGGTTTGAAACGGCCCTCTGCCTTTACGATGCGTCTAATGGACAGACACAGGAAGAGTTAATCGGTACGGAAGTGGAGTTCCGGGAACTATCGCTTGCGGAAATCGAGGCCTACTTGCAACGTGAACCAGCCTATGACTGCGCGGGATCGGCTAAATCAGAAGCCCTAGGCATCGCCCTGCTGGATCGACTCAGCGGCGACGACCCGACAGCGCTCGTTGGTTTGCCGCTTATTGCGCTGTGCCGGATGTTACGACATGCTGGACTTAACCCCTTATTCGTTTAATCGCCTTATGAGTGCCTTACACCTGATCCCAGTGCCACTGAGTGAATTAGCTGACGCTAAACCGGGACTATCGCTCACACCTGATGTTCTGGATTTAACCCGTCAACTCAGGCATTTCATTGTCGAAAATGCCAAAAGTGCACGCGCATTTCTTAAAACTGTTGAAATGCCGGTGCCAATCGCCGAATTGAACATTCAGGAACTGCCCGGTCGGGGAAAAATGGGCAAATCCGAGGCTAAAAGCAGCGATTGGGACGAGCTTTTAAAGCCAATAGAGAATGGTCACGCTATCGGTCTACTCTCAGAGGCCGGATGCCCTGCGGTTGCAGATCCCGGCTCGGAACTCGTACAGCGCGCGCACCAGCGCAATATTTTGGTCATGCCCCACATCGGGCCCTCTTCCTTATTGCTGGCACTCATGGGCTCCGGTCTTGGCGGCCAACGTTTTGCCTTCCATGGCTACTTGCCACAGGATGAAGCAAGCCGTAAACAGGCGCTATCGAGACTGGAAGACGAATCACGCCGCCAGGGGCAAACCCAAATCGTGATAGAGACGCCCTATCGCAACCATGCCTTCTTTGAAAGCCTGATTAATGGCTTGAAACCGGAAACGCAAATCTGTGTCGCCGCCGACCTCACAATGCCTAGCCAGTTCATTCAGACCAAAAGCGCACAAGCCTGGAAAAAGTCAGAGGCACCGACACTAAACAAGCATCCTGCTGTGTTTTTGTTTAAATATTAACAACTGGTTAGCCGTTTTTTTTAATCCAGATTGAAAGATCGGCAATTGAGTCAACCAGGCCTTCAGGTGCACAATCTTCCAACGCTGAAACAGGGTGGGCACCATGCGTGATACCCAGACCGCGCGCACCTGCATTCTGTGCCATAAGCAAATCATGGGTCGTGTCACCAATCATCAGCGTACGCTCTGGATCAACGGCAAACTGATTCATAATTTCCTCAAGCATTTGCGGATGGGGCTTGCTTCGCGTTTCATCGGCAGTGCGTGTCGTGTCGAAATAACGACCCAGACCACTATGTTCAAGCGCACGATCCAGGCCCAGTCGGCTTTTTCCCGTTGCGACGGCAATCCAGCGGTGTTCTGCCTGCAAAGTCTGCAATAAGCTCTCTACACCTGCGAACAATGCAAGCTCATGATCACCAGACAGATAATGTTTGCGGTAAGCGTGCACAAGATCGTCATATCGGGATTCAGGCAAATCGGGTACGGCGTGCATCAGCGCCTCTCGCAACCCCATGCCAATGACGTAACGTGCCTTTTCGTCGGTGGGTATTACCGCGCCCACATCAACACTGGCTGCCTGAATGGCTTTGACGATGGCCCCGGTTGAGTCCAGCAAAGTGCCGTCCCAGTCAAAAACAACAAGGTCGTAGTTGCGTTTGTTCATGTTATTTATTAAGTTTTTGCACGCTCAAGCGTTGCAAGAAATCGGTCAAGCTCAACTGGCAAAGGCGCCTCTACGTTGAGCGGCTCTCCGCTTGCCGGATGTTTGCACCGCATACTAAACGCATGCAGGAACATGCGCTCAAGGGCTTTGCTGTTCGCCAACGATTTGTTCAACGCAAAATCGCCGTATTTGTCATCACCGACAATGGGATAACCCAAAGCGGCCAAATGGACGCGAATTTGATGCGTACGACCCGTTTTAAGCTTTGCCTCGACCAACGCATAGCCCGGGTACTGTTTTTTCAGACGAAAATGGGTTTCTGCTGTCCGAACCTCAGGATTTTGCAAATCACGTCCTTTGGCGATGCGCACCCGGCGCTCACCCTCAGCCGTAAGATACTTAAATAACGGCAGCGTCACCTGGATGGACTTTTCAGTCCAGACACCTTGCACCAGCGCCAGATAGCGCTTATCGCCTTTTTGTTCGCGGAACATGTCGTGCAAGGCAATCAAGGCAGAACGTTTCTTGGCCACCAGAAGCACGCCTGAGGTTTCCCGATCTAAACGGTGCGCCAATTCAAGGAATCGCGCATCAGGACGCTGCGCACGCAGCGCTTCGATCAAACCCCAAGCCAAACCACTTCCACCATGCACAGCAACCCCACAGGGCTTATTCAAGGCAATCAGCGCTTCATCTTCATACAAAACCGGTAAATCGACCATGGGGGCGACAGGCGGCTTTTCCTCAGAGAACGCCGCGCGACGCACTGGCGGCAACCTGAGCACATCCCCCTCATTAAGACGCTGATCGGGCTGACAGCGCCCCTTATTAATACGCACTTCACCACTGCGCACTATTTTATAAATACGGCTTTTAGGCACACCCTTTAAATGCCGCAACAAATAGTTATCTAAACGCTGCCCCGCTTCTTCGCGATCAATAATCCGCTGCTCAACCGACAACGCAGAGCTGATTTCAGGCTGCGCATCATCTTTTTTCGCGTAACCAGCTGTTTCCGTTGTTCTTTTTTCAGCCGAGCCCGTCGAATGAGAAGATTTTTGCCGCAAAGGGCACATTGGCGTTCTATTACTGCGTGTCATGCCTTATACTTTACACGTTTGTGCTGCCAGCAGGTCGCCTCCCGGGTCTAATACCGGATCGATCTGCCCGGATTCCGACCCGAGATCGTCGATCCACGCGTTCGTGATTCGTGACCATCCGGCGCAGCCAAACCGGGCTATGACGACCCGCCCAGACGAACACAAGCGGCCGTCACCGACTGACACACGCCCGGCGTATGCAGTCCCGAATGCAGCAACGGCAGGTTATGCGTCCCAAGATGCCTTGACCTGTCGGTCGTAATTGATTGGCCTTGTCCGAACGTCCGGCTTGGGATCCACACAGGATATCCCCTGCCTCGCCCTGAGAGCACGCCGCGCGGAAAGCCTCGATTACAACGCAGTGACCCTGCCTACGGGAATGCCCGTGCCGGTGCTTTAGGAGCACCAAGTATGAAACGCATGCTATTTAATGCGACGCAAGCTGAAGAATTGCGCGTCGCCATTGTCGAGGGCCAGAAGCTCATCGACCTCGATATCGAATCCGCTGCTAAAGAACAGCGTAAGAGCAACATCTACAAAGGCGTTATTACCCGTATCGAACCATCGCTTGAAGCGGTATTCGTTAACTACGGCGCTGATCGCCACGGCTTCCTCCCATTCAAAGAAATTGCCCGTGAATACTATGCACCCAACGGTGAAGGTAGTCGTGCAAAGATGCAGGAAACCCTGAAAGAAGGTCAGGAACTGATCGTTCAGGTCGACAAAGATGAACGAGGCAACAAGGGCGCAGCCCTGACCACCTACGTCTCGCTTGCCGGTCGTTATCTGGTTCTGATGCCGAACAATCCACGCGGTGGTGGCGTCTCCCGCCGTGTCGAAGGTGATGATCGCTCGGAACTGCGTGATGCAATGGCCCAGCTGACCGTGCCTGAAGGCATGAGCCTGATCGCCCGTACCGCTGCCATTGGTCGTACTGCAGAAGAACTGCAATGGGACATGAACTACCTGATGCAGTTGTGGACCGCCATTGATTCGGTGGCCAAAGACAATGTGGCACCGCTGCTGATTTTCCAGGAAGGCAGTCTGGTGATTCGCGCGATCCGCGATTACTTCCAGCCTGATATCGGTGAAATTCTCATCGACACCGATGACATTTACGAACAAGCCCTGGCCTTTATGAGCCAGGTGATGCCGCATAACGTGAATCGCGTAAAGCGCTATCACGACGATGTGCCGCTCTTCTCGCGCTTCCAGATCGAGCATCAGATCGAATCGGCCTATGCCCGTCAGGTAAATCTGCCGGCCGGTGGCGCCATCGTGATCGACCATACCGAAGCCTTGGTATCTGTTGACGTGAACTCGGGTCGTTCGACCAAGGGTAGCGACATTGAAGAAACCGCACTGAAGACTAACCTCGAAGCCGCAGACGAAATCGCCCGCCAGCTGCGTCTACGCGATTTGGGTGGCCTGATCGTTATCGACTTCATTGATATGGAAAGCGCACGCAACCAGCGTGAAGTTGAAAATCGCCTGCGCGATGCCCTGCACCACGATCGTGCCCGTGTACAGACCAGCAAGATCAGCCGTTTTGGTCTACTGGAGCTGTCGCGTCAACGTCTGCGTCCGGCATTGGCAGAAACCTCCTATATCACCTGCCCGCGCTGTACCGGTACCGGCCATATCCGTTCTACCGAATCCGCTGCGCTGCACATCCTGCGCATCCTCGAAGAAGAGGCGATGAAGGAAAACACGGCGGCTGTTCATACCCAGGTTCCAGTAGACGTTGCCACCTTCCTGCTCAATGAAAAGCGCGCCGATATTCAGGCGATTGAACTGCGTCACAAGATCACCATTCTGCTGTTGCCGAACAAACATCTTGAAACACCGGCGCACCATATTCAGCGCCTGCGTCATGACGAACTGAATCAGGATGACGTGCGTGAACCGTCTTACAAGATGGTTGATCAATCGTTGACCGAGCTGCCTGCTTACGCAACGGAACAACAAAAGAATCAAAACCGTCCAACAGCGGCGATTCGCAATGTGGCACCTGCCGCGCCGGCACCGGTTTCGATGAAATCAACGACGCCGCCAGAGCCAATGCCGGAAGAAAAAACCGGTTTCATGTCCAAGCTATTCAGCTGGCTGAACGGTGACAGCAAGAAAAAGCCGCCTGTTGAAGTGGCCCGCCCACGCACAACGCGTGAGCCGCGTGAAGGCCGTGGCAATGCTCGCCGTCAAAGCGGTGATAGCGAAGGCCGTCAGACTCGTGGCGAACGCGGTGGTCGTCAAGGCCGCGGCGAACGTGCTCCACGTCCTGAAGGCCAGGAAGGCCGTCGCAATAGCAATCGTGGCGACCGTGCATCGACGCCGGCTGAAGGTGCAAGCACTGATGAAACTGGTCAGAACGCGGCTGGCAACAATCGCCGCCGCGGTGGCCGTGATCGTCGTCCCAACACCACGAACGAAACCGCTGCAAGCGCACAGACGACGGATACTCTTGATCTGTTGAATGCTGAAGGCATCACAGCAGAAACTCCAGCAAACGAAACTACCAGTGGTAACGCCCGTCGTCGTGGTCGTCGTGGCGGTCGTCGAGAGCGTGGTGAGCGTCAACCTAACAATGGTGAAACCCAGAACGAGAACGTTGGCGAACAGCGTTTTGAATCGGCAAACGTTTCTTCCGAAACATCGTCGCCAGCACCAGCCATCGCACCCGTTGCCTTAGAGTCTGCACCTGCTGTTCAAGCGCCAGCCCCTATCGCGGCCCCTGCCCCGGCACCTGCTGCTGCGCCAGCTCCCGTAGTTGAAGCAGCCCCTGCAACACAACAACCAGCACCTAAACCGGTGGCTATTGCACCCGCTCCTGTCTCACTGGAAGCGGTTGGCCTGCAGATGGTTGAAACAGACCCGGTTAAGCGTGCAAGCGTTACTGCAGCACCTGCTGAAAAGCCGGTACGCAAACCACGCGCACCACGCGCTAAGCCGGTTGTTGTAGAAGAACCACTACAAATGGTCGAAACCCGTAAAGAGTAATTCTGGAGTGCTCCATAAAAAAACGCGCTCCGGCGCGTTTTTTTATGTCTGGAATCACTTCTAATATTACTTCTAATTAACCCGATTTAGATTTACCCGAACCTGCCTTTGAAGATAGCTTCGCAGGTTCCAGATCACCGCGTTCACGGACAACACTATCAAGCAAACCCTCTGCCGCATCTTCAATCATGTCGAGTACAAGATCAAAATCGTGGGCAAGGCCATAATACGGATCAGGCACTTCATCATCATCAAATTGACGCGCGTAGCTCATGAACAGTTTGAGACGATGCAGCCGATTAGACGGACAGAGCTTACGCAGCGCGTCCAGGTTACTCCGATCCATCGCCAGAACCAGATCAAAGTACTCCAAGTCTTCAGGCGCTACTTTACGTGCATGAATTTCAGACAAATCATACTTGCGCTCGGCAGCAGCTCTCTGGGTACGCGCATCAGGCGTTTCGCCCACATGGTAACCATGGGTACCTGCAGAATCTATTTCCAGCTCACCGAGCAAACCACGCTGCGCTGCCAATCGACGAAACACAGCCTCTGCCGTTGGTGAACGACAAATATTTCCCATACACACGAACAGCACTCTCGTCATTCGCTCCCCCTCTCTGAACCGCTTATGCTCCACGTCAGTTTTAAAAACCTGATCTGGTGGTTTGATCTTGCTGGTTCAAGTCTCAATATTTTTTTACATTGTTCCATAATTATGGCAAACGTGCACAATAACGACAATGTCTAAAAAATCCACATACTTGAATGCGCTTCATGCTATTGCACTATGCTCAATCTTATCTGGTTGCGTATCCGGACCATTCAAGATCAATCAATCTGGCAAAGCGGCGGATGTCATTGACGAAAATGCTGCACAGCCAATTCGACAAATCCCCTATCAGGTTCTGATTATTCCTAGCGGTGCGGTTAAGACGAGCTATATATCCGATAAAACTTCAACGATTGGCGGTTTTTTAGGAAGCATGGTGGTCGGGCCTGTGGCGGGTGTTGTCGGGGGATTGGCCGGATCTACCGCCGGCAGTGCGGCTGCCTCTCATGCCGAAGAATCGGCATCTAAAAATGTCGATAGCCAGGATGTTGCCCAAGCCATTGCACCCGTTAATTTACCGGTGTACTTCGCACAAAAACTGGCGATACAGCTCAAGACCTGCGGTATTAATTCAGCGGTCTATCCAGAAACACTTGAGCCCACAAAGGTTAACTGGACCGAAACCCATCTCGCATTGCCGGCTGGTTTTAGAGAGCGCGCTGCGCCCTATCGTTTTTTTATGCAGGTCGGCGTGACCAACGTGAAGCTCAGATCCGGCCTCAAAGATGACACGCTGGAAGGTGATGCTTTTGTGCGTGTGTATGAATCGAGCAGTCTCAAACAAATTGGGCGATATGCCTACAGCTCGGGCACCACGGGTTCTGTCACCCTGCATCACTACAGCAAAACAAATCCCCAACAGGCTTCGGAGCTCGCCCAAGCATCAAAATCAGTCACGCAATATCTGGTGAGCGGTATTGCCACCGATATGTGCGCGATTATGAAGAAGCTCTAAGGCTTTAATCCCCTTTGGGTGCGGCGCCGAACAATTGCTCCTTCAGTCGGAACAGCTGATCACGAGTCTGTGCTGCCGCCTCAAACTCGAGGTTTTTGGCGTGCTGTTGCATGGCCTGCTCCAGCTTACGGATTTCGGCAGCTACTTCTTTTTCAGACATCGATTCATAACGTTTACGTGTCTGCGCAGCCTTGCGCATAGATTGAGCATCTGTTGAATCCGAATAGCCTGTGGTGTAAACACCATCAATGATATCTTTAATCCGCTTCTGAACGCCCCGCGGCACAATGCCGTGTTCTGCATTAAACGCGAGTTGCTTTTGTCGGCGGCGTTCCGTTTCATCTATCGCACGGCGCATTGACCCGGTGATCTTGTCTGCATAAAGGATGGCGGAACCATTCAAATGACGCGCTGCACGACCAATCGTTTGAATCAACGAGGTTTCAGAACGCAGAAAACCTTCCTTATCAGCATCTAGGATCGCGACCAGCGACACCTCGGGAATATCCAGACCTTCACGCAACAGGTTAATACCCACCACCACATTAAATACGCCCAAACGAAGATCGCGAATGATCTCCACGCGTTCAACCGTATCAATATCCGAGTGCAGATATCGTACCTTGATGCCGTTTTCAGTAAGATAGTCCGTCAAATCTTCGGACATGCGCTTCGTCAGCGTTGTTACAAGGATACGTTCATCAAGAGCGACACGTTTACGTATTTCGCCGAGCAAATCGTCAACCTGAGTGGTTGCGGGTCTGACTTCAACCAGTGGATCCACAAGCCCTGTTGGCCGAACCACCTGCTCTACAACCTGGCCGGCATGTTCCTTTTCATAGGCAGCCGGCGTGGCTGATACAAATACCGCCTGGCGCATCCGCTGTTCGAATTCATCAAATTTAAGTGGTCGGTTATCCAGTGCAGATGGCAAACGGAAACCATAATTCACCAGGTTTTCTTTACGCGACCGGTCGCCCTTGTACATGGCACCCACCTGCCCGATCGCTACATGAGATTCATCGATAAAAATCAACGCATTGTCGGGCAGGTAATCAATCAGCGTTGGGGGGGGATCACCCGGATTACGGCCAGAAAGATGGCGCGAATAGTTTTCAATCCCCTTGCAGAAGCCCACTTCGTTCAGCATTTCGATATCGAACTTCGTCCTTTGTTCAAGACGTTGCGCTTCTACCAGCTTGGCCTCTGAAAGAAAGGCTGCACGTTGCACATTAAGCTCTTCCTTAATGCCTTCTAGCGCACGCAATACCGTTGCACGCGGCGTGACGTAATGACTCGATGGATAGACCGTAAAACGGGACAGTCTTTGTCTGATTTCACCCGTAAGCGGATCAAACAGTTGAAGCCGCTCGATTTCATCGTCAAAGAGCTCAATTCGTAAGGCATGCTCAGCATGCTCTGCCGGAAACACATCAATCACATCACCGCGAACGCGGAAGGTGCCGCGCTGGAAATCCATCTCATTACGGCTGTACTGCATCTCGGCCAGTCGTTTGAGTAAATCGCGCTGTGCGAGCTTATCGCCCTCCCGAACATGCATGATCATCTGATGATACTCATCACGATCACCAATACCGTAGATACAAGAAACCGTGGCAACAATAATGCAGTCACTACGTTCTATAAGACTTTTGGTTGCAGAAAGGCGCATCTGTTCAATATGTTCATTAATTGATGAGTCCTTTTCAATGAACAGATCCCGGCTCGGCACATAGGCCTCGGGCTGATAATAGTCGTAATAAGAGACGAAGTATTCAACGGCATTTTCCGGGAAGAACTCCTTGAACTCCGCGTAAAGCTGCGCAGCCAATGTCTTATTCGGTGCCAATACCAGGGCAGGACGGCCGCTACGGGCGATCACATTGGCCATGGTGTAGGTTTTTCCAGAGCCAGTTACGCCCAGCAAGGTCTGGAAGGAAAGACCATCTTCCAAACCCGACATCAGTTGTTCAATGGCAACCGGCTGATCTCCGGCAGGTGGAAACGGCTGATGCAGGCGAAATGGACTGCCATCAAAGGTCACCACCTTGGATGCAGAAACTGAAGCAAGTTCGGAAATTGAAGCAGAATCGTTGGTCATTAAGCAGATCTCTGTTGCAGCACATTAGCGGCATAGAAAGGCTATGCCATGTTAGAATTTTCAAATTATTCTATGCCCTTGAGCACAGTTTAACGCGTCCTTCCTCATTTCCTCCATGCCGGCAACGCCGGCGGCCACCGGAGCTTTTATGTCCTCGATTTTTGCTGATGTCGCACTCGCACCGCGCGACCCGATTCTCGGCCTGACCGAAGCCTTTAACGCAGACACTCGCGCCAACAAGGTTAACCTGGGTGTGGGCGTGTACTACGACAATGAGGGCAAACTGCCCCTACTCAAGGCCGTTCGTGCTGCCGAAGAAGCCCGGATGAAGAATCCACCGGCTCGTGGCTACCAGCCAATCGAAGGCTCGGTTGCTTACGATCAAGCTGTACAAGCCCTACTCTTCGGTCATGACACTCAGCTGCTACGCGACAAGCGTGTGGTAACCGCCCAGGCCATCGGTGGTACTGGCGCCCTGAAAATCGGTGCTGATTATCTGAAGCGCCTGGTGCCTAATGCAACGGTTTATATCAGCGATCCATCCTGGGAAAACCATCGTGCGCTCTTTGAAGCAGCCGATTTCCCGGTTAAAACCTATAGCTATTACGATGCGGCAACGCGTGGTGTCAACTTCGCTGGCATGCTGGCTGACCTGAATGCCATGCCCAAGGACTCGATCGTCCTATTGCATGCATGCTGCCACAACCCAACTGGCGCCGATCTCAGCAACGAACAGTGGGATCAGGTGATTAATGTAATCCGTGCTAAGGGTCTGATTGCATTCCTGGATATGGCCTATCAGGGTTTTGCTGAAGGCATCCAACCTGACGCAATCGTACTTGATAAGTTTGCACATTCGGGCTTGCAGTTCCTGGTGTCCTCTTCGTTTTCGAAATCCTTCTCGCTTTACGGCGAACGCGTTGGTGCCCTGTCTATCGTTACCGAATCGGCCGATGAATCAGCGCGTGTGATGTCGCAACTGAAGCGCGTTATCCGCACGAACTATTCGAACCCACCAACCCATGGTGCAGCAGTGGTTGCAGCCGTACTTACCAGCCCTGAACTGCGTGTGATGTGGGAACACGAGCTGGCTGAAATGCGTGATCGCATCCGCGCCATGCGGGTCGCTCTGGTCGATAAACTCAAAGCCAAAGGCGTCAAGCAGGACTTCAGCTTTGTTATCCAGCAACGCGGGATGTTCTCCTACACTGGCCTAACAGCTGCTCAGGTGGACGTTCTCCGTGACCAATATGGCATTTACGCGGTTTCTACTGGCCGCATCTGTCTGGCTGCACTGAACGACAAAAACATCGGTGCCGTGGCAGATGCCATTGCGGCTGTGCTTTCCTAATCAGTAGCCGCTCGATTAAAAAAGCGCCTTCGGGCGCTTTTTTAATGGCTTGATGCTTATCGTTGATAAGGCTGGGAGTGCCGCCGATGTTTCTGCCAGTTATTGTGGTATTTCTCGGCTATTGAACCGGACTCGATAATCACCAGATTCTCCGCGTTAGTCTTTTCTGCGGCTCTTGTGAAATTGTAGCTCCCGGTAATAACAACCCGCCCATCAATAATCATGATTTTATTGTGAGCGATTGCATGTCGGTCATCTATCAGCGTGGGAATACCGGCATTCGCCGTAAAGCCCGCTGCTGAATATCTCTGGGTACGATGACTTTTATCAAGCAGGATCTCGATGTTCACACCCCGACCACGCGCATCGGCCAAAGCTTCTGCAATCGCCGGATTGGTAAATGAATAGGCTTGCACCAGAATCGATTCTTTAGCGTTGAGCAACTGATCGACAATGGCTGATTCGGCTGAGTCACCCGGTGTAAAGTACATGCGAATCTGTGTTTGCGGCACCAAAGAGGCAGCACCTGCTTGATTAGATGTGCTTTCGGCAAGAGCAAGGGGTACAGAGCAAAAACCAATGCCAGCTAGCAACAAAGCTAGCCATGCCTTTTTGATACGGTTCATTGCTTTTCAGGCACCGCTTCTTCTTCGTCTTCGTCCTCATTCAGTACGACTGAACGTCCAAACCCAACTTTTTCCTGGGCCTTCATGATCCTTTCGGCAATATCGGTATTCTGCGCTTTCAATGCCCAGTCGACCGCACTTTCACCGCCTTTGGTCCAGGTTGGATCTGCGCCTGCTGCTAGCAATCGATCCACCATCTCCTCTTGCCCTTCTCGTGCCGCATACATGAGCGCAGATACCTGGGTCGGATTGTTCCCGTTAGGATCAGCGCCCTGATCCATCAGATAGTCAAATACTGCCTGCTGTTTACCAACCACGGCATAAGTGAGCGGCTGCCATCCCTGAGGTCGCGTTACAGGCACGCCTTTGGCAACAAGCGCTTTCACTACCGGCAGGCTACCTTTGAGCGATGCATAATTCAGCGCATCATCACCCGAACGGTTCTTTAACTTCGGATCAGCGCCCCCGTTAAGCAAGGCCAACGCGGCTGAATCAGACACATTTGCCGTCGCATGAATCAACAGGCTATTGCCCTGTCGATCCTTGTAGTTGGGATCGAATCCAGCTTTCAGGCCTTCCTGAATAGTTGATGCATCATCCTTTTTAGCCGCAATGACCATGTCATCCGCAGTGGGCGCCGCCCAGAGCAGAGCGCAGTTCAGGAAAAGCGCAAATCCGCAGAGCACTTTCTTCATAGTCCTACCCTCGGCGCCAGCACAGTGGCAGATGCAGGAAAAAGCCTGAGAAAATTCTGGCTACTGGCTTCAGCAACCTCTGCATAGGAAATCTGGCGCAAATTGGCGATTGCTTCAGCGACGTGTTTTACATAAGCAGGTTCATTCGGTTTGCCCCGATAGGGCACCGGCGCCAGGTACGGCGAATCTGTTTCTATCAGTAAACGATCCAGGGGGATTGAACGCGCCACTTCATGCACCTGTTCTGCCTTCTTGAAGCTGACAATGCCTGAAATCGAAATATAGAAGCCGAGCGCCATTGCCTCTTCTGCGACAGCAAGGCTTTCGGTAAAACAATGCAGAATGCCACCCACCGCACTAGCACCCTCTTCTTTCAGGATAGCCAATGTATCTTCTGCAGCTTCTCGTGTGTGAATGACCAGTGGTTTGTTCAGGGCTTTAGCCGCTCGGATATGCACGCGAAATCGTTCACGTTGCCATTCGGGTTGGTCCTTGTGCCAGTGATAGTCCAGACCCGTCTCGCCAATGGCCAGCACCTTAGGATGCCGCCCAAACGCACACAGGGTCTCCACATCAGGCTCCTGGTGATCGGCATACTCCGGATGCACGCCAACCGAAGCAAAAATCTGTTCATGCGCTTCAGCAATCGCCAGCACATGCGGAAACTCTTCAAGGGTTACCCCAATGGTCATGCAGCCCGCGATATCGTTTGCAACCATCGCAGACAGCACGTCCGGCAACCGATTGGAAAGACCATCAAAATCAAGATGGCAGTGGGAGTCAATCAAACGCGTCATGGTAATAATTAAGCCTGCCGTTCGTAGAGCGCCATCGTGCGCGAGAAAATAGATTCAAGAAACAGCTTGATGTTCAGTGGGTGCCCGCTCAACTTACGCGACTCAAGTAAAAAGTCAGGGAAAACACGCAACGCATCGTCATTCAGTTGCGATGACAGGCGCTGCAAAACAACGAGCTGTTCTGGAAAAACCAATGGGGTTGAACCCAGACGCACCAATTGTAAATCGAGTGTCCAACGCTGCAGCCAATCAATCAACCATGCCAATCGTAAGCCGGATTGATCTCCTTTGATGAGACTCTCGCAGGTTTTA
Organism: Pseudomonadota bacterium; assembly: GCA_039805865.1. Lineage (GTDB taxonomy): Bacteria > Pseudomonadota > Gammaproteobacteria > Burkholderiales > Rhodocyclaceae > Fluviibacter. The sequence continues at coordinate 29,397 of JBDLTI010000003.1, read as the reverse complement.
GCGAGAGCCAATGGATCCATACGATCACCTAAAGGCAATTGCGTCTGTAGCGCATCAAGAATAGCGACTTCTGCCAAGGCCTCATCGTTGGCATTCGGATGTTTTTCAGCCGCCTGAGCAAGATTTACGGCAAAGCGTAGCGCACCCGCACAGCGGTTCAACCAGAGATCCGCCTGTCTTAATGGTGGGGTAATCTTTGCCATCTGCGCCAGAGCGACTGTCCTTGCTGGCACCGCCATTGGGATCGCACGGGTACGGCTTCGTACAGTCGGTAACAAGCGTTCGGCAGCGTGGCTGATCAACAGAAAATGTACGCCGGCGGGCGGTTCTTCCAACGATTTCAGCAAGGCATTGGCTGTTGCTTCATTCATCGCTTCAGCTGGTTCAATCAGAATCACCCGGCGACCCCGATGACTCCCTACCTGAATAAAAGATTCCAGTGCACGCACCTGGTCAATACGAATCTGCTCACTCTTTTTCTTATCTGCTTTGGCACTAGAAGGCTTCGCGTCCTCACTATCCGGTAACTCTTCTGAATAAGCTTCAGGGCGTAAACGGCGGAAATCCGGATGATTACCCGATGCATGCCAGGTGCACGCTGTACATGTACCACAGGCCTGACCATCGGATCCGGGTTGATCGCAGAGCAGACCTGCGGCAACGCTTTCCGCAAATTCCAGCTTGCCAATACCGGCTGAGCCAGTCAGTAAAAGCGCGTGTGCCAGACGGTCCGCTGCTTTTGCCGCTTGAATCTGGTTCCAGGCATCGCGATGGAGTTCAACCCAATTGATCATATCAGCCCAGCAAATCAGACAATTCTGTAAGTATTTGTGCGCGCACTTGTTCCATCGGCACATCAGAAGCAACGCATCGAATGCGCGCCGGATATTGCCCTGCGCGGTGATGGTAGGCCTCTCTGACCCGCTGATGGAAGTCACTGGCCTCACGTTCAAAACGATCCAGAATACGCGTGTCATGCAGCCGTGCCTGAGCTGTGGCCACTGAGACATCGAACAATAGTGTGCGATCAGGCTGCAATCCTTCTTGCACCAGCGCTTCCAATGCCAGAAATTTCTGTTCGGCAACGCCCCTGCCCCCCACCTGATAGGCATAGGTTGCATCGGAAAAACGATCCGAAATCACCCAAGCACCGGATTCCAAAGCCGGGCGAATCACCGATGCCAGATGCTCGGCACGTGCCGCAAACATCAGCATCATTTCAGTTTCAGGTGACATCGGATCATTCAGCAAAATCGCCCGCAAAGATTCACCCAAAGGCGTACCACCGGGTTCTCTTGTAACAACCACAGCATGTCCTGCTGCCGTTAAATACGCTCTGAGCCATTCAATATGTGAGCTTTTACCGGCACCATCAATGCCTTCCACCGTAATAAAACGTCCGGGCTGTATCGATGACATGATTAGGGCTTGCCTCGTTGGTATTGGTTAACTGCCTGGTTATGTGCGTCGAGCGTGGCAGAAAATTGACTGGAGCCATCACCCTTGGCAACAAAATACAAGGCATCCGTTTTAGCCGGGTGAGCAGCCGCCTTTAGTGCCGCTATGCCCGGCATACAGATCGGTGTCGGGGGCAAACCATCCCGTGTATAGGTATTGTGCGGGGTGTCTCGTTGCAAATCGGCTTTACGCAGATTGCCATCGAAGCGCTCTCCTAATCCATAGATCACCGTTGGATCCGTCTGCAAACGCATCCCCTTTCGCAGACGATTAATAAAGACGCCGGCGATTTGAGTCCGATCGGCCGCAGCGCCAGTCTCTTTTTCAACAATGGATGCCAGAATCAGTAGTTCATAGGGCGATTTCAAAGGCAGATTGGGTTCCCGTGATTGCCACACCGCATTGAGCTGCTTCTGCATGGCGATGAAAGCCCGCTGCAGAACCGCAAGATCCTCGGATTGTTTATCGAAACGGTAGGTATCCGGAAAGAACCAGCCCTCGGGCGACTGACCAGCTGCACCCAGCTTGATCATAATCTCTGCATCACTCATATCGCGGGTGGCGTGTATGAGTTCGGATTGCGAATTCAGCTTGACGCGGATATCCCGGAAAGTCGTCCCTTCTACAAAAAGCATGTCTGCCTGGCTGGTGTCACCACTGGATAATTTACGCAGTAACGCCCACAGGGCTATACCCTGATCAAATTCATAGCTACCGGCCTTAATCGACGTAGATAGACCGGCCACACGCCCCACGCCCGAAATAATCCAGGCAGGAATACCTACACCGCCCTCATTAAGGCTGTGGGCAGCCGTTCGCAGCGATGCCCCCTGCGGTATGCGTACCAGCAATTTCGGTTCCGACAGCGGTACCGGCCACTGCAAGACCAGAAGCACGGCAATTACCCCCGCCAATGCGGTCGCAAAGAAGAATTTGGCCAAAAATTTCATAGCCCCTTATGATACCAACCTTAACCGGCTTTAACCGGGCACAGACCCAGGATCCAGATCGATGACTACCCCACAATTTATTGCCCTTCCCCACCTTGCCATCCTCGATGTCACCGGAGAAGACGCCCAGAACTTTCTTCATGCCCAGGTGCCAAGTGACATCCGCACGCTCAATGCCGAACGCGCCCAGATTTCAGGCTGGTGCACGGCCAAAGGTCGGCTACTCTCCACCTTCGTCATTTGGCCCATTGAAAACGGCTACCGCCTGGTATTGGCAGCCGATGTCCGCGATGCCATTGCCAAACGCCTTAAAATGTACGTCATGCGCCTGAAAGTTCAGGTAACCCCGTCAACAGACGTGGTTTATGGCCTCCTCAACCCCGCGCCAGAACTCAACAACCACGTCCTCCCCGCCAATGACTGGCAAGTTAGCCGTATCGATAATGTTACGGTCGTTCGGCTCGACAGCACCCGTGACCTACTCACCGGCACAGAATCCGAGTTACAACAGCTTGCTGGATCTGGCGATACAACGAACCCTGCTCTCTGGGTACTGAGCGATATCGCGCAGGGCTTCCCGCTGGTCACGCAAGCAACGAGTGAGCATTACGTGCCGCAGATGGTCAATCTGGACAAACTGGGCGGCGTGAGCTTTAAAAAGGGCTGCTATCCCGGCCAGGAAATTGTGGCTCGCACACACTATCTCGGCAAAATCAAACGTCACCTGTACCGCGTTAGTTCAGTACAACCGCTGGTGCCGGGTGCAGAAGTCCGGTCCAGCCTACTGAATGGCCAGGCCTGTGGCAGCCTGCTCACTACCGCTCAAGATGCTCAAGGCCAATGGCAAGCACTGGCCGTGCTGCAGCAAGATGCGATTGAGGGCTCGATTTACCTACAAAGCGAAACCGGCGAACAGACACTTCAATTGATTGACCGCGTCTTGCCAGACGAAACCGAAGTGCAACAGCCTCAGTCTTCGTAAATAGTCACCGGTGTGCCCACGGGCACCCAATCAAATAAATCGACCATATCGGTATTTCGCATGCGGATGCAGCCGTGTGAACCAGGCTCACCCAACACGGCACTGTCTGGCGTGCCATGGATATACACATAGCGTCGCATCGTATCGACCTGGCCGCCCCGGTTTTTACCCGGCTCTTCGCCGCACAACCATAAAATCCGGGTCAGAATCCAATCCCTGTCCGGCTGCGCCGCCATAAGCTCAGGCGTGCAAACCTCTCCCGTAGGGCGGCGCCCACGCAGAACTGCACCCAAGGGTAAACCATCCCCTATCCGGGCACGAATACGATGACGGCCCCGTGGCGTCTGATAGCTGCCCATCTGTTCTCCGGCACCTTTGGTGGCAGTAGAAACAAGATATCGTTTGACCACCACACCGGCATCATCCAACAATGTCAGTGATTGGTTGGCAATAGACACTTCAATTTGCATCGTTTTTCCTTGCTTCACGCTGATCACGCGCTTCTGCTCGACGACGCTGAAAGAATGCCGCAATCAACGCAGCACTTTCTTCAGCCAGCAAGCCTGCTTCAACTTCAGCGTGATGATTCAATCTGGGTTCGGCGAACAGATCCAGCACGCTGCCGCAGGCGCCCGTTTTAGGCTCAGAGGTCCCGTAAACGACTCGCGAAATGCGGGCATGCTGAATAGCCCCTGCGCACATGGCGCAAGGCTCAACCGTTACATACAACGTACAACCCGGCAAACGGTAATTACCCATCGTTATAGCAGCATCACGGAGCGCCATAATTTCTGCATGCGCCGTCGGATCATGACGACCTATGGGTTGATTAAAACCGCGGCCAATCACCTGACCATCAAGAACCACCAAAGCCCCCACGGGAACCTCATCAAGGCCAGCGGCTTCACGGGCAAGCGCTAACGCCTGTTGCATAAAATCCAGGTCGGTCACCGGCATCAATCCTCGTCGTCCATATGCATCTGATGCAAGAAACGGTGGATTACCGGTGTAAACATGATCGCTGTCGCAGCAATCAGCACCAAACCACAAAAAATCGCATAGAGGCCGGCAAACAACTTGCCTTCCACACTCACAGGCGCAGCCAAAACACCCATACCAGACAGAATCATCGCAGCATTCACAAAGGAATCAATCCAGCTCAACCCTTCGAACACATGGTACCCAGCCATGCCAGCAAACAGTGCAGTCGCCACAATCAAAGAGCCTATAACCATAGAGCGCAGCAAACGGCCCGCAAAAACCTGGCGGGTTGCCAAAGGCTCACTGAGTCGTTCGAAGGCGATTATCTCGGGTATACGCATGTCGGCTCGAATTAGATTGATCGTTCAAGCTCCGTATAATAACGACTTATCACCTAGGCATTAACCCCATGACGCTCGATCTGGCCCATCAGGCCATACTTTTTGGCACGGCTATCGTTGCCAACTTCTTTTCTGCCCTATCTGGCGGTGGCGTAGGTCTTATCCAGTTTCCGATATTGATTTTCCTGGGCCTGAGTTTCGCAGCTGCTTTAGCAACCCATAAAGTGGCCAGCGTGTTTCTGGGTGTTGGCGCCATTTTGCGCCATATAAGAGAAAGCCATCTTGAACGTAGAGCCTCACTCATCATTCTGGGGTCAGGTATTCCCGGCGTCATCCTGGGTGCATCATTAATCCTTAAAGCACCAGAAAAAGAAGCGCTAATGACCCTGGGGTTGTTAACTATCAGCCTGGGTATTTATTCGATATTCAAACCGAAACTCGGTATCGAATACACACCCAAGAACTGGCATGGCGCAGGACTTTGGCAAGGCATGGCCGGACTCTTTGTGGTTGGTTTTCTCAACGGATCAATCACCTCGGGTAGCGGTTTATTCCTCACGATCTGGCTAATTCGCCACTTCGGCATGGATTACAAACGCGCTATTGCCTACACCTTGGTTCTTTGCGGCCTCGTATGGAATGGGACAGGTGCCTTTGTTCTGGGTTTGGCCGGTGATATTGCATGGGACTGGTTACCGGCACTGATTATCGGTTCAATCATCGGTGGCTATTTAGGCAGCCATATGGCCATTCGCCAGGGAAACACGCTCGTTAAAAGGGCATTTGAAGCCACCACCATCATTATTGGGCTCAAGCTTCTTTTCCTATAACGGGGTGCGAGCAAGGCCTATAATTAAAATGTTAACGCTACAAATATTGAGGCTCAGTCATGAATCTGGAAAAAGTCGTCTTTGGTTTCTTTATTGTCCTGGCGGCAACGCTCAACTTCGGATTCTTTATCGGTGACATTGCCCGACCAGAGCTCCACCACATCTACGAATTATTTGCCGCAATCGTTGTTAACCTCATTGCCACGACCCTGAAGTTCGGTGACCGCACCCAGATTGGCGCCATTCACCTGGCCACAAGTCTGGTAGCTGATCTACAACTCATCGCCGCTGCAGTGACCTGGGGCTTTGCCGTGCATGTCCTGGGTCTGGGTATGACCCCGGAAATCACAGCCAGCGTTGTCTCGCTATCCGGCGGCGCCCTGTTCGCCAATGTGGTGTCGGTGATTCTGCTGATTGCAGAAACACTGATGATGCGCCGATAGAACCCTCGGGCAAACAACGGTCATGAGCATCGTCAACGACAGCGTACTATTTCTTGTCCTTCGCCGGATGAGAACGCCGCTGATCGTTATGATCCTAATTTATGCGGTATCGATCTTCGGCCTCGTCCTGGTTCCCGGTATTGATGCAAACGGCGCTGCAACAGCGCCCATGACATTCTTTGATGCGTTTTACTTCATCAGTTACACAGCCACAACGATTGGCTTTGGCGAAATTCCTAACGCATTTTCCTATGCACAGCGTTTCTGGGTCACCGTCTGTATTTACCTCACCGTTATCGGTTGGTCCTATTCCATCCTCAGCATCCTCAACCTGCTTAAAGATGAGGGGTTACAACGCGCCCTGGCACGAAGCCGCTTCAACCGAAAGGTAAAAAATCTTACCGAACCTTTCTGCATCATCTGCGGCCTGGGCGAAACAGGTTCGCTTATATCCAAAACACTGGATCAAGTTCAGATGCGCTTTGTTGTGCTGGATGTTCGTGCAGAACCCCTGCAGGAACTGGAACTTGGCGACTACCAGGCAGATGTGCCGGCACTTCACGCCGATGCCCAGATTCCAGAAACGCTCCTCATAGCCGGGCTAAAACACGCACGCTGTAAAGCCGTATTAGCCGTTACCAACAGTGACGAGGCCAACCTGGCCATTGCCATGACAGTCCGGCTACTCAACCCCGGCATTCCCATCATTGCCCGCGCCGAACATGCGGCGACGGCTTCAAACATGGCGTCATTCGGCACCAATTTTGTGGTCGATCCCTACACCCTATATGCTCGCAGGCTAGCACTCGCGATGCGCAGCCCCCCGAGCTACCAATTGGTGGAATGGTTAACACGTGTTCCGGGAACCCCACTACCGGAACTACACGAACCCCCTACCGGTAAGTGGATCATTTGCGGCTATGGCCACTTCGGACGTGCCATTGTGCAGCGTCTGGACAACATGGGCCTACATGACAACGTACGGATCATCGATCCACGACCAACCAGCCCTGATGACCATATCAGTATCGTCAGCGCTGGCACTGAAGCCAACCCGCTCATCGATGCCGGCATCAAGGATGCCGTTGGCCTGGTTGCTGCGTCAGACAATGACATCAACAACCTATCTATTGCCATAACCGCACGCGAACTCAATCCAGATCTGTTCATCGTTATGCGTCAGAGCAGCTCAGGTAACTCTGCACTCTTTGAAACATTTGACGCCAATCTCACCATGGTGACAACGCAGACAGTGGCGCATGCCTGCCTGAGTTACCTGACAACCCCCATGCTGTCGCGGTTTATTCGTGAAGTAGAAAAACAGTCAGCCGAGTGGGCCACAAATCTGCTCGAATCGCTTGCACCAGCTTGTTCTGGTCTTGTCCCCTATGTCTGGACAACACGTATCAACCGTATCAAAACCCCTGCACTCAATCACGCCCTACAAAACTTAGCGTCCCCTATTCCCCTATCTGTCATGATGACCTCAAACAGGAACCGGGATAATCCATTGAAATTAATGCCACTGATGCTGGAACGTGCTGGCCAACTGATCTTGTGTCCAGCGTCTGATTTGCCCCTGCATAGTGGTGACAAAATCATCTGGGCAGGTTCACGCGAGGCCTGGAACGAGCAAAAGCTCACCGGCAGTTATGCCAACGCATTGAGCTACATCATCACGGGCCACGCGGAAACAGGTAGCTGGTTAGGCAAATACCTGAACTCATGAAATACCTACTCACACATTTTCTTGCGGGACTAATGCTTGTTGGGTGCGCCTCTTATAGTGGTGCCGGCTTAAAACCCGGCGTTGCTAACGTAGCTGACGTTGAGTCCACCATGGGCGTACCCGCCATGGTCTGGAAGAATCCGCAAGGACAAGTGCAACAACTCGCTTACCCACGCGGCCCTGCCGGCTGGGTGAGCTTCATGGTGTATTTCGATGACAGCGGCAAAATGACGCGCAAAGAGCAGGTGCTCGACCTCAAACACTTCACAGAAATCAAAGTGGGCGACACACAGGCGCAAGTGCTCAAAATACTGGGGCCCTATCGGGATACCTACCGTTTCCCGCAAAAGAATGCCCTAGACTGGAACTGGGGCTGGTGCGATTCCAGCTTACTGCGTATGGCCTTCACCGTGAGCTTTGACGCAGACACCCTGCTCGTTAAAACTACCGAAATCTGGCCTGATCCCTTCTACCAGCGTGGCGGCATGTACTCCACCTACTGTGAACCCTGGACAGGTGATGGTTCTTTCGAGAACCCATAGCCAGAAACTAAAGAACGGCTTCCAACCCTTTGCGATCAACCAGGTTCAGCAACTTGAGCGATGTGCCTCGCGGGTGCTTTTTGCCACCTTCCCACTGAACCACGGTAGACAGCGTGGTATTCAACACAGCTGCGAATACTGGCTGACTAAGGTTTAATCGGGTGCGCAGGTTTCTGATTTGATCGCAATCATAATCGGGGATGGGCTCCAGACAAAGTGCATCATATTCCTGCATCTTGCGCTTATCGATAAAGCCTAGTCGGTGCAAATCTAAAGCCCCCTCATGTACGGCAGACATGATAGGGCTTTGAGGTTTACGCTTGGCAGTCTTGGTCATGACAGATCTCCACTAATGCACCTTCTACAATTGCTCTATCTAACTGGGCTTCAGTCAGATTCAACAAATCCGCACCATACTTCCGTAATGCGGCTAATTCTTTCGATGAAATCCATGAATCATCTCTTCGACGGCTGCGCATAAATATTAGGGGCGACGACTAGGACAGACACTCGCCGCGTTACCTCGCCAGATGACACAGCTAGCTGACGACCCTGAAGCTGATACTTAGTACGCTACCCCATACTTCTCCATGAGCAAGCGGTAACTGTCATCCTTGATAATGTCTTCATCCTCTAGGCAATAACCGCTACCCGAAGCCGGTTTATAGTGGTCGAGCTTCTCCGCCACCGCATGACATTGCTGCCAGGCTTCGATCTCTTCAACACACGCATCTTCAAGACAATACTTTCGCAGCTGTTCCATCACATCTGGCTGCCCGTGACTCGCGAAGAGAAACCCAACACTTACCGCATCAGCCATACGCTCATAGAGTGAGCCCTGTGGCACTTGCTTCATCACCTCAGCCGCTAAATCGCTGATGTTTACCGGCAACCAGTCACCGTTGTAGTTGATGCCATTCTCTGTAATAAAAAAGTGAACTTCAAAATCTTCGTCCCGACCAAAGGGCAGCACCAGGATGCCCTCTTCCTGGCAATCGAAGCTAATCATCAGAGGTTTAGTGTTCATAGGCCAATTCTAAAAGCTCCAGTCTCTCATCCGATGACGCACAGTTTGGCAACGCCAAGGTTCTATGTATATAAGATCAAATGTGGCTTGGAGGTCTGCTATCTAGATCATTAGGCCGATAGGTTACGTCAAAGACCGTGTCCGTTAACCAGCGCTTGAAATTGGGGTTATCACTAAACTGCTTGAACAACTCTGTGTGATCAGATAGAAATTCAAGCACTACACGATTCAGCGCTTTGTCGTGTTCCAGCTTGGCGTTTTGCTTGTCGGAATTGGCCTGAGCATTCTGGTAGGCCTTGTCTTGCGCCACCCGTTCAGGTATCTCTTCAGTAATAACCTTCCGGATCTTATCGCCGTCTTTCCACTCGATGTTGCCAAACAAGTCGTTAAAGGCTTTTATGATGTTTGAAAGCTTGTCGATTTCAGCCGAACCACGGCCACCGCCACCCGTCGGAGGCGGTTCGACAAAACCATCCACATCATCCATCGACAACCGTAACGATGCTCGTGCGTCGACCCTGTAGCTATCCATATCGATGGCTTCCAGCACACCCCTAGAAAGGTCTTCTTCCTTCGGAGCCGGCAGTTTTGGAATCAAGAAATTTAAGAAGATTGCAAGTTTTTCCCAGGCTGGTTGGCCATATGTCAGGATTGCAGCGAGAAAGTTATAGCTACGCACAAAGCTCTTGGCCTTGCCTTTAAACTCAACTTGATCATCTTCATTAAGTTTTTCGATATATTCGGCAACACAAAGATCGAGAATAGGGTCAAGCTTGTCCCGCTCTGCGCCAGAGACGTAAAGCATCACCAAATCTTCGAGTTGCTGACTGCTATACACTTGCTTTGCGTCGAGGTCATTTTTCAGATCGTGTAGCTTATTAGGATCTGTTTCACCGGTTTGAATAGTGGCTCGGTAATAGTCTTGGAAAGCAAGCTTTACTGCCTCAGCGTTATCTGCAAAGTCTAGTACAAAAGTATCACGCTTCTGCGGGTGTGCACGGTTCAGGCGTGAAAGGGTTTGGACCGCCAGAACCCCTGCCAAAGGCTTATCCACATACATCGTGTGTAGTAGCGGTTCATCGAAGCCTGTAACAAACTTATTGGCAACAATCAAAAAACGATAAGGATCTATTTTCAGCTTAGCCGGTATATCTTTGCTCGGGAACCCATTGAGATCTGCCTCAGTCTTCTTCACGCCACCAATTTCAAAATCGCCCGAATAGGCAACAATAGCCTTGTAAGGACTTTTTATCGAAGCAAGGTAATCAGTTATTTCATGGTAATAATCAATAGCTCGCGCGATCCCATTACAAACGACCATTCCTCGCGCCTTACCACCAATCTTTTGTTTGCCTGCCACCTGCGCCATGAAATGGTCGACCATGATTTCGGCCTTCTTCCGGATGGCCTTATCGTGAGATTCAACGTAATGTCGGATCTTCTTTAGCGCCTTTACTTTGTCAAAATTCGGATCGTCCTCTACCGTCTTCGCTACGTGGTAGAAGCTTTCCACGGGCGTGTAGTTTGCAATCACGTCAAGAATAAACCCTTCCTGAATCGCTTGCTTCGTGGTGTAGGTTAGTTCCTCGGGTGAACGAAAGTGAACATTACTTCCTTCAACATATCGTTCACCAAACAATTCCAATGTGCGATTCTTGGGAGTGGCTGTGAAGGCAAAGTAGCTGGCATTGGGCAACATCTTGCGCGACTCAATCATCCTATTGACGGCATCCTCAACAGATTCCTCTTCGGTCTCATCATCAACAGAATCAGCGCTGATATTGCCAGAAAGTGCCATGTGCATCTTCGCCGTAGTCTTGCCGCCCTGACTAGAGTGCGCTTCATCAATCAACAGCGCAAAATTTTTACCGCTTAGGTCGCCAAGTTCATCGAGAATGAAGGGGAATTTCTGTACAGTTGTAACAATGATCTTCTTACCTTTATGTAAGAAGGTACGTAACTCGGCAGCATCCTCAGAATGGCCAAAAATAGAGGCAACATGGTCGTAGCTCTTAATCGTCCTGGCAATCTGGGTATCTAATGCCCGGCGATCCGTAATGACAATAATTGAATCGAACTGCGCCTTCATTGGGTCGGCTATGCTCTTAAGCTCAACCAATTGATGTGCGAGCCAAGCAATCGTGTTGCTCTTACCGCTACCCGCCGAGTGTTGAACCAAATAACGCTTGCCAACACCGTCTTCACTGACGCGGCGTAACAGTGCACGCACGGTACGTAATTGATGAAAGCGCGGGAAGATCTGTTTCCGTCGTTTTCTACCCTTTTCGTCTTCTTCCTCAACCACCTGTGTGAAGTTCTCGATGATATTTGCCAACGATTCCTTCAGCAGCACCTGCTTCCAAAGATAGTCAGTTTTCAAACCAAGTGGGTTGGGTGGATTTCCCGCGCCATGGCACCACCCCTGGTTAAATGGCAGAAACCACGATGTCTTACCTGTAAGGTGCGTACAGAACCGCACCTCTGCATCGTCAAGAGCGATATGCGCTACGCATCGACCCAGCTGGAACAACAATTCATTTGGATTGCGGTCAGTCTGGTATTGCGTTACGGCATCAGCAACAGTCTGCTTGGTGAGCGAGTTTTTCAGCTCGAAGGTCAGCACCGGCAACCCATTGATAAAGATCGCCATGTCCAGCGACCGTTGCGATTCGTCGTTGCTGTAACGCAACTGGCGAGTAACGCTGAATATATTCTTGCCGAAGTTTTCAGCAGCACTGGCATTACCCGGCGTTGGTAGCAACTTGTACAAGTCGACGTGCAACGGTCCATGGCTGACACCCTTGCGCAACACATCCACTACCCCACGTTTGGCGATTTCGCCTTGGACACGGTGTAGAAATTGCGTGCACTTGATGCCTTCACTAACTAGTTCCAGTGTATTAACAGCTTCCGGCTGTGTATCTTGCAGGAAAGCCAATAGCTGCACTACGTCAAGCGCTACGTCACGGTTGTAGTTTGTCGGTTTACCCTGGGTATAGCCGCCTACGGCATACGGGGCAAGCCCACTAGTACGCCACACCTGCTGAGGCCAAGGCACGATATCTTTAGAGGTCAGGGACGGCGCTGGCTCGTTTTCGCCGGTCAAATGCCGAACGATTAGTGTCTCCAGACCCTTCTCACTTGTATCAGTCGTCGACATCGCCTACCTCCTCTTCGGATTCTATGTTCTCATCACCGCCCAAAGCTGCCAGATCTTCGTCTGTCACTAGATCGCCCGGCCCCTGTACCCAGCCTCGCACATCCACTTGGCCGGTGACGACATCAGCAATTAACCGATCGCGGTACTCACGGATCAGCTTGATTTCCTCAACTGCACGCTGGATGGCGCCTTCGAGCGGTTTGCACTCGTCATCGATCCACTTGCAGATAGCTTGTTGTTCTTCGATAGGAGGCAATGCAATGACAGCATTTTTTACATCGTGCTTGCTGAGTGCGAAGCGAGTAACGCCAGTGGCGAGAACATGAAACTGCTGCGCTATGCGCGCTGAACCAATGGCACGAAACAGAAACTCACCCAGTACCCGCTCCGAATCGGGTCTTAGCAAACCAAGGTGATAGGCGCAGACCACGCCGGGCAGATCTTCCGGAACCCAAGCGGGTACGCCGATGTCGTCCGGCGATTCCGAGTCCTTCGTGAGGATCACGTCGCCCGCTTTCAGTGTGAAGCGGGCAATTTCAGCCGCATTAGCTGTGGCTTGCATCAGGTCCATGTCACCCGTGATGCAATCATTCTTGTAGACATCTGTGTAGTTGCACAGGCGAACAGGTGTTTCATCAGCGTGAGAGTGCTTGTCCACGCCGCTGAAGCGCACCATAGCGACATGCTTGAGAAGGCCAACCTGCCAGTGTTTGGGGACACCCCCCAACCATTCAACACCAGAATGCTTCAGAGCGACAGATGCATCCAGCCCTCTCGTCACTGCATGGTCGATAATGCACAGCTTCTGCTCGGTAAGCAAACCGATAAGATCACGCTTGGCCTTGATGAAACGGGCTATGTGGGCATCCTGTACCCGCAGGTACACAACAATCTTGTCTTGTTCCGGGCGCGGCGGTTGCAGCAGCTCTATATCAAGAAACTGGTTTGGATACAGACGCAGGCGCGAGGATTGAATGCCGGTCGAGCGCCCAATATATTCGGCAACATAGGGACGGGTGCGCAACAAGTAATCAAGATATGCCGGATTAAAAAAGTCGGCGCGATGCGGCCGATACACACCATAAGCCGGACTGACGATTCCGATGTACCTGCTCGCACCAAGCGCTGCCATCCATGCCCAGAGTGTGTTGATGACTATATCGCCGGGCTGGCAAAGTTTAGATCCCACGTAGCTGGCGGCTTTGAACATCGTAACTTTTTTCTGGTTACGCGGTGTAACTCCCGTGAGATGAGATACAGACAGTAGCTCTTCCAGTCCGGTCTTCGAGCGTTCATCAACCTCGCGGAAGAACGTTTTGGCGCGTTGCTCATTCCAGTGTTCCGGCACAGCCGGTAGCCAGCGCATTCGCGTTTTTCTGTAGCCGGGGTAAGGATTCACGCCAGCCTTCACACCGCCCCCACGATCTTGTGCAGCAAGCCCTCGGTCTGCTGCTCTAGCTTGAGGATATCTGCGCGAATCTGTTCAAGGGTACGCAAAGGGGTTGGCTTGTAGAAGTATCGTGCAAATGAGATCTCATAGCCAATCTTGGTGTTGTCCATCGCAATCCACGCATCGGGTGTGTGGGGCAGCACCTCACGAACGAAGAAGGCTTCAATGCCCCCGGTTTCCTTGAGCGGCACCTGCTCAGTATCGCGCAAATCCGTATCAGCCTCGTATTCCACTCTAAAGCGATCTTTTCCAACGGTTTCTAGGTACGAGCCGTCGTAAACGGGGTCGAAAGATTCGCTCGCTTTGAGCTTGCTGCGCTTGGCAACAACGGGAGGCGCAGATTCGTCGCGCCAGCTTACGGCCTTGTAAATAGTCTTCTTCTCGGCTGCGCCCAGCTTCTTGTTGTGCTCCTTGAGCATAGCCTCTAATCGCGCGCGGAACTCATTGTGATCGTTGAACAGAACTTCGCCCAGCACTTTCTGTGCGAGCTTTGCCACTTCTAATAGGGTTTTGTCCCGTAGCCAGGTTGCAGGGTCGAGCAGTTTTTTACGCCTTTTCTCTGGTACGGCCTTCTTGGTGGTCTTGGCGTCTTCGTCATCCGACTCGTCGTCAGCATCTTCATCGCCTTCGTCAGCTTTGAGCCATGCCTCAATTTCTGGTTTGAGCTTGGCAAATTCCGTGTACAGCTCGTCGCCGTGCTTTGCGTAGATCTCAGTGCGTAGAGCCTCGTCACCAGAAGCAAAACGCAGGCTTTCGATGGCGTGTCGCTTTAGTTGGCTTTTCAGACGTAGCGGTCGTTCTACCGTAATCTTCCAATAACCAAAGTCGGCGTTATCAAACCATTTGCACTCGGGCGTCGCCTTGGCTTCCTTTTCGTCAACGGCTGGCTGATCAAGGTAATGCATCATAATGAGTTCAATGTCTGCATCGGCCAGTTCGCAGTTTTTCTTGCCAAGGTTGCGACGCATCGGCTGGAACCACTGCGTTGCGTCAATCAGCTGTACCTTGCCACTACGGTTTTCAGCCTTTTTATTAGCCAGCACCCAGATGTAAGTAGCAATACCAGTGTTGTAAAATATATTGAGTGGCAAGGCAATAATGGCTTCGAGCCAATCGTTCTCCAGCACCCAACGACGGATGTTACTCTCACCCTGCCCTGCATCACCTGTGAAAAGCGCGGAACCGTTATGAACCAGTGCGATGCGGCTGCCGAGTGGTGTTTTGTGCTTCATCTTCTGCAGCTTATTCACCAGGAACATCAGCTGCCCATCACTGGAACGGGTAATGAGTTTGAATTCAGGATCGCCGTCATGGTTAACAATGAAGCGTGGATCACCAAACTCTTTCTTGCCGCCCATTCGGTCGAGGTCGGTCTTCCAGCTCTTGCCGTAGGGCGGATTAGAAATCATGAAGTCGAATTCATGGGCTTTAAAGGCATCGGCAGAAAGCGTGGACTTATCAGCACCGCCGACGATGTTTTCAGCCTCGTCGCCCTCACCTTTAAGCAACAGGTCTGCTTTACAAATAGCGTAGGTCTCGGGGTTAATCTCCTGGCCGAAAAGGTGAATTGAGACTTCCTTGTCGTGTGTTGCGGCCAGATCGTGCAGCGCTTCTTCAGCTACAGTGAGCATGCCACCCGTGCCGCAGCTGCCGTCATACAAAAGGTAGGTGCCGGATTGAATTTGATTGGCCACCGGCATGAATAGCAGCTTGGCCATCAGTTGAACCACGTCACGAGGCGTGAAATGTTCCCCGGCCTCTTCGTTGTTTTCTTCGTTGAAGCGGCGGATCAACTCCTCAAACACGGTACCCATGCCGTGGTTGTCTAACGCCGGCAGTTTGATACGACCATCTTCGTCATAGACTGGCAATGACGTGAGATTGACGGCTCGATCAAGAAAGTCTTCGATCAAATAGCCAAGAATATCGGCCTCGACCATTGTTTGAATTTGATCGCGGAATTTGAATTTAGCAAGGATGTCTTGAACGTTCGGTGAGAAACCATCCAGATAATTGACGAAGTTATCGCGCAGGCGCTGTCCTTTGCCACTAGCCGTAAGCGTGGCGAGGGTGAAATCTGAAGTGTTATAAAACGCTTGACCTGAAGCCATGCGTAGGGCGCCATCTTGTTCGGCAATTTTTTGGGCGTCCAGAAACTTCTTTCGTTCCAACACTGCCTGCTTGGTTTGCTCAAGAACAGCATCAAGGCGGCGCAAAACGGTAAACGGGAGAATCACATCGCGATATTTGCCCCGCACATAGACATCTTTCAGACGATCATCGGCAATCCGCCAAATAAAGTCTGCAATCCATTTTAAATTGCTTTGTTCTTGCTTTATAGGTTTGTTCATGTGGCGTGTAACGCTTTGTTCAAATATATACGCTCACATTTTATGTTTTCTTTGGTTCAATTGCTCAACAAATAGGTTACTTATTCTCGACAACCGTAAACGATCATTGCTCAAGCCAACCGAGCCTGCACTTACTGCACTGATACCGGGTTATCGGTTTTGGCGAGGAGTTCAGCCCCTCAAACAGGTCGGTGGGTGCATCTGGCTGTGGAATGCCGGTTTTAGTGCCACAGTTGGGGCAATAGTGCTTTTTGAGTTCGGCCTTTTTATCCAGCTCGTTGAGGTGAATTTCGTTCTTGATCTCGGTGATCTGGTCGCTCACGTTTTGCCAGGTGGCTTTACAGCGGAAGCTACCGATCTTGAACTTGTCGCCATCAAACTCCAGTTTGACGGTATCGCCTGCCGGTGGCACCTGGATAAACGATAACAGCGTTAGAAACGGGGTTTCAACTACACCGGCCCAATGGCCTTGGGCATGAACACGGGTCATGGCGCCGCCTACACAAAAGATAGCTTCCCCGTTGATAAAGCTGATGTCCAGCGTACCCGCTCTTTTGGCAACACTGCGTAGGCGCGGCTTAACGGTTTTAAGGGCCTGAATAAAGTTTTTGGTAGGTAGCTCGAGCCAGAAATCCATGGTTCTTAACCTCTGCGATTGTATTCAGGCGCCGGCATGCCGACTTGTATGCCTTCATCTTTTGCACTAGTCACTTTAATGGCGATGCAACGATCTTCTTTGATAGCGGCCAACAGTTCTTTATCGGTATGGCAGAAGTAAACGATCTGGTTGCACACACTGCAAAAGCGCTGGTCTTGGTTGTCGGTTGACTTTAGGGCATCCCATTGTTTGGGACATTTGAAGCGGAATTCACAGTTACGGATGTCGTTCATGATGATTGATACTTTGCTTGTGTGGCAGCGAGGATGTTGAGGGTTTTCTGTTTTAGTGAGTCCGGTGCCAGAACCTCGACCTCCGGCCCCTGTTTCAGAA
The DNA here is from genome assembly GCA_039805865.1 of Pseudomonadota bacterium. Classification (GTDB taxonomy): domain Bacteria; phylum Pseudomonadota; class Gammaproteobacteria; order Burkholderiales; family Rhodocyclaceae; genus Fluviibacter. The sequence continues at coordinate 12,162 of JBDLTI010000003.1, read as the reverse complement.
TGTCCATGAGTAATTCGGTGTCATTACCGTAGGGCACTTCAAGGATGTACGAGCCGTCCGGCTCGAAGCTTCCGCGTTGTTTGGGGTGCCATATCTCTCTGGCAACCCACTGGGCTCTGAATGGGGTGAACCGTAATCTGGCTACGTGACTGGCTTTGCCGTTGAATATGCCGTAGCTCTGCTCGTAGTATTCGGCCAGGGCTTTATCGGTGGCAGTCAGCGCGGGATTATCAAGCAGGGATACCGCTTCAATGGCGTCCAGCGCAAAGCTTCGCAGATCATCACGCAGGTGGCAGTAGGCGTCCAGGTACCAGTTATCCCGGTAGTAGACCAACCGTTGGGGAGAGATGTCCCGTTCGACAGTTTCGCTGCGCTTACGGCTAAGGTGCCGGATACGCACCCTCTGGCGTTTGACCAATGCATCTGCCAGCCACTGGAAATGTTCGTCACTTACCGGCCGCCTGGCCATGGGCAGAATACGGATGCGTTGCATGATCTCGCTGGCGCTGCCAGTACCCTGCTCCAGCAGAATCTCCAACCGCTGTTTCAGGGGAGTCATCCGTTCTACCAGAGTGCTGCCGGCCTGCATCTGGTTGATGATTTCAATCATGCCCAGCAAACCGTGAATCTCGGATTCATTGAACCAGACACCGGGGAGCTCCTGCCTTGCAGCGTCTGTTGAAAAGCTCTCAAGAACATAGGCTCGTGATTTTGCGTCCCAGACGATGGGAACACCGAGCCGATCGCGAAGGTAATCCAGATCACGGCATAGGGTGGCACGGGAAACGTTGAGCGTTTCCTGCAGACGCTTCATAGTCAGCTTTTTCTGCTGTTTGAGCAGATCCTGGATTTTGTAGAAGCGTTCGGTGCGATCCATTCGGGCGTTCCAGTTGTTTTACTGATTATGAAACAGTCAGTGTGTCACCAGATGATACTGCGCTTCTTGGAAACTGCTCCTGGCTTACTCCCGAATTACCAACGGTGTACCCACAGTCCCGGCATAAACAATGACCAGATCCACGGGTTCGTTGCCAGGGTTAGTGCCGTAATGCCATTCTTTAAATAGCTCTACGATAGGCTGCCCAGCTGTTATGTTGAGGGTTTCACCCGTTTTCTTGATAACGGTAAGCTGCCCTTTGATGAGCAGGCCGGCGTTAATCACCGGGTGCATATGCATCGGTAGCGTGGCGCCCGGCTCGATCTGGTAACGAATGATGGTGATTTCTGGCTGACCATCGCCGTAGGCCGGCAAATCACTACCGTTCCACGCCTTAGTGGTTTTAGTGAGGATGTGGGCTTTAACTCCGGGGATATCGGTGTAGTGCGCCTTGGGCTCATCGGCAATAGCGTTTAACGAGATGGCGCTTGCGAGGATGATGAGAAGTTTGCTGAATTTCATAAAGATTGATCCGGTTCAATAAAACCTTATTTAAGGGCTGCTACCTGTGCCAGCACTTTATCTAGGCCTGTGTAAAGAATATTCATCACTTCGTGTGCATGAAATGCACGATCCCGTTGTCTCTCTGTCTGAGCTGGCCGCAGAATATCCAGCGCAACCAGCTCGACAATTGATTGGTTAGCCGTGCTATACGAGATGCCTGTTTTTTTTACGATTTCGTTAGCAGTAACAACGGGTTGACCCAGTAGTAGCGCTAACAGTTGCCATACCGCGGCATGCTTTCTCTTTTTGGCATCAGTGAGCCTTTGGGTCCATTGGTTCCTTAAACCATGAAGGTGATCGAGTAATTGAATGGTGTGTTTGCATGATGCGATGACACACTCTAGAAACAAGCTCAACCAAGGTTGCCAATCTAGTTTGGTCTGAACGGCTAACAATGCTGCATAGTATTCTTGCTTACGCACTTTTAAAAAAGTGGCCAGATGAATAGGTGGCCAGCCTTCAGCTTGAAACATCAGCGGCAGAAGCAATCTACCTACCCGGCCATTACCATCGAGGAACGGATGAATCGCCTCGAATTGCGCATGCGCGATGGCCGCCCGTTGAAGTAACGAAACCTCCATCACTCCATCGGGCTGGTACTGGAGCAACTCGGTCAGGTCGATTAATAATCGCGTTAATGCCTCTGCTGGCGGCGGAATGTATGTGGCCGTTTCTAGACGTATACCGATATAGTTCTGGCGATCCCGAATTTTGCCGGGCATGCTCTCGACAAAACCATTCAACAAAATGTTGTGCATCTGGCAGAGCAACGATGTATTTAGCGCCTTTTGACCGCGCATTTGAATGGCGGAGGCGCCCGCTAAATAGGCACGGAGGTAGCCCAACGTTTCACGTGCGTCTTTATTTCTGGTTTCCAGCTGCCCCGTCTCTTCTTGTAATTCATGCAATAGCAGGCCATCGAACCCGGTCTGGGTGCCTTCTAGTTGGCTGCTATCAACGGCCTCACGCCTGTTAAGCATGTGCAAGAGCAAGTCTGCATGAGCCGGGTTACGACTGATCGCATTGCCTAGGTTTTGTAATTCGCTCTGAGCTGCTGCTATCAGGCCGTAGCAAGCAGGAATGTTGAGCTGTGCCGGCGCGGGTGGCGGCACAACCGCAAAGCAACCATTGCGACCGGATATTGGCGCACAGGTCGCTTGCAGGTCTGGATGTAGGTCTCGCTTGTTCAAAGTCGTGACATCCTGTTTGTTATTGCGACTTTTTAGCACAAAGTCATAATAACGCAAAGCTTATGTCGACTTTCGCTAGCCCGTAGATGCAAAAAACCCCTGGGAGTTTTTACTCACAAGGGTTTTTTTAGTATCTGTTGGTGGGCGGTACTGGGATCGAACCAGTGACCTCTTCCGTGTGAAGGAAGCCTTCTACCGCTGAATATAACCGCCCAACGAAGCGCGGATTCTAGTCAATTAGTGCCAGCTGGTCAATGCTGTACTGGGGAGAGCCGTCTTGAACCGGTAGAATAACGCTTTTACACGTTTACCGGATTTATTCATGGTTCGCACACGCTTTGCCCCATCCCCTACTGGCTTTCTCCACATTGGTGGTGCCCGTACCGCCCTGTTCTCCTGGGCCTTTGCCCGCCATCACCAGGGGCAGTTTGTACTGCGTATCGAAGATACCGATCTTGCACGTTCAACGCCAGAGGCTGTGCAAGCCATTCTTGATGGCATGAACTGGCTGGGTCTGGCGCACGATGAAGGCCCGTTCTATCAGACGCAGCGCATGGATCGTTACAAAGCGGTGATTCAGCAAATGCTGGAAGCCGGTACCGCTTACCCTTGCTATACCTCTTCGGCTGAACTTGAGTCGCTACGTGCCGAACAAACCGCCCGTGGCGACAAACCCCGCTATGATGGCCGCTGGCGTCCTGAGCCGGGTAAGGATTTACCCCCTGTACCGGTTGGCGTTAATCCGGTGATTCGTTTCCGCAACCCGGTAGATGGCGTTGTGGCCTGGGATGATCTGGTTAAAGGCCGGATCGAGATCAGCAATACCGAAATGGATGACCTGATTATTGCCCGCGCTGATGGCACGCCGACGTATAACTTCTGCGTGGTGGTGGATGACTGGGATATGGGCATTACCCAGGTGATTCGTGGCGATGACCACGTCAACAACACGCCACGCCAGATCAATATTCTCAAAGCACTCGGCGCACCCGTCCCGCAGTACGCCCACCTCTCGATGATTCTGGGTGATGACGGCCAAAAGCTTTCCAAGCGCCATGGCGCCGTATCGGTGATGCAATACGACGATGAGGGCTACTTGCCGGAGGCGGTAATCAACTATCTGGCCCGTTTGGGCTGGTCACACGGTGACGACGAGGTGTTTAGCCGCGAGCAGTTTGTTGCGTGGTTCGATCTTAACCACATCACGCCATCCGCTGCACAGTTCAATACCCAAAAGCTGAACTGGCTGAATGCGCATTACATCAAGCAGGCAGATAACGATCGGCTTTCGGCGGATGTGCGTCGCAGACTCGCGCTGCGCCAGGCAAAAGACACGGGCACCCCTTCCATTGAAAGCATTGTGGCGCTGTACAAGGATCGTGCCCAAACGCTCGTAGAGCTCACCGATGCGGTTGAGCAGCTACAAGGCCACCCTGCACCCACGGCTGAACTCAAAGCACAACACCTCACCGATGTAACGCGCCCGATTCTTTCCGCATTCAAACAAGCATTATCGGACGTAGTCTGGGATATTCCTTCGATTTCAGCTGCGATCAAAGAGACATTGGCCGCCCACAGTGCCAAGATGCCCGCACTGGCTATGCCGGTTCGTCTTGCCCTAGTTGGCCAGACACAAACCCCCTCGGTTGATGCATTGATTGCGCTCTTCCCTCGCGAAGAAGTGCTGCGCCGCATCGAAACCTTGCTGGCATGTGGTAACTAAATCAGTGGGTTGCAAACTTTAACGAGATAACTTCGAAAAAGCTTTGCAATACGACCGATTTTTAGGTATAGTTTCGCCCTGTTCCTGCTGTACCACGATTTCGGGGGTATAGCTCAGCTGGGAGAGCGCTTGCATGGCATGCAAGAGGTCTGCGGTTCGATCCCGCATACCTCCACCAGTCGAAGTACAGCAAGAACGAGACGTTAGTTGTATCGACGTCCCCATCGTCTAGAGGCCTAGGACACCGCCCTTTCACGGCGATAACCGGGGTTCGAATCCCCGTGGGGACGCCAAAGATTTGCGCGGAAGTAGCTCAGTTGGTTAGAGTACCGGCCTGTCACGCCGGGGGTCGCGGGTTCGAGCCCCGTCTTCCGCGCCAAATCGAAAATGTAGCCTCTAGAAACGTCAGCCAAACAAACCGCCTTCAGGCGGTTTTTTGTTTTCCATGGCTCAAAAGCGCACTGATCCACCAGCGCTCAACCCCAAGTCCGGCGCGGGTTTGAGCCGCTTTGTGCTATCATAAAACTATGCTGTTTCGCGTCATTATTACTGTTGCACTCCTCGGCACCTCGCTTACCCCGGTGGTGGCGCATGCGGCCGACCAGTCCACAGGGGTGGTTGCGCCAGACAAATCGCCCATTGGTTGGACCCGTGCTGTTAATACCCGCCCTGGCCGCGAAGCACCTGATCTGCTTGCACGTCTGCGTGACGGGTTCGCTATGCCAGACCTCGACAATGAGCTCGTTCAGAAATATCAGAATTACTACATGAAAAATCCGGGGGCGATGAAGCGCCTGCTGGAAAACGGCCGTCGCTACGCCTACTTCGTACTTGAAGAACTGGAGCGTCGGGGCATGCCCAGCGAGCTCGCCCTACTCCCCATGGTAGAAAGCAGCTACAACCCTAAAGCAATGTCTCCGGCACGCGCTGCCGGCCTCTGGCAGTTCATACCCTCTACGGGTCGTAGTTATGGCCTGAGCCAATCGTGGTGGGAAGACAATCGTCGAGATGTGGTGTCATCGACTGGTGCCGCACTCGACTATCTTTCCTATCTCTACAGCCTGATGGGCGACTGGCACCTGGCACTGGCCTCTTACAATTGGGGCGAAGGCTCCGTAGGACGCGCAGTGGGAAAGAACCAGGCGCAGGGCTTGCCTACGGGTTATGACGACCTGCGTATGCCAGCGGAAACCAAGAACTATGTGCCGCGCTTACAGGCGATTAAGAATATTCTGCGTGACCCACAACTGGTAGCCCAAATGAATCTTCCCGTCATACCTAACCGCCCCTACTTCGAATCGGTGGCGCTTTACGGCAAGCACATTGATCTGGATACCGTTGCTAAGCTGGCGAATATCAGCGTCGACGAAGTAAAAGCGCTTAATCCGGAACATTCACGCCCGGTCATGAAAGTCGATACGATCAATCTGCCTAAAGATCGTGTGCCACAGTTCAAATCCAACCTGAATGCCCACCAGGAATCGGATAAGCCGCTTTCCCGTTGGGGCAGCTACACGGTTCAGCCCGGCGAAAAACCTGATCGCATTGCCGGTAAATTCAATATGTCTCTGACGCAGTTGCAAGAAGCCAATGGGATATCGATGAAATCGCTCAGCAAGCCGGGCCAACCCCTGCTGGTACTTAAAGAAAACGCGAACGAAGCTGCGCCTGCTGCGCCCCTTGCAGAGCTGAACGACAACCCGCCCGTTAACGTGCCCGAAACGCCGGATAAACCGGCAACGAAATCTTTGTCCAAGGACGACAAATCGGGAAAAGCTGGCAAAGCGGATAAGTCAGACAAGGCAGGCAAGTCGGACAAGACAGCAAGCAAATCGTCCACTGCAAAATCGGGCACTAAGCCTTCTGCCGATAGCAAACCTACCACCGCTAAATCCAGCGGCAAGAGCAAATCAAAACCCACCGCCAACAGCGATAAATCTGGCAACAAAAAAAGCGCTAAGTAAGTTGTAACCGTATTAGCCTAGCACAGGCACCGAGTTTAGTAACGCCCGGGTGTAGGCATGCTGAGGCCGAGCCAACAGTTGTTCGGTATCACCTGTTTCAACGACCTTCCCCGCCTGCATCACGAGCACACGATCGGCCAGGTAACGCACCACGCCAAAGTTATGGGTAATAAAGAGATACGCAATACCCGTTTCGGCCTGTAGCTTTTGCAACAAATTCAGAATCTGCGCCTGCACAGAGACATCCAGTGCCGAAGTGGGTTCATCACAAATAAGCACCTTCGGTGACACAGCAAGTGCACGGGCAATGGCAATGCGTTGACGTTGACCGCCAGAAAACTCATGGGGAAAGCGATCAAGCGCTTCCGGCGGTAAACCTACACGATCAAGCAACCGGACTAAAGCATTCTGATCATAGTTGGCTGCAGGCAACCCCAGAGCTATAGCCCCCTCGGATAAAACCTGCCTGATACGTTGTCGAGGATCCAGTGATGCAAAGGGATCCTGAAACACCATCTGCACATCTCGCCGCCAACCTTTTACCGGTTTTACGCCTTCACCGACAATCGCGTTTCCATTAAGAGTGATGTCGCCTGACTCACTCTCGATCAAACGCAAGATCGCGCGCGCAGTCGTGGTTTTACCGCAACCGGATTCACCCACAATGGCCAGTGTTTCACCGGCTCTGAGATCAAAACTGACACTTTCAACTACCGGCCCAACCGAAACAGCTTGTTTGCGCAACAAAAGCTGAGCCAGGCGATGCAGGAGACCTTGATTTGAAGATGGGTAACGAACACTCAGATTAGACACCGTGAGCACTGGTGACTCTTCAATAGGATGGATCGGCTCAACTAAAGGTCGCATGGGTTGAGCATCTGAAATTGTTTCATCACCAACGCGCCAGCACCGTCCATGATGCTGTAGCTCAATTGAATCCGCTCCGGGTAGCAATACCCAGGGCGGCGACTCCTCTTCACAATGCGGTTCCCGGATTGCGCAACGTGGTGCAAATCGACAGGCCATTGGCCAGCGACCTAACGGGGGTACCCGGCCAGACAACTGTGCTAGCGCTTGGCCAGGCACCGCCTTTTCCGGCAAAGCCGCGAGTAAGGCACGGGTATAGGGATGCGTGGGTTGATTCAATACCTGGGCAACCGGGCCGCTTTCTACAATCTGTCCGGCATACATCACAGCAACCCGGTCAGCCCGCGCTGACACAACCGCCAGATCATGTGAAATGAGTAGTACGCCCAACTGACGATGCTGCTGTAATTCCGCGATGAGATCCAGAATCTGCGCTTGCAGGGTCACATCCAGCGCAGTGGTCGGTTCATCAGCCAGGAGGATATCCGGGTCGCCAGCCAACGCCATGGCAATCATGGCGCGCTGTTTCATGCCGCCTGATAACTCAAAGGGATAAGCACTTGCCGCACGTTGCGGATCAGGCAAACCCACCTGCATCAGCAATGCCAGCACTTCTTCATCGGCAATCTTGGCAGTCATGCCGCGATGCAATTGGAGCACTTCCTTAATCTGATCCCCAATCCGCATCACCGGATTAAGGCTTGTTGCAGGCTCCTGAAAAATCATCGCCATGCGACGCCCCCGAACCTGCCGCATCCGGTCTTCGGAAACCCGTAACAGATCTTCTGCGCGGCCGCCCTGTTCATCACTTGCCAGCAACACGTGTCCCGATTGAAAACGGGCTTGCCCAGGCAACAGTCGCATGAGTGCCAGTGCTGTCAACGACTTACCGCAACCGGATTCACCCAATAGCGCCAACGTCTCTCCGGCATGCAACTGAAAACTGATGTCGCTGAGTGCATCAATTGTCTGGTTCGCCATGCCATCATCGGCTTTACGTGAAAAACCCAGCGATAAATTTCGCACCTGAAGCAAAGGCTTGGTCATGACTGCCCCTCGGAACGAGGATCTAAAGCATCGCGCACGGCATCGGCCAGCAGATTTGCCGACAGCACCAGAATTACCATAAACAGGAAGGCGGCTATCAGCGACCACCAAACGATGGGTTCACGAGACAATTCCATGCGTGCGTTGTTAATCATCAAACCGAAGCTGAACATGGTTGGGTCAACACCAATACCGATGTACGACAGAACCGCTTCAGCCAACACCAATGAGGAAAACTCCATCACCAACGTAATCAGAATAATCGGGAATACGTTGGGTAATACATGACGCAGCAGAATCTGTCCGGCGCTGACCCCAAAGGCACGTGCTGCCTGAACGTATTCGTATTCACGCATCTTCAACGCTTCGCCCCGGAGCAGGCGCGCAATGCCAGTCCAACTCGTCATCCCAAGAATGATGCAGAGTGCGAGCAACCGGATATCGCCCCGCTCTACGGCGGTGGCAAACCACTCTGGGTGGTTATCGATCATCACCTGAATACTCAACACGGCAGCCGCAATGAGCAGCACGCCTGGAATGGCGCTCACCGTGGTGTAGATATACTGGATCACGTCGTCCACTTTGCCGCGGAAGTAGCCCGCCGATAGACCTAAGGCGATTCCTAATGGCAACGTCACCAAGGTTGGCACCAAGCCAATCACCAAGGCCGTTCTTAGGCTTTTAAGGACTTGATAGAGCACATCCTGCCCCACCTTATCGGTACCGAACACATGAAAATTAGAACTTAAACCGATAAAGATGCCACCCAGCACACTAAGACTAGCCAGAGCATAAGCAGCCCAGCGCCAGGCAATCCGGTTGCTCTGTTGATTCTTGATCCATGTGCGCCTGAGCAGGATGAACATGAAGCCAAGCACGCCAAAGAACAAAGCGCCGCCCAAGGCGCCCAACCCTACCCGCTGCAACACGTCAAACCAGTAGCTCATTTCGTCCACAGGGCCCGGTGGAAAAGCCGCCCCCGCCACTTTGAGACGTGGCGCTTCACGACGTACTTCTACCGTACCATCTGGCAAAGTAATCGTTACGGGCTCTAGTGCAGCCAGTGTCACCGCCAGCGGTGCCGAATAAGTCTTTTCATGATCTTTACGCAGATCTACCAGCAACAGATCCAGCACCGAATTCACTTCGACGCTATAACGGACTGGCATATCCGGCGTTGCGCGCGGTAGCGGTTCGCGCAGATGAATTGAATCAAGCAAGGCAAAACAGGCAGCTACACCAAGTAGCACGGCTGAGATCACCGCCAAACGCTGACGAAAGACTTTTTGCCAAACCGCCCGCTGTAGCGGTGATCGTACAATGACTACCACCGACAGCACAAACAGTACAAAGAGCGCCCACAGCAGCACATCGGTCGCCAACCAGACCCATAGGCTCTGGCTCAACGTGTTAAAAAGGCTGCTGATTGTCATGGGGCTATTTCAACCGGATTCGTGGATCAACCAACGTGTACGACAGATCAGTCAGGATCAGACCCAGCAGATAGAGAACAGACCCCAAAAAGACCATGGCACGCACAACGGCAAAATCCTGCGCTGCAATTGCATCAATGGTGTAACTCCCCAAACCGGGAATACCAAAAAAAGATTCAATGAGTAGCGACCCCATAAACAACGATGGAATGACCACAACAACGCCTGTCAAAATGGGAATCAGGCCATTACGCAACACATGCCTGAACAACACTGCAGCATCTGACAAACCTTTGGCGCGGGCGGTACGTACGTAGTCTTTACTGATCTCCTCGAGAAACAGGGTGCGGTACCAACGCGTTGAGCCACCAATACCAGCAATAACCGCCACAGCAACCGGCAGAATTAGAAAGTGCCAAGCTACCAGCGGGTTGCTGGCATAGCCGGAGATGGGTACGAGCTGCAGAACGCGCGCAAACAAAAACTGCCCGCCGATAATAAAGAAGAGTGAAGAGATCGACATCAGGCCGACGCAGAACACCACACCAGTTCGATCCAGCCAGGTGCCACGGAATAGCACCAGAAACAAAGCCAGACTCACGGTAAGCCCCAGGCCAATCAAAAAGGTGGGCAAAGCGATTGCCAGTGATGGCCCCATCCGTTCACGTATTTCCCGTCCGATCTCTCGCCCGTCTTCACTACGGCCAAATTCGCCCGCAAAGAGGGTGAGTGATTTCGTATAAAAAACCGTGTTGGTTACCTGGGCTAACCCGGAAGCCGATGTATTCACAAACAGCGGTTTGTCGTAGCCCCGTTCCGCTTTCCATTGCTGTATGGCTTCTGGCGTGACTCGCTTCACCCCCAACTGCATCCGGGCCATATCGTCAGGGCTGTTGACCATAAAGAACAGCGCAAAGGTGATCAGATTCACGCCCATCAAAATCGGAATGGCGTAAAAGAAGCGGCGCATCACATAGGCAAACATCAGCGTTTCCTCACTGGCTTACCAAAGGCATCGAGACCGGAACGGGAACGATAGGCTTTCATTGCTGGCCACAGCAAAAGAACCAACCCACCCAGAATAATCACAAAAGGCCAAACCAAGGGATGATTCCATTCCTGCCGTAACTGTGCACGATTGGCCGCATCAATACGCTGATACTTCACTGTATTGTTGGCCACGTTATTCGGTTTCAGGTTATGCAACCACCCCTGCTTTAGCACATAGGATTTGGGATAGAACCAGTAAACCCAGGGTGCATCGTCACGCACCAGCTTGAGCATGGCATTAATGACCGACTGCCGCTCAGGGCCATTTGGCAGGTTTTTCATCAGGCGGAATAAGCGATCGAATTCCGGATTCTGGTAATTGGCAGAGTTCTCACCACCATGTGCCACTTTGCCTTCAGGGCCGTAAAGCAGGAAAAAGAAGTTTTCCGGATCGGGATAATCCGCATTCCAGCCCATAAAGAAAAGCTGAGCACTCCCCTTGCGTAGCTTTTCCTGAAAGCGGTTGAAGTCTGTGCTGCGCACCACCAGTTGCACACCAATCTGATTGAGCTGGCGAGACATCCAGTCCATCGTCGACTTATCGCCCATGCCCCCCGAGGTGGTGTCCAGGTTCAGAACCAGTGGTTGACCCGTTACCGCATCTCGCCCATCCGGCCAGCCAGCCTTCGCTAATAAGGCACGCGCCTCATCAAGACCACGCCGGTGCGCTGCACCCTCTTTCCACGTATACACCACCGGATTAATACCGGCCTCACCCGACTGATAGCCGAAGATACCCGGAGGAATGGGCCCCATGGCAGCCTGCCCACGGCCATTCAGAAAGATCGAAATAAACTCTTCCTGATCCAGTGCAATCGACAAAGCTTGCCGGAGTAGCTTGGCGCGCTGCTGTTCGGCAGGTGACTTACCACCCACCACCGAATCCATCAGATTGAATCCCAGATAGTAAATCGAGGTACGCACCGAGGTTTGCAGCTGAATACCCTGAGCCGCCATCGCTGGCGATACATTGGCATCCCCGTTTATATTGATGCGTACGGCCTGATCAAAGCTATCGGAAGAAATACCTGAGAGATCATAGTAGCCTTGAAGGAACTTGTTCCAATACGGCAGACTTTCTTTCTCACGACTGAACACAACCCCGTCTAGCAAGGGCAAGCGGGCGTCACAATCTTTGAGCAATCCGGCAGCAACATCAGCCGCCTCACCCTTACACGGGTAACGTTCTTCATGGAAGTTAGGATTCCGATCCAGCACAATCCGTGCGTTCGGATTGTTATGAACCATCATGTAAGGGCCCGTACCCACGGGCCAGTTATCGATACCGACTTTTCCTTTGCGTAATGCCAGTTGCCCATAGAACTGATCGACTTCACGGGGCACCGGGGCAAAGAAATTCATGGCCAGCCAGTAGATGAACTGGGGGTACTTCCCGGACAGCGTTATTTCTATCGTTTGATCATCTAGCGCGACAGCGCCGGGCAAT
>JBDLTI010000002.1:0-105796 GCA_039805865.1 Pseudomonadota bacterium | reverse complement strand
TCATTGGTGCTGCGGCGCTCGTTGCGCTCGTGCTCATTTTTGGCGCCAAGAATCTATTCGCGAAAACCATGACTGTGGAAACCTACATCAAGGAATCGGTTCAGGGCCTGGATGTGGGCGCCCCGGTCCGGTTTCGTGGCGTACGGATTGGCCAGGTCAGTTATATCGGTCTTTCCGGGTCTCTTTACGAAGAAGATATCGCTCCCATTCAGCGCCGACAGTATGTCGTGGTACGCATGACGGTGGAGAAGCTCAATTACGACAATGTTGAATATATCGAAAAGATGGTCAGAGACGGCATGCGTGCCCAGATTCGCGGTCAGGGTATTACCGGTGTTAACTACATTGAACTGGATTTTGTGAAAGACCCGAACAAATTAAGGGAGTTGCCATTCGACTGGACGCCTGATTATCCGGTCGTGCCTTCGCAACCGAGCCCCGTCAACGTGCTTTTGGATAACGTCGAGGATGCGCTGAAGAACTTTAACCATCTCAATCTGGCCAAGACACAAGACGAAGTAAACACGCTTCTGGTTAACCTCAATGGCATGGTGGCGGGTGATGGCAACAAAGGCAATGGGCTAAACGAATCTGTGAAGCAACTCAATGCATTACTCGGCAAAGTGAATAAGGCTACGGACAATCAAGAACTTGCCGTGCTCATAGAACAACTGACGGGTTCGATTATTGTGCTACGCCAAACGCTGACCACGATGCAGGGTGACCTGACCATCTCGGCGGACAACGTGCGGCAGATCACTAACAACGTGAATGATCTCTCGCAAAAAGCAAATGACTATCCATCGTGGCTGCTCTTTGGCCAACCACCCAAGCGCGTTACCCCTTAATGGTTGCTTTCAGGAATAGCTATGAATACTCCTAACACACCTGCCTCTAGCGCCTTGATCAAAAAGACCAAGTATTACTGGCTGTTACCCGCACTGGCGACCTTACTCCTCGGCGCCTGCTCACTCTCTCGACCCAATCCCGATCAGAGCAGTTGGCTGGTGATGCCTGAGCGCACAGCCGCTCCTCGGGCCAACCCGGTAAAGATGCATCTGAAGATGGGTAACTTCTCAGCAAACGCCCCCTACGATGGAAAGTCGCTGGTCTATCGCATGTCTGAGAACAAGTACGAGAAAGACTTCTACAACGTTTATCTGATTTATCCACGCGACATGGTGGCGAATGCCACGCAGAAATGGCTCACCCAATCTAACGCCTTTACGCTGATTGTTGAACAACCCACCACCTTCTTCCCGATGTATCAGTTGCAAGGGGTGATTGATGAGTTCTATGGGGATTATCGTGACCAACCCACGGCGGTTGTGACGATTCAGTTTTATGCCAGTACCAGTTTTAATAGCAAAAACGGCTTGTTCTCCACGCCACGCATTACGAAGCGTGTACCGCTGGCCGACAAATCGACCCAGGCACTTATCAGCGGGCAGCAACAAGCCCTCACTGAAGCGCTTGCCGAACTGGAACAACGTTTGGTTGCTGATGCGGCTAACGCACCCGCCGACTACGTATCAGTGAACGGACGTCACCTTACACACTAACCTGTTAGTACCCGGACCGGTGCAAAGCCGCCGCCGGGTGTGCGGAAGTTGGTGGTCTGACCCTGATACAAGCGTGTTGCCAACAGCTGAATCTCTCCGTTGTAGGCATAGACCCGTAGATCATACTTAAGCGATGTGGGCTCTCCCTCACTCATCTTCGGTAGCCTCAGTTCAGGTGGCGGCACAAAGTCTTGCGCCACGTAACCACCTTGCAGGATCTCTTCAAACACCCGTTTGGTAAGCTTATCTCCGCGGTACGTTGCACGTGAACCAAAACCTGCCTGCGGTTTAAAGAACAGGGTTTTGCGCGCACCCCAGAAATGCTCACCTTGTGTCGGCAACACAGGTACCGTGCGCGGCACACAACGCACGATCTGCGTAACGGCTTCGGGATTTAAACCCAATGATGCCAGATAGTCAGGATCCGACAGCCAATCGAGGTTACGCTTGTCGGCCCAGAGTGCATGGGCAACTGGGTGCGGTGTAATCAGCGTGCCTGTTTTAACGCCTGAGGCCTGCACTTGCCAACACTGAGTCAATACACCTGATGCGGCACTGTTCAGGCTGAAATCCGTCATCCGGTTATAGAGCAGATCAACGGCAAAACCCTGATGACTCAGCTGACCGGCGCTGTTACACACCAACGCTTCTGGTCCACAGATAATTGTCTGAATCCCTTGTGCTTCAAACAGCTTTTGCCAGCGTACAAACTCCGGGTACAAGTATTGCTGTTCCGGGCTTTCATCGACGATGGCAATGGTTTGCAATGGCCGCCCCGTGCCCCAAGCCTGCCACTCATTGATAAACATTTTGACGAGCGCCTGTTCGGCCTGGTCCGCAGTTTGGTTGAAACCCCACGCGCGGTTAAGCAGCGTCACCAGCAAACTGCCGCCCGCATTGGTATTGATCTCAATGAGCTTAGGGCCATCAGGGGTTCGATGAAAATCAAACCCAAGACAAACACCCAGTGTCTGATGCGATACGTTACTACCCTGCCGCTCGGCAACCGCTTTCTGAAAACCGGGCAAGGCAACCAGTGTCGTCACGGCTTGAACATATGCCGACAATACGGCGAGCTCTGCAGCAGGCAGTTCGACAAGGCTATCGGAGAACAGATGGGGGCGTTCACTGAGCGCACCCGCGCCGAGTGTGGTTTCAAGAAGATGGCGATCAGGCAACATGATCTTTAAGCGTATTGATCAGAAAGGTTTCAGCTTCAGCAATATCTCGTGTGCGTGCCATAGGGGGCAGACTGCGCCAGACTTTTTTACCATAGGCTTTAGTCACAAGACGGGGATCACCGATCACCAGCACACCTTGATCCCGCTCACTCCGAATCAATCGGCCTGCCCCCTGCTTCACGTTGATAACCGCATGTGGCAACTGGTAATGCATGAAGGCATTTTTACCCTGACGATTCAAGGCATCAATCCTTGCCGAGAGTACCGGGTCATCGGGTGCCGCGAAGGGCAGCTTATCAATCACAACAAGCGATAGTGCATTACCCGGCACGTCGACTCCTTCCCAGAAGCTTTGAGAACCGACCAGTACGCTGTTACCCGATTCACGGAATCGTCGCAGCAATTCGTTTTTAGCGGCGTCACCCTGACACAGCACCGTGATTTCCGGCTGATGAAACGCCAGGCGGGTTTCAAGCTGCGTCCGAACTTTTTGCATGGCACGCAATGAGGTACACAAAAAGAAGGTGCGACCCTGTGCGGCCTGTATGAGTGGTAACGCTTTATCCACCAGGCGTTCGGTATATTCCGGGCTATTCGGGTCGGGCAAATCGTTTGGGCAGCAGAGCATGGCCTGCGTGCCGTAATCAAAGGGGCTGTCCCAGCAAAAGGAAGCAATGTCATGCAGCCCCATGGCCTCTTTGTAGTGACCAAAATCACCTTGTACGGCCAGGGTGGCAGAGGTAAACACCCAGCTCCGTGGGCTACTTGCCATGAGTTTGGTAAAGGGTTCGGCGACTGACAGTGGCGTAGCGTGAAGATGCAAACCATGACCCAGTGTCTCTAACCAATACACATAGTCTGCGTCCGGCGCTTCTACATTAGGCTCATCGGTGACTGGCTGGCCGAGAGCCCCTTTCTTCCAGCGCTGCAAATCCTGACCCAACGCTAATGCCCGCTGCCAGGCGCGTTCCAGATCCGGTGACCGGCCGGCCTGGGTTTCCAACAGAGCGGTCATGAGATCAAGGCGGTCTGCCAGCGCATCCAGCCCTTTGAGAAACTCAGGATGCTTCAGCATGTTGCTAGCGGGTTGACGGAGGGTGTCGTTACCCAGGGTGAGCCGGAAGTCACGTGCGGATTTATCCAGCGCAGCACTCTGCACGGGTAGATCCAGGCAATCCCGCGCTTCGGCGAGTGCCGATAAGCGCACATCCTGCGCGAGATCGAGTATTTGCGTTGTGGAGAAGCGCTGGCCAAAAAATATCCCGGCGGTGTCTGGCAGCTGGTGAGCTTCATCAAAGATGACGGTGTTGCAGTTAGGCAATAGCTCAGCCATGCCTTCTTCTTTGAGCGCCACATCGGCAAAAAACAAGTGGTGATTGACCACAACCAGATCAGCTTCTAACGCTTCCCGGCGTGCTTTGACCACAAAGCACTCTTCATACTGGGCACATTCACTCCCCAGACAATTATCTTTGGTCGAGGTGGCCATATGCCAAACTGCAGCGGATTCAGGCACATCGGCACATTCGGCCTTGTCACCGCGCTTCGTCATTTTTGAGAAGCGCAGAATATTCGTAATGTGGCGCGCATCTTCCTTTTGCAGGAAGCGGCCTTCACTGTGTGCCCGTTCCAGATGATGCAGGCAAACGTAGTTACTGCGCCCTTTCAGCAAGGCAACACGTATGGGAGCACCCAATGCTTCGCGAACAGTTGGAATATCACGTTCGAAAAGTTGATCCTGCAGCGTCTTCGTACCGGTAGAGAGTACGACCTTGCCACCGGACAGCATAGCCGGCACCAGATAGGCAAAGGTTTTACCGGTACCGGTGCCCGCCTCGACTAGGCAGGCAGCATCTGCCTTGATGGCATCGGCAATACGTTCAGCCATTTCGGTCTGCTGCGGACGCGCTTTGAAGGAGGGAATCTGGCGAGCCAGCGGTCCTTCAGGGGTAAAGACATCAGCGACTTGTTCAACCAGGCTCATGCCCAGATTCTACCAGCCAGCAGGCACTGAACCGATGATTTGCCACGGAACCCCTGTGGCGGCGATAATGATGCTTTGCGTCAAAGACTTAAGATATTTCAAGAGGACAAGCCTGTGAAGTGGACCATTATCTGGATTTTCGTGCTGTCGACCATGTTCGTGCACTTCCGAGGCAAGGTGCGGCTGCGCCCTTTCCGCCAGATTACCGATCACTCCACCTTTCTGGCACCGGTGAATGTGATGCTCTATGCCGCCTCCACTGTGCCGAACGTGCCTTATCTCGATGCCAAAGACTTCCCGGAAATGAAGATCTTTGACGATAACTGGGAAAAGATCCGTGAAGAGGGTCTAAAGCTTGCTGAACTGGGTCAGATCAAGGCATCGGACACCTATAACGATGTGGGCTTTAACTCATTCTTCCGTACCGGTTGGAAACGTTTTTACCTTAAGTGGTATGACACCGCCCACCCATCGGCGGAAGAGCTGTGCCCTGTGACCTGTGGCTTGCTCAAGCAGGTACCTAACGTTAAAGCAGCTATGTTTACGCACTTGCCACCGGGCGCCCGCCTGGTGAAACACCGTGACCCGTATGCCGGTTCGATCCGTTATCACCTGGGTTTGTCGACCCCGAATGATGACCGCTGCTTTATTGATGTGGATGGCGAGCGTTATAGCTGGCGGGATGGTAAGAGCGTGTTCTTTGATGAGACGTTCATTCACTACGCTGAAAACGAAACCGACAAAGACCGCCTGATTTTCTTCTGCGACGTCGAGCGCCCGCTCGCTGGTTTGTGGATTCAAGCCTTTAACCGCTGGTTCGGTCGTTATGTGGTTGGCGCAGCTGCGTCGCCAAATGCCGATGGGGATAAGACCGGTGTGCTAAACAAAGTATTCGGCGTGGTTTACAAAGGCCGCGTCTGGGCAAAGGGACTCAAATCACGTAACCGTACTGCCTACTACGTCGGCAAATGGGTCATCCTAGGCGGTATTCTGGCGCTGATTCTCTTTGCATAAAGCGAGCCCCTAGCTATGCGTTTACTGCACACCATGCTGCGCGTGGGAAACCTCGACAAGTCACTGGATTTTTACACCCGCATTTTAGGCATGTCATTGCTGCGTAAAAATGATTATCCCGAAGGCAAATTCACGCTAGCCTTTGTGGGCTATGGCGCCGAATCCGAACAAGCCGTGATTGAACTCACCTATAACTGGGGCATCGACAAGTACGAACTGGGCAATGCCTATGGCCATATTGCGCTTGAGGTAGAAGACGCCTACGCCGCCTGTGACAAGATCCGCGAGGCGGGTGGCCAGGTGGTTCGTGAGGCAGGCCCAATGAAGCATGGCCATACCGTGATTGCTTTTGTGGATGATCCCGATGGTTACAAAATCGAGCTGATTCAGCGTAAGAACCGCATCGACTGATGGGTAAACGGCTCGACAAGCTAGAGAGCAAGCTACAGGTATGGATGGAGCGAGCCAATAAAGGCAATCATCTACTCGGCCTGAGTGCACTGCTGTCGTTTGGTGGCACGCTGACGGCGGCATACCCGGTAACGGCTGTGATTGTCACTGCCGTGATCATGGCGCCACGACGTTGGCTCAAGCTCAGTGCGGCATGCTCTCTTGGGAGTGCGGCAGCGGGCGCTGTGGTGGTAGGCGTTGCGCATCTACTTGGCTATAACGAAATCCATCATTTATTCCCGAACCTTATTAGCCCGGCTACCTGGGCCGAGGCGTCGCGTTGGATTGGTGACTATGGTGTTTGGGCTATCTTTGGGGTTGGTGCATCGCCCCTCCCCCAGATGCCACTGCTTATTTTCTTTGGCATTGTCGACGACCGAATTCTGGAAGCTTTCATCGCACTGTTTGCGGGAAAGCTCATCAAATACACACTGGTTGCCTGGGTGACGCAGCACTTTCCTGAGAAACTCAGCTTCTTTAAGCGCATTAACGGCAAAATTAACCACAATCAACCGCAATAAGCTGGCGGCATATCGCCCATCAGCGTAAAATTGTTGCGTGGGCGATTTGTCGTCCCTGTCCTTTATTACCGGAGTTAGCATGTTTCCCGAATACCGTGAGCTGATCACCCGCCTCAAGACAACTGACCGTCATTTCACCAACCTGTTCGACAAGCACAATGATCTGGATCAGAAGATCAAGAACATGGAAGCCCACGTTGAGTCGGGCACACCGGAAGAAATCGAAACCCTGAAAAAAGAGAAACTGCACCTGAAGGATGAGCTGTACGCGATCCTGAAAAAGGCAGAAGCTTAATCAAGGTTCAAAGCTGCCGGTTTAGCTATTCGTGGAACCGGCAGTCTTTCATGGTCACATCGTGACTAAAGTCTTCTGAAGTATAAACGCTCCCGGTGAGCGTGCCTTCAAAATTCATTACACGCCCTGCCGGTGCAGCACTCAAAACATTCCGGCACCAGAGCGATACTTCCCCCAGGCCTGTTATACGCACATCTGCAACCATGGCGTTCGGGTTGCCCTTAGGCGCTTTAACAAATTTAGCCTGACCTTGCAGTGTTTCACCTACGTATTTTTTGGTGCTCTGTGGGTTCTTCTGTGCCGCTTTGGCAATCCCGGATAAAGCAGATAATGGTAGTGCTTGTTTGGTCACCGGCGAGACGGCATGAACAGGCATGCTAACCACTGACTTAAGGGGTGATGGTGAAATAGGCTCATTTGTACTGGACGATTCGGTCATCGTCTGCGGGACTGTTCCACCCTCTGAAACTGCTGCCGGATTTTGCGTTAATGAACAAGCGGTTAGGAGCGTAGCAAGCAAACAGACGGGGTATGGCGAAATGTGCATAACAAAGGCTTTCAAAGCAGGCAGCCTGCATTCTAACGCGCAACATATCTCACTCAATAGCTTACACAGGGATTACAATAACGTTTCGATTTTATGAAACAAATAGGTCACCCATGTTCGGCAAGCTCATGCCCAAAGAAGGCAAGTATTTTGATCATTTCAACGCACATGCTGCTCTGATTGCCAAAGGCGGCGAACTGCTGACCCAACTGATCGGTGCCTTGGCGACCAATGCCGACCATGTGGATCGCCTGGCCGAAGAAATTGATACGGTTGAGCGTGAAGCCGACAAGATTACCCACGAAACACTGGCGCAGCTGCATAAGTCATTTATTACGCCGTTTGATCGCGACGAAATTCACGAACTAATCAGTGGCATGGATGACATTCTGGACATTATCCAGGATGTCGCCGAGTCGGTATCGCTGTACGACATCAAGCAAGTACCGCAGGAAGCGGTTGCCCTCGCAGAAGTGACCGCCCGCTGCTGCAATCACATTACCGCCGTCGTTAAGCTGTTGGACAGCATGCAAAATGGTCCACACATCCTGACAATCTGCCACCAGATTGATGATCTCGAGTCCGACGCAGATCGTATGCTGCGCGAGTTGATGTCCAAGGTATTCCGCGAAGAACCCGATGTGCGCCAGGTGATCAAGCTGAAGGAAATTTACGAGCTACTCGAATCGGTATCAGACCGCTGCAAGGATGTGTCCGGCACGGTTGAAGCGATCGTCCTCGAAAACTCCTGATCGCGCACCATGGATAATCTGCAAATGAGCCTGGGGGTGATCATCACCCTTGTGATCGTGGCATTGCTGTTTGACTTCATGAACGGCTTCCACGATGCGGCGAATTCGATTGCCACGATTGTTTCCACCCGTGTTTTAAAGCCACACCAGGCAGTAATCTGGGCAGCGGCGTTTAACTTTCTTGCCTACTTTCTCTTTGAACTCAAGGTTGCAGGCACGATTGGTAAGGGCACCATTGATCCGTCAATTGTAGATCACTACCTCATTTTTGGCGCGCTCATCGGCGCCATCGTTTGGAACGTGATCACCTGGTACTACGGCATTCCCTCTTCCTCTTCTCACGCACTTGTGGGTGGCCTGGTCGGTGCCGCTGTCGCCAAGGCCGGTTTCGGCAGCCTCATCTCGGCCGGCGTACTCAAGATCATCGCCTTCATCTTTATTGCGCCATTTCTGGGGTTCACCATCGGGAGCCTCATGATGGTGATTGTTTCCTGGCTCTGTAGGAACATGTCGCCCAGCAAGGTGGACAAGCATTTCCGCCGCTTACAACTGCTATCTGCCGCTGGCTACAGCTTGGGTCATGGTGGTAATGATGCCCAGAAGACCATCGGCATCATCTGGATGCTGCTCATTGCCGCAGGCGTTTCAAAATCTGGCGAACACGTGCCAGCGTGGGTAGTCCTGTCCTGCTATACGGCGATGGGCCTAGGCACCATGTTCGGTGGCTGGCGCATTGTTAAGACCATGGGCAATCGTATTACCAAGCTCAATCAGGCACGTGGTTTTTGTGCCAATAGTGCCGGTGCCATGACCCTGTTCTTTGCAACGGCACTGGGTGTTCCTGTCTCAACGACACATACGATTACCGGCGCCATTGCTGGCGTAGGTTCGACCCGCGGCGCCCGCCGTGTACGCTGGGGCGTGGCTGGCAATATCGTCTGGGCATGGATTCTGACGATTCCCTGTAGTGCACTGATTGCTGCCGGGGCTTGGTGGTTAGGTACTAAGCTGCTCTGACTTCAGACGGCAACGCCTTAGAATTTTCTGAGTTCATGCTTAACGCGGGTAAAATCCGCGAATGCGCTACGCTAACTCCAAGATACTAAAACGCTGCTTTGAGCAGGCGTTTTTGTACCTCTGCCTTGTGCTGCCTACTACGGCACAGGCGAGCACCTTCTTTTTTCCGGAAATGCATCCATCCCAGACGCGGACTGATCCCCCCAGCTGGTTAAAAGATGGCTCGGGTGGTGACGGCTATGTCAGTGTTACATCCGAAGTCGTTCCTGTAGGTAGCTGCGCTCGCCTGGCCTCCAGCAACTTCTGGGGCTCCGATAAGGTTCAACTGGTGCTATCCGTAACCAGCAATGGTTTCAAAAGCCGGATGGACCAGATGGATATACCCGTTGCAACATTTGACGGCCGTGAAAATGGTGCGGAATGCGCTTCGCTGAGCACAAACCCTATTCAGATCGTGCCCCTCTCCGTTCTAGGTGTTCGATCACTTCTCAATCCGGGAAAGCTGTCGCTCACGATCAATGTACGAAGTGCCATTGATTCAAACAGTGATTTTGTCGGCTCAGCAAAACTATTACTGGGCGCTGCCACCCTAGTCGCCACGGGAGGCACTTCGGCGCTGGTCGGTGGTGCCACTGCCGTTGTGGGCAATTCCGTACTGGCCGATACCGAGGCTCGCGCTAACAAAATGATGAAGGGCATGACCGACGCTCGCGTACCGATCTCGCTGAACTGGTCTGACTTGCGCAAAGGCTTGCACACCATTCAGATCCCGGTCTATCGGGCTGATCAAATAGGCAGTGTTTCAGATAAAAAGATACTGCAGCTGCAGTCCGACCCGGCCGCTGAAAAAACTCATTTATTTACGATCCGTTTGGATTTTGCGTTCTTCCGGACCCTGTTCTATCCGACTGTTGAAGATCTCAGCAATCTTGGCGTTCGTGAAAACATCTCTGCCGAGCGCATCCTGAATCACTTGGTGCCCGGCACCAAAGAAAATTTCATGCAGATTCTCAACAGTTCGGCTCCGAGCCAATTACGAATTATGTCGAATGCCAGCGGTAAAGATCTATCCCGCGCCTGTTCACTGGGATTTGAAAAGCTACGCGCTGCAGGTCTAGCTAATCCTGATATCGCCCTAGTCATGAAATCCTTTATGGATGAGGCTCGTGGTAATACTGCGTGGTATCAGGATGCAGACTTCGTGAAAACCTGTTTTGGCCAGGCACCTAAAGTTGAATCAGCACTCACGCTCATCTATGGCGACCCCAGTCAAATACCTTCAGTTGCAAACCCTGTGAGCGTAGTACCTTCCACTCATTAAACACACCGTCGACGTTTATCTTGATGATGTAGCGATCCTTTTGATCCAGATCAAAGAAAGCGCAATCTTTTACAATGAAGCTCGCTTTAATATTCGGAACAAACATGCAACGTCTCTTGATGCTTCTGCTTGGCTTGACCTTAACAGCGCTCGCGTATGCAGGTGATCTGGTTTATCTGAATTCGTCGGCTGGTGCCCAAAGATTGTTACAGGCCGACTATAACCGGCAATATTTTGCCGTACAGCCTTTTGTAGATACCCAGGAAAATCTGGCTTTTTGCGGGCCAGCCAGTATGGCCGCGGTGCTGAATAGTCTGCCGCGAGAAACAAGGCCAGTGGCACCCCAACTCAAACCATTTCCCTATTTCACACAAGACAGCTTTTTTAATCAGCGCACACAAACAATCAAAACCCGCGAGGCAACTCTGAGATCTGGTTTGACGCTGCAGCAAATGACAGAGATGTTCCGGCAATTTGCCGTGAATGCCGATCTATTTTATGGCGATCAGCTGACTGAATCTACCTTCCGGGATCTGATGACTACCGCCATGGGTGACCCGAATACGCGCCTGGTAGCTAATTTCGACCGCAAGACACTTAATCAGCAAGGCGCTGGACACTTTTCACCGATTGCCGCCTATGACAGTGCGAGCGATTCGGTGTTAATTGTGGATGTGGCCAAGTTTAAATACCCACCCTTCTGGGTGAGCGTTGTCGACTTGCTCAATGCCATGAATACAATTGACTCGGACAGCGGTAAAAGCCGAGGACTGATTCGGGTACGAGCCCTACTTCACTAAGGGCCTAACCCCGGTAAAGCCGCCATCGACAGACCACACCTGCGCCGTAACACGACCGCTCCGATTGGAAAGCAACCAACCCATAAGCTCAGCAAGCTCGGTGGTCGTACCAATACCAGGAAGGGCATATTGTCTGGCGGCCGCGGCGCGCAAAGCGTCCGTTGCAAGCAGGCGTTCAGTTGCAGGAGTATCCATAATTCCCGGCGCCACTACATTCACCCGAATACCATAGGGGGCATAGGTAGCCGCGGCGCCTCTGGCTAGACCTTCAACACCGGCTTTGGCTGCAGCGACCGCCTCATGATTTGGCGTACCGATTTGCGCAGCCACTGAAGAAACAAGCACGGCGCTCCCCGGCAAATTATGCTGTCTCAGACTCCCCACGAAGCCCGCAAGTGAATGAAATGCGCTCGTTAAGTTCGACTCGATCGATTCCTCAAAATCGGCTTTGCTCAGCCTATGTAGGGCGCCGAGTTTGATGTTACCCACACAGTGGGCGAAAGCCTGGGGTATTAACGCGTTGTCCTGGGCAATGTCAAAAATGGATTTCACGCCATCCGGTGTAGCGCAGTCTGCAGTGATCTGCAGATGCTTGTCTCCGTATGCCTCCTTAAGACGCGCCGGATCTCTGCTCGTCACGATCAGTTGCCAGCCTTCGGCCTCAAGATGCGCTGCAAGTGATTTCCCTAACCCACCAGCAGCACCTGTGATTAAAGCGATCTTTTTCATGAGAGACCCTTTTCTTAGAATCGTTTTGTACTAGACAAATTGTTGACAGATGTCATTTTAAAGCATATTTTGTCGATGTATACAAATTTGTCGTGGACAAAATGCCCCTAGCCAAACTTATCGTCAAACCCGTTCTTATTGCCGCCTTGCTCTCAGGTGCCTTAGCAATTGCTGCCCCTAAAGCCAGAGGGAACGACATGTCTACTAACAGCAAACAAACGTTGGCCGCCTCGCAATCGTGTCCAGATCTGCTTATAGGCACCTACCCCAAATTACAGGATGAGACGCCTCAGTCTCTATGCCAGTACGCTGGCAAGGTCGTCCTGGTAGTTAATACCGCGAGCTATTGCGGTTTTACCCGGCAATACGATGGCCTGGAACGTTTGTACGATCGGTACAGATCACAGGGGCTGGTAATTCTGGGGTTCCCATCTAACGATTTTGGCCAGCAGGAACCAGATAGCAACAAAAAAATTGCAGATTTCTGTCACAACACCTACGGCATCAAGTTTCCAATGTTTGCCAAATCATCCGTCAGGGGCAGCAATGCAAACCCACTTTTCAAACAGCTTGCCCAATTGACCGGCGATTCACCGACCTGGAATTTTCACAAATACCTCATTAGCCGTGATGGCCGTCAGGTATTGAGCTTCGGTAGCCAGATAGCACCTGAGAGTAAAACAATGACCGAAGCTATAGAACAGATGCTCAAAAGCACACCTTAGCTTCAAAACACACCCCAACCCCCGGGAGAAAACCATGAACGCACCAGAAAAATCGCTACACGATATGTTGCTTCCAGACATTCAAGGCAAACCTGACCATAGAGAATTAGCCATCAATCAAGTGGGGGTTCGTGGTCTACGTTACCCAATTAGTTTAGTGGATGCTTCAGGAGAGGCTCACCCTACAGTGGCAACACTCACCATGACGGTTGGGCTATCACCCACGGTTAAGGGCACCCATATGTCCCGATTTGTCGAGATCATGGAAGCGCAGGACAAACCACTCACGCTCCACTGCATGAAATCCCTGTTTAGCCTTATGAGCCAGCGTTTAGAAGCAACCAGCGGCAGAATTGAGTTTGAGTTTCCCTATTTTATTCGTAAAGCGGCGCCCGTTTCCGGGGTGAGCAGTCTGATCGACATTGATGCCGGGATTATTGTGCGTGGCAACGTGCCCGGCCACACTGAACTGACATTGAAAGTCGTTGTGCCAGTCACAAGCCTATGCCCTTGCTCAAAAGAGATCTCGGCGTACGGCGCGCATAATCAACGATCGCACATTACGATTATTGCAACGCTAAAGGAAGGGGTTGCTTTGAATCTCGAAGATCTTGTTCGCATCGCCGAAGAAGAAGCATCGTGTGAGGTTTTCGGTCTATTGAAGCGGCCCGATGAAAAATGGGTGACCGAGCGTGCTTACGACAACCCTAAGTTTGTAGAAGATCTGGTTCGCGATATCGCGCTCCGACTGAAACAAGAGTCACGCATCACCCACTGGTCAATCAGTTCGGAAAACTTCGAATCCATTCACAACCATTCTGCCTACGCTCTGATTGAGGGCAGCAACTCCTGAAAGCAGGCATCCTATGCGACAAAAAATCGCAATCGTTGGCAGCGGTATATCCGGGCTAGGTTCTGCCTATCTGCTCAGTGAGCATCACGACGTTACCGTGTTCGAGGCAGATCATCGTCCCGGTGGCCACAGTCACACGGTGGATATCCAGATCGATGGGCATCGATTTGGTGTGGACACAGGCTTTCTGGTCTTTAACGAGCGCACATATCCGTTGTTGTGTCGTTTATTTGGGCATTTGCAAACCCCCGTCGTTAAGAGCGAGATGTCATTTTCTGTACAGATTGCCTCTCCCAGACTGGAGTGGGCCGGAACAAATCTAGACACCGTATTTGCGCAACGCCGGAATCTTCTAAAGCTTTCGTTCTGGAAGATGCTTTACGACATTCTGCGGTTCAACAAAAACGCGACGAGTGATCTAGATAACCCGGCCGAGGCAGACCAATCTCTGGGGGAGTATCTAGACAGGCACCATTACGGAGAGTCATTCCGTAACGACTATCTATTACCTATGGCAGCAGCGATCTGGTCCTGCCCTACGGAACAGATGCTGACATACCCATTTCAAAATTTCGTACGGTTTTGCCACAATCATGGTCTGCTTCAGATAGTGAACCGCCCAACCTGGATGACGGTAGCAGGTGGATCGCAAGTCTATGTATCGGCTTTGATTGAGGCCATACACAAGCGAGGCAGCGAAATTCGGTTGGAATCAGATATCAAGGGTATCCAGCGTCATGCTGATGGGGTCACTATACAAACGCCTAATGGCACAGAGCGCTTTGATCAAATCCTCTTCGCCTGTCATAGTGATCAAGCCCTCCAAATACTCGGCAACGATGCAACTGCAGAAGAACGCGCATTACTCAGCGCGATTCGCTACCAGCCAAATCGAGCCGTACTGCATACGGATCCTGGATTATTGCCGGATAATCCAAAGGCATGGGCCGCATGGAATTATTCGTCCCCGGGGAACATGGCGCATCACATTGGCCTTACACCGGTTAGCGTTTCGTACCTGTTGAACAAACTTCAACCACTACCGACAGAAACGCCTATCATCGTATCGCTCAACCCGTGGCATGAACCAGATGCTGCAAAAACAATTAGACAGATTCACTACGCACACCCAGTGTTCGATGGTCCGGCAATCGCCGCCCAGGCTGCCATAAAAAAGATCTCGGGACAGAATCGCACGTTATACGCTGGTGCATGGCTGGGGTACGGATTTCACGAGGATGGCTTTGCCTCTGCAGTGCGCGCTGCTTCGCAACTTGCACCGCTACCTGACTGGTTGCTGGGTGACCAACCTCATCTTAATGAAATACCGTTAAATGCACCCACCCCGGTGCTCGCAAACTCATGAGCATTGTCCTTAGAGACTGGCTGAAACCAACCCTATGTATCGGGGAGGTAATGCACGCACGCACACGCCCCAAGCGCAATGTATTTCATTACCCGATCTTTTACCTGCGCTTACCTTTAAGCCAGCTGAGCACATTAAAGATCAGCGGGTTAGCGATCAACAAACGTGGGATATGTCAGATCCACAACCGGGATCACGGACCGCAAGATGGTGGCGACCTTTTAGTTTGGGCGCGCAACATGCTTACTCAACATGGTTTAAATGACATCACTGAGGGCGGTGAAATTATGTTGCAAACCATGCCACGGCTCTTCGGGTATCAATTCAACCCGGTGAGCTTTTACTTCTGTCATGATCGAAAGGCTGCATTACGTGCCGTGATCTGCGAAGTCAGCAATACCTTCGGCGAGCGTCATAACTATCTGGTAGCGCATGCAGATCATCGTCCCATCAAAGCGCATGACAGGCTCTATGCACAAAAGGTGTTCCACGTATCGCCCTTCTTTCCACTAGGGGGAAGCTACGAATTCCGCTTCGGCGGTACACCAGATGCCCCAGTAGCCATGATCAACTATATGGCTCAATCGACTGATGATGCGCAATCCGGGGATGGTCAATACGGACTTAGAACCTGGTTGCGCGGCCGCACCCAACCACTCAATGCCGCCGCAGTTTATGGCGCGTTGTCTCGATTCCCGTTGTTAACTTTCGGTGTTATTGCCCGTATTCACTGGCAGGCACTGCGCCTATGGTTACTTAAAGTCAGCTTTTTCTCCAAACCATCGCTGCCGCTCAAGGAGACATCCACATGAACTCTCGAACTGATACATTAAATGCTGACCCCATTGCAGAATCACTGTATCCAGGGTTTTCTATCGAAGACAATCATGAGATCCCTTCTTCTGCTCGTACCGTTTTAAGCCTTCTGGAAGAAATTTCGCACGGAGCATTGCGCATCACACTGCCCAATGGTTCTGTTCGACATTGCGGCGATAGCACGAATGGGCCGGTAATCGATATGTCAGTACACCACTGGACAGTATTCGATGACATCCTCGCCCGTGGCGATATTGGCGCAGCAGAAGACTACATTGATGGGCAGTGGGGCACAGACGCCCTTACTGCGTTATTAACCTTGATAGGCCGCAATCGTGACACCCTCAAACGGGCGATACATGGTAAACGCTGGCAACTCGTTAGCGCCTGGATACGTCATCGTCTTCGCGCAAATACCAAACGGGGCAGCAAACGCAACATTATGGCGCACTACGATCTTGGGAACGATTTCTACAAGCTTTGGCTTGATGAAACGATGACCTATTCGAGCGCCCTATTTAAAGAGCAAACGCACCCGGATCAAGCGACTTGGACTGATCTACCAGAAGCCCAGCGCGCTAAAAACGAACGGATGCTCGATGCACTGAATGTTAAGTCGAATGATCGGATTCTAGAGATTGGCTGTGGCTGGGGGGGATTTGCTGAAGAGGCCGTTAAACGAGGGGCACACGTAACCGGCCTCACCTTATCGCCATCACAACAAGCATTCGCTAGAGACAGGGCTATTGCCGGTGGATGGGAAAACCAAGCGGATTTTCTCCTGACGGACTACCGGGACGTGCAGGGTCAGTTTGATCACATCGTCTCTGTTGAGATGTTCGAAGCTGTCGGGGAACGTTGGTGGCCGACCTATTTCAAGACAATTAAGCGTCTCCTCAAACCGGGCGGAAAAGCGCTCATACAGGTCATTTCGATTGATGATGGGTTGTTCCAGGACTATAGACGTAACACAGACTTCATACAGCGCCATGTCTTTCCCGGTGGCATGCTGCCTGCCCCAAGCGTCTTTCGTGAGCGGGCACAGCATGCCGACCTTAAGGTGACTGATGAATTAGCCTTTGGCGCGCACTATGCCCGCACGCTGGGACTGTGGCACGAAACATTCTGTGATCGATTACCTGAAATAAAAGCGCAAAAATTTGACGATCGGTTTATTCGCTTATGGCGATTCTATCTGTCTTACTGCGAAGCAGGCTTTAGATCCGGCTCTATCGACGTCCATCAATTCACGTTACAAGCCTAAGGAGAAGACAATGTCTTATCTGACCCGCTTAATACGCAAACCACTATTGGCACTCTGCACCCTATTGGGACTCAGTGCTTGTGGTGGTGTCGAGGTGTCTCATTACGCGCAACAACAACCCACTCTCGATCTACAACGCTACTTCAATGGCACCATCGATGCCTATGGGATGTTTCAAAAACCATCCGGGGAGGTTATCAAACGTTTTCATGTGGTCATAGATGCCCATTGGCAGGGCAACATTGGCACACTCGATGAACGCTTCACATACAGTGACGGCACAACTCAGCAACGCATCTGGACTATAACCAAAACAGCACAGGACACATACCGCGGCACGGCGTCTGACGTTGTTGGCGAGGCCATTGGTGAAAGCGCTGGCAATGCACTTCGCTGGCGGTACGTACTGGCGCTTCCTGTCGATGACAAGGTGTATCACGTCAATTTCGATGACTGGATGTTCCTGATGGATGATCGAGTGATGTTAAACCGGTCATCCATGTCTAAATGGGGATTCGATCTGGGCGAAGTCACACTCACGTTTGTTAAACGTTGAGATGGGCGTGATGCGTTCCTCTATCAATCAACCTATCCGAACCACTGATTGGTTTGGGCTTAGGGTTTGGATTATAGGGGCCTCTACAGGCATTGGCGCTTCCCTGGCTGAGCAACTGGCAGAGCTTGGTGCCAGAATCATCATCTCAGGACGCAACCGAGAAAACCTCGATATAGTTGCTACAAAATGCCGTCAGGTTAATCCTGAGAACAACCTGCTTGTACTTCCCTTTGATGCTTGCGATACCAACGCAACCAACCTGGCTGTTTCTGAAGCCAATAGCAACTGGCATGGGGTTGATCTTGTGATCTATAACGCCGGCACCTACGAAGCCACTCGCGTTGATAGTCTGACACCAGAATCAGCAGAGCAATCTTTACGGGTCAATCTGCTCGCACCGATTGCGATAACAACCGCGATCCTGCCGTTGCTCCTGCAAACCCCAGAAACCAGCAAACCCCGTGGGATTGCTTATGTGGCCAGTGTTGCTGGATATCGCGGTCTCCCACGCGCCCTCACCTACGGCCCAGGCAAAGCTGGCCTAATCAGTTTTGCCGAATCTCTCTGGACAGATTTAAATGGTTTAGGGCTCAACACCTGGATCATTAACCCCGGTTTCGTTCGCACGCGCCTCACTGCACAGAACACGTTTGACATGCCCGCTTTGATCGAACCGGAAGATGCTGCCAAGGAGATTATTCGAGGTTTTGCCAAGGGCAACTTTGAGATTCATTTCCCCAAGCGATTCACCTGGTTCATGAAACTGATGCGTCATTTGCCTATTCACTGGTACCTCAGGTTATCAAAGCGTCTTGTGCCGCCGTTATCACGAAGCCAGGTGATTGCTAACAGCGATAAGTAAAGGAATATGCCATGCCCTTGTTGAACCATGAACAGACCCGATCAGCTGTCGATGCGCTGGTCCCCTTTTACGAAAACCTTAGTCAGCATGATGTCGAACGATTCGAGCGCTTCTACCGAAGCGATGCCTGCTTCCGGGATCCATTTAACCGCGTCAGCAGTATCGATGGCATCAAACGTATATTCAACCACATGTTTACACAGGTGCACGACCCGGCATTTCGAGTGACTAAAGTGATCTGCGGTGAAGGCGATGCAATTCTTTTCTGGACATTTCACTTCCGGTTTAAGGGTATGGGCAGCAAAACATCACAAACGCTAGAAGGCGTGAGCCATATTGCCTTTGACGACCAGGGATTGGTCACATTACACAGGGACTACTGGGATGCCGCTGAAGAGCTTTATGCACGCTTACCGGTGATAGGTGGGCTCATGCGCGGTCTGCAACGCATGATTCGGGCGTGACGCCCATTACGCGGATAAAATCGTCAGCGGCTTCCTCCAGCAATAAAGCATAACGACCGCTATTCCTTTAAGCGTCAAGGGCAATAAGACGTAGGCCGCGATTAAAATATCACTGTGATCGATACTACCTGGCGCGTATCCGAACATTCCAAGCAGCGGTAAAGCAATACCCGCCCCCAACGCCAGATTAATTTTGGCAACGAGATTCCATAGCCCAAAATAGATGCCGCTAGCGCTTTGCTTTTCACCCAGATCGGCTACCAATGATGCCGGTATGGGGAGATCTGTGCCAACTGCGGCACCCGATACGACGCAAATTGCCAGGAACCACAGCCAATCACCCGTGCCTAGGAAGGCTGCACCAGCAAAAGCAGTCATGGCCAAAAGCATCGATAGAAACCAAGTCCATGGACGACCAATTATTTGCGCGATTCGCACCCAGCAGGGAACGGCAATTGCTGCTGATACAAAGTAGATAGCCAGCAAAAGACCTGTTTTTTCTGGTGCTTGCAGCACGTCTGCCACATAAAAAACAAACAATGTTGCAGGAAAGGCAGAGGCAACACCATTCGCCATGAATACTGCCAACAAACGACGATATATCTTGTCTCCCCAAACAACGCCTAATCGAGACACCAGAGATTCTTCGTTCTTATTCAAGATACCTGTAGGCAAACCTCGAATGATGAGAAGCGATAGAAACAAAAAGCCAAGGAGAAAATACGGGAGGACAGCCATTCCGGTTAAGGGTTGGTCTGAACCCAATGAAGGAATGATGGCAGCGATAACAACGCCCACCAGAATAAAGGCTTCGCGTGCACCTGTTAAGCGAAGCCGCTCAGTACTATCCCCCCCCAGGTCACTACCCCACGCCTGATAAGCAATCATTGCAGCAGAGAATCCTAACGTGCAAAAAGCCAAACTCATAAAGAGCCAGAATGTTGGGCTGATACCGGTTGCCGGCAAGGTAAAGAGCGCAAGAAAACCTAAGGCAAAGGGTACCAATGCCCAATAAATAACCGTTTTACGAGAATAGCGATCAATCAACCAACCAAAACAAGGATCCGCAACCGCGTCAATAAGTCTGGTAATTAAAAGTACAAAGCCAATCACCGAAAGCTCGAGCAAACCACTACGCGCATAAAAATCCGGCACAAAGAGATAGATAGGCAAAGCGCCAAACGCGAGTGGCAAGCCCAGAAATCCGTAGCGAATGACCTGCTGTCGCTGCATCAACCCGCCCTTCGCACCAACAAACGTTCGCGCAATTTCGGTTCACTCGTTCGGGGATCCAACCAGATACCAAAGAACAATCGTGCAAACTCGGGGTCGTTCACCTGGCCAACTTCCTGATTGTTGTATAAAAACACAGCGGATCCAGGACGATAGATACCGACAATCTGGTCTCCCGGTTTAACGTTCGGAAAAATCTTAGCCATTGCTGCTGCCCAAACTGCTAGTCGCGTTTCATCAGCGCCCAGCGCGCGCATCTGATCAACACTGGCTTCAACGATTTTTGACCCTGCAATCTCTCGCTTGTAGGTCAGCTGCAACGCAATTGGCGGTTCCATCGGGTTATTACCAGCCCACAGTTGCGCCTCGTACACCAAAAACCCAAAGCGTCTGAACTCCCCCGTGCCATAAGGCTTAAGGGTTGCACTTGCGATGACCTGACTGACTTCCGGATAGGCAGCCGTTGGTATCGAAAATAGCGAGATCGCCGTTAGCAACTGCAAGCCTATGCCGCAGACTGATTTCACATTCAGTTTCATGAACATACCCGATGACTTCCCCTAATCAATCGACATCACTTGCGAGCAAGGATAACCAAGTCAAATACTAGGACAAATACGGGTTTGAGTCTACGCCAAAAGAAAAAGGCCTCCATTGCTGGAGGCCTTGAATTCTGGCGCGCTCGGAGAGATTCGAACTCCCTACCCCTTGGTTCGTAGACAGGTCAGGGAGATCCAATTTATCCTTTGTTCATCAACAGGTTACAAGGCATACCCTGTCTCACGATTTGAGCAACATCCCGTCTGTAACCCCTTGAAATGTCAAGTTTCACTATTAAGCAGTGAGACAGCTTTTCAGGTGGCTTATGCTGAGGTGGAGCCGTGAAAAATCGCATCCTCCACCTTACCCGAAATACGATCCCTTATGTCAAAGAATTACACCCAATCGCTGGTGGCGTTCTCGGATGCCTAGTGATGCAACAATTGGACTACTGGTTTGAAGGTCATCCTGAGGGCTACTATAAATTCCTGATGCCATCGGATCATCCAGCATACAAAATTGGTGATAGTTGGACTGAGGAGCTAGGAATGTCCAAGGATGAGTTCCGGACGGCGTTCGACAAGATTGGTATACGTTACAAGTCAAAATCCGAATTCGACCAAGCTGTGGATAAGTTCCAAGGCAGATTCTATTGCAGCTATGTAGATCGACGCAGCAACCTCACCTACTACTTCCGAAATCACGATTTAGTCGATACAGCCCTGGATGAATTGCTGTCTAAACCAGCTCAAAAGCAAGCAAAACATAGCCCTCCTTCGACCGCAAACCCGCATCGTGACGCGGAATTTACTGTAAAGCGGGAATCCCGATTTACAGGGAATCAAGAATCCCACTTTACAGGAAGTTGGGATTCCCAATCTACAGGGAATGAGGATTCCCGACTTACAGTAAATCGGGAAAATCCACCTCCCCTATACAGAGACTACAACACAGAAACTACAACAACCACGGTGCATAGCAATGCTATGGATTCGGGTGGTTGTGGTGAACTTTTTGATCAGCTGATTTTCCCGACATGTACCCCAGAAGAGAGCATTGCTATTAGCGAATTACTTGGGACTTGCCCTGTAGAATTTCGTCAGAAGGTACTCGATGAGATCGAAGGTGCCCGGCAAGCAGGGGTAATCAAGACGAATCTGGTGCCATTTGCCCGAGGAATCATGACGGCTATCGAACGAGGAACTTTCACGGTTGGGCACGGGCCCAAAGTTGCCGCTCAGCGCGTACAGCAGGCAAGCCGCCTAGACCGACCCAATTCAGACGCCTTACCCTTGGATCTAGAGGCACTGAACAAGGGTAAGGCCTTCATGAATCGACTAGGAAACAAACACAAAATTGATTCTTGCGAATCACGAAATAATTCAACAACATTGTTAGAGTTATAATTTTAGCGCTCTTTAGGGAGTAGCCTGTCTTCTTCGGAAGATGCTTGCGTCATCATATTTGGCAAAAAAAGCCATGGCGTAAGCGGTTAGTAACTTGGCAAGACCTTAGATCACTTTGCTTCCGTAATGGCTGGGGAGGCAATGTGGTCTTTTGTCTTCACCCAGCCAAGGAAACATTATGGAAGCACTCCTTCTCTCTCAACTGGCGTTGTTGCGCTAGCAAACATTGGCGATAAGACCCAGCTACTGGCTTTCCTCTTAGCTGCTCGGTTCAAAAAGCCTGTTCCTATTATTCTCGGCATTCTCGTGGCAACATTGATCAATCATGGTCTGGCCGGTGCTTTAGGCGCCTGGATTACGACCAATGTGGATCCCAGTATCCTGCGTTGGGTGCTCGGTGCTTCGTTCATTGGGATGGCAATCTGGACACTGATCCCCGACGAAATTGAAGAAGACGAAACGATGGGTTGCCAAGCGTTTTGGCGTGTTTGGTGCAACAGCTATCACCTTCTTCCTGGCTGAGATGGGCGATAAAACTAAGATCGCTACTGTGGCCATGGCAGCACACTACCTTGACCCAATCATGGTGGTCATAGGCACTACGCTGGGTATGCTGATCGCTGACGTGCCCGCGGTTTTTGTCGGTGACAAACTGGCTAAGAAAATTCCGATGCGCCTTGTTCACGGTGACGCTGCTGCGGTCTTCGCTGCTTTGGGCATAGCAATACTCATGGGGTTTGGTTCATCATTGTTCCAGGCATAAAGAGTCGCCAAAAAATATGCGCACCAAGCATTTCGTGCTCCGGCACGAAATGCTAGATGAAATTGGGCTTCATTACTGGAGCTAATAGATAGGACTTTGTAAAGGTGAAGAAAAGTTAATGACAAGAACTACAACGACACAATGCAATCATGTGAGAGGGTGTCCTAAATTTTGTGTAAACGGTCAATTGGCGGGAAACTGCCATATAGACCGGAGGCACCATGAGCAGCAAGAAACACGATGTACCTGAAGCATTACTGACATCCTTACTGGCGAACTACCAGAAACCCGAAGATTTAATTGGCGAGAACGGTCTTTTAAAGCAGCTGACCAAGCTACTCGTCGAGAGGGCACTGGACGCTGAGATGTCCAACCACCTTGGCCACGACAAGAATCAACCCGTCGTTAATACCAGTGGCAACACCCGTAACGGCAAGAGCAAGAAGACGCTCAAGGGCGAATTTGGTGAGTTGCCTATTGATATCCCCCGGGACCGACACGGCAGCTTCGAGCCGCAGCTTATCCCGAAGCACCAGACCCGCTGGACAGGATTCGACGACAAGATCCTCTCGCTCTACGCCCGAGGCATGACGGTTCGGGAGATCCAGGCCCATCTGGAAGAGATGTATGGGACGGAGGTGTCTCCGACCCTGATCTCATCAGTGACGGACGCCGTCAACGACGAAGTCAAAGCCTGGCAAGCCAGGCCACTCGATCCGATCTACCCCATCGTCTATCTGGACTGCATTCACGTCAAAGTCCGGGAGGGAGCCGTACGGGTCAAAGCCGTCTATCTGGCCATTGGCGTTGCCATGACCGGGGAGAAGGAAGTGCTTGGCCTTTGGCTTGCCAACAATGAAGGCGCCAAGTTCTGGCTACAGGTGGTGACGGAGCTGCGTAACCGGGGCGTCCAGGACATCCTGATCGCTTGCGTCGATGGGCTAAAGGGATTCCCGGAGGCCATTGAACCCGTCTTCCCCAAGACCACGGTGCAGCTGTGCATTGTGCACATGGTCCGGCACAGCCTGAACTATGTTTCCTGGAAGAAGCGGCCCGAAGTGGCGGCTGACCTGAAGCGCATTTACACCGCAGCCACGGCGGATGAAGCTGAGCAGCGCCTCGGCGAGTTCGAAGCGAAGTGGGATGATGAGTATCTGCCCATTGGCCAATCCTGGCGCAGGAACTGGCAACGGATCATCCCGTTCTTTGATTACCCACCCGAGATCCGCAAGGTGATCTATACGACTAACGCCATCGAGTCCGTGAACATGAGCCTACGCAAGCTGACCAAGAACCGGGGATCATTCCCCAGCGACGAAGCCTTGCTTAAATTGTTCTATCTGGCCCTACGCAACATCAGCAAGAAATGGACGATGCCGATCCGCGACTGAAAAGCGGCGTTGACTCGTTTTACCATTGAGTTCGGCGATAGACTCGCCGTTAACAACTGAAACCCCGTTTACACAAAATATCTGACACGCCCTCATGTGACTATGCTAGACTTAACAAATGAGAAAATTTCTCATATATCTTCTGCTCCTTATAGTGCCTGTTCAATTGGCATGGGCTACTTCTGCCTGTTATAAACATGAAGAATTGCCGACAGAGTTCACTCACCAACCAGTGAGTGCTGAATATCTTCAGCACAGTCATGAGGATAGTCAGAAGCTTGAGAAAACCTCATCCCATGCCAAGAAAGACCAACAGACTGAAAAACACACGGCACATTGTGATGCCTGCCACGCGCACTTAATCATTATCTTAGAAGGCCATCAGTCATTGGTATTGAAAAGAGCACCACACGACGCTTTGCCTTCTCACGAATCCCTTTTAATCTCGGCTCTTTCGGATCCACCCTATCGTCCAAAGTGGCACAACTCCTGACTTAGCAAAATTGCTGATTATCAAACGTAATCAGCATTCGATATATGCCCATATGTGGGCTATTCAGGAGGTGCATGGGGATGAATACGTTCTCCATCAGAAAGCGATTATGCAGTCGCTTCTTATTCGTCGTAAGCGTAACGCTGTTGGTCTATCCAGCATATGGTTTGGAGCCAACAAAAACTTCTGACGCATACACGCTTAAAAATCTTTTCGAAGACACATGGTCTAGGCAACCCGAGGCCAAAGCGTACACAACGCGCCTTGAATCACTTCAGGCACGTCAGAAAGTGAGCCAAAGCCTAGTCGCACGCCCCCCCACATTAGAGCTTGGTGGCAAGGGTGAGAAAGCCCAAAGCGGCGGGCTTGCCGCGGGTGGTGCCGGTGAATTTATCGCTGGATTATCAGTTCCAATCTGGCTGTGGGGTGAGCGATCTGGTTCAATCGCTTTTGCTGACGCAGAAACTGCACGATTAGTAAAGCAGCAGGCCAGTGTCCAGTTGAAAGTCTCTGCGCAACTTCGGGGCCTTTTCTGGGAATTCGAACTGGCCAAGCTTGAATATAACCTGGCAGTGAGTCGTCTCAACAATGCCAAGAGTTTGTTTAAGGACGTTCAGGCTCGCCACAAAGTTGGAGATCTATCCAGAGCAGATCTTTATCAGTCAGAGAGTGCCCTTGCCAATGCTGAAGGCAGCAAGGCGGAAGCGAAAGCTAATCTGATCCTAGTTGTACAGAATCTCAAGGTTCTGACTGGAAAGCCTACAGACATTGATAGTTTTTTAAATAGTCAGTCTGTTGAGAATTCTGGCACTTTATCAAGACTATCCGAGCGGCTACCGAAGCTACCAAGCTCGTTTGCGGACTTAGATACGACGCATCCAGTCATTCAAGATCTGATCGCTCAAGTTGATGTTGCAAGGACAGCAACTGAATTAGCCCGCGCACAGACCCGTCAAAATCCGGAACTGCAAATTTACGGCACCAGCGGTCGTCCTGAAGTTGGCGTACCTATTCAACAAACCGTCATGCTGGGCATAAAAATTCCATTTGGATCTGATGCGCGCACCCAGGCCCAAACGCTCTCCAATAAGGCCAATCAGATCGAAGCGGAAGAGCGTCTGATTTTTGAAAAGAATAGGTTACTCTCGGAGTTGGATGGTGCAAAAGCTCGGGTTGAGACAGCTGGCATACGCCGTGACGCCGCCATACGAAGAGCCAAACTTGCTAATGAGACTCGTAGATTTTTTGAAAAGTCTTTCAAGTTCGGTGAAACAGACCTCCCCACACGCCTAAGAATTGAACAAGAAGCTACAGACGCTTCAAAGCAGGCAGCGCAAGCCGAAGTGGCCTATTTAGCTGCAATCTCTTCATTGAGACAGGCACTTGGACTCATTCCAGAATAAAGGTTCGATTATGAAAACACGATACATGGTGATTTTTACTCTCCCGCTTCTCATTCTTGGTCTCTTCGTAATCTCGATCAGTTATGCCCACACGGATACCCCTGAGGACAAACAGCCTATCGTTTCGATCGGCCCAAAAATCAACTTCATGGCTGTATCAGATTCATACGAGGCGGTGGGTCAGCGCGTCGGAAATGATCTTTACATTTTTGTTGACGAGCGCGTCAGCAATACACCCGTCCTAAATGCTACTGTCAAAGCAAACACGGGTGGAAATGAACTTTTAGTAAGCGAATCAATGCCTGGCGTCTATCGCGCAACACTAGGTGATCTATTTGATCAACCCCAACCCATTAATCTAACTTTGCAAGTTTCGTCTAAGCTTGGCGATGAATCCATATCAGGCACACTAAACGCTGCGGATACCTCTCCTCACTTGAGCATAGGCCAAACTATCACCCGAGTAGCGATTCTGATTGTGATCATAATTGGATTGTGGATGTTCTGGAAACGCGGACTTTTTGGCCCATCGCTTCAGAAATTTCGTAAATTACTGAAAGGATCTAAGTGATGAAAAGTACATATACGAAGATCTTGACTGTCACCATACTTTTGACGGCCACCTCCATGGGATTGGCAGGTGGGAACCATGCCGAAAACAACGCAACTAACGAACAAACCACTAGTGTGGTCCGACCCTATCGGTTAAGTGATGGCTCCGTCATCATTCCAAAGCAAACGCAACGACAGCTGAATATCCGGACAACGCGCTCGGTTTATGGCGACTACCCAAAAACCGTCGAATTGGCAGGCAAAATTATTCCCGATCCGAATTATGGCGGGAAGGTTCAATCCATGATTGCTGGGCGTATTACCCCACCACCCAATGGTTTCCCGACTCCAGGCGAATCTGTACATAAGGGTCAACTTCTCGCATACATCACCCCTGATGTTGGTCCGAAAGGCATGAGATCTTTAGCGGAAAGTAGACTTAAACGTCTTCAGGCACTCTCAGACACTGTGCCGAGGAAAACGCTTGAGGAAGCACAAGCGGCTGTCGCTAACGAAGAACTCCGAGCTTCTGTAGATGGCATCATCTCCACAACTGGGATCGTTTCTGGACAAGTGGTCGATGCACGTCAGACTATCTTCGAAATTACAAATGCCGATCGTTTTATGGTCGAAGCCATTGCATACGACACGTTCCTCTTAGACAACATCCAGTCGGCCAATATAACTGAAGGGGATCGCCAGATTCCACTAAAACTTCTCGGAACAGCACGAAATCTGAGAGAACAGGCATTACCTATTACCTTTGTCGCATCCGAGGGCGGCGCGTTGCCTCTTGCAATTGGTCAAGCAGTTCGCATATTTGTGCAAACGAAGCAAACCCAGCAAGGTTATCAGGTACCAGCCAGTGCGCTGGTTAAGGATAGTGCTAATCAGTCAATCATCTGGGTAAAGGAAAGCCCAATCAAGTATTTGGCACGTACCGTAACAATTTTACCTCTGGATGGCACATCTGTAGTTGTTAACGGCTTAGAAAATGGCGACATCGTAGTCAGCCAATCAGCCTCTTTGGTTAACCAGATCCGTTGAGGCGTATATGTTCAAAAAGATACTCGAATTAAGTCTATCAAACAGACTTCTGGTAATTGTCATTGGCTTAGCAATCAGCATCTACGGTGCCTTCAATATCTCACGAGCCCCAATAGATGTATTTCCTGACCTAAACAAACCAACGGTTAACATCATGACAGAAGCTGGTGGCATGGCTTCTGAAGAAGTGGAAATGTTGATTACCTTTCCAATTGAATCTGCAATGAATGGACTCACTGGTGTTCAATCTGTTAGATCAACATCCACAGCTGGGCTTTCGGTAATTTATGTTTCATTTGATTGGAGCGTTGACATATATCGAGCACGACAACTGGTCAGCGAAAAGCTCTCTGGCATTGAGAGCAGCCTTCCTCCGGGAGTTCAACCACGGATGGGACCAGTCAGCTCGATTATGGGCGAAATACTTCAAATAGCGATACCTCTCGGTGCTAACGGAGCATCACCCATGGTTGCCCGAGAATACGCCGATTGGACACTGCGCCCGAGGTTGCTCTCTATACCTGGCATTGCTCAAGTCATTCCAATTGGGGGAGAAGTTCGCCAGTTCCAGGTCTTGCCAGATACAAGACGAATGGCGGAACTTGGTATAACTCCAGAGCAACTGAACAGTTCACTAAAAGGATTTTCGTCGAATACATCCGGGGGTTTCCTAGACGTCAATGGACGGGAGTATCTGATTCGTAATATCGGGCGGACCTCAAAACTTGATGATCTGAAAAATCTCGCCGTAGGCATCCGACAAGGCCAGCCGATCTTGTTGCAACAAATCGCTCAGGTTAAATTCGGACCGGCCATACGTAGAGGCGATGCAGGACTGAATGGACAACCTGCAGTCATCCTAGGTATTCAAAAGCAACCCTCCGCCGACACAGTGATGCTCACACAAGCTGTCGAGAAAGCCATTGATGAACTAGGGGGGTCTTTGCCAACGGGAATGGGAAAGCCACAAATCACCTTCAGACAGGCTAACTTCATCGAGTCTTCGATTGACACCTTAAAAGTGAAACTGATCGCCGCATCGATTTGTGTGGGTGTGATTCTGTACGTATTCTTAGGTAGTCTGCGCCCGGCTTTGATTGCCCTAATCTCCATACCTTTATCTATTGTATTGACGGGCATTGTCTTCAATGCGTTTGGACAAACGATCAACACGATGACCCTTGGAGGCCTAGCGATTGCAATTGGTGGGCTCGTTGATGACGCAGTTGTTGATGTAGAAAACATTATCAGACGTCTAACCCAAAGATCCTCCGACTTGAACCACCGCAGCCCCTCGATTCTGGAAACTGTTCGCGCAGCTTCTCTAGAAGTCCGGACGGGAATTGTTTACGCGACAATGATCACCATCATCGTCTTTGTCCCTCTGTTTGCCTTACCTGGGATTGAAGGCCGCTTCTTCCAGCCGCTTGCAATCGCCTTCATCATCTCGACTTTGGGCTCATTGCTCGTTTCAGTCACGGTCACTCCTGTACTTTCTTACTACCTGCTTCCCAAAATGACCGGTGCAGATCACCAGGATTCGGCCGTAGTTAGATATCTCAAGCATAACTACCAGCGCTTACTGACCCGCATCATCGAAAGTCCGAAGGCCATCGTTCGCTATTCATTAATTGCCGTTGTTCTCGCCATTTTGAGCCTCCCCTTCATGGCGAAGTCATTTTTACCTCCATTTAACGAGGGCACTTATCTGGTCAGCCTTCGGCTCAATCCTGGCACTACACTCACTGAATCAGCGTTAATAGCATCTCAAGGTGAAGCGTTGATCATGGACATCCCGGAGGTTAAATATGTAGGCCGCAGAACAGGTCGGGCCGAACTTGATGAGCACGCCGAAGGCGTTCATACCAGTGAGCTGGACATTGGCCTCACGCCATCCAAGGAATGGGATCGATCAGCATCCGACATACTTCAGGAGATTCGAGCCAAGCTTTCAGTACTACCTGTTGCTATTTCTATTGGGCAACCTATCTCGCATCGCATCGACCACATGCTCAGCGGTTCTAGAACTCAGATAGCCATGCTTATATTTGGTGACAATCTAGAGACGCTGCGAGCCCAGGCAGAACTTCTAAAGTCTAAACTTAGCAACATCCCCGGCATTGCTGACCTGGAAGTCGAAAAACAGGTCCTTGCACCACAAATCCGTGTCGTGATTGACTATGATCGGGCCTCTCAATACGGTCTGTCCGCTTCCGGAGTGAATTCGATGCTCCAAGGGTTGATTGAAGGCGAGCGAATTACTCAGGTCATCGAAGGTTCGAAACGATTCAATTTGATCGTCAAACTACCGGAGGGTGATCGTTCAGTCGACAAGCTGGGAAATCTGGTTGTTGACACACCAAAGGGCTATGTTTCTCTTAACCAAATTGCCACGATTGAGGAATCTGATGGGCCGAATCAGATTAGTCGTGACGGAGGCAAAAGACGGATTCTCATTTCTGCAAACGCATCGGGCAACGCACTTTCTGATGTTGTCTCAGAAATGAGGAAGGTTATTGATTCAAAACCATTGCCTGAAGGCTACTTTATTACTATTGGTGGTCAATTCACTGCACAGGAGGAAGCAAGCAAACTTATCGGACTTCTATCTGCCTGCGCCCTTGCCGTAATCTTCTCTCTCCTTTATTCGAAATACCGATCCGTGCGACTATCAGCCATCATCATGGTTAACATTCCACTGGCTATGATTGGCGGTGTGTTTGCTCTCTGGCTCTTTGGGCAACCGCTGTCCATAGCGTCGATGGTTGGCTTTGTTGCGCTTGCAGGGGTATCGATACGCAACGGTATTCTCAAAATTAGCCACTACCTAAACCTAATCTTGACTGAACAAAAGCCTTTGTCAGTAGAAACCATCATCCAAGGATCTTTGGAGCGTCTTTCTCCTGTCTTAATGACTGCGTTGGTCACTGCATTTGCTCTTATGCCACTGCTCTTTGAAGCCAATCAACCTGGCACAGAAATCCTTCATCCTGTAGCCGTAGTTATATTCTTTGGTCTTTTCAGTTCTACTTTGCTTGATAGTTTTCTAACGCCTATTTTGTTCTTGCAGTACGGCCAAAAGGATATGGTTCGAATTAAGCGTGAATATACTCAAAATTGCGAATCATTCTGAAACACATAAAAAATGCAATTTCTCAGAACTTCAAGCTTCGATGCAGTAATGGCACTCCCTGAAATCATTGCTCGTAATCTGCTTTGGCTAGTTTTGAAACATGGTAAGCCATAGCATTGCCTATTCCTGGCCGTCTTTCTTTAACTGTTTTTGCGAAACCACTTACATTTCATGCTTCTGCTTCCAAATGAACCTATGCAACAAATGGAGTTATCTATATTGTCGTCAAATTTAAGGTTTTAAATTATCGAAGGGCTGTTACTTACACATTGGTTCTATTGGGAGCAAGCATTTCATTAGTGGCTGCAGTTTCATTTCATTCTTTAGTAATCTACAAACACTCAATCGCTTTTAGCGCCTGTTTTGTGCGATGCCGCAACCAATTCACTGAGAATGCCGCAATCCCGAACCGTGTGGCTATCTTCACATCTAGACCGTAAAACCTCCAATTGTTTCTCCAGATTCTGCATGCTATGGAGGCGTTCTCGAACATTATGTAAGTGCGCATCAATCAGTCGATTTATGTCCCCGCAATCTACCTCGGGGTGTGTAATGTAATCCAGAAGCCGCTTCACATCCGCTAAAGGCATATCCAGCGCTCGGCAGTGGCGAATGAAGGCTAAGCGCTCTACGTGAGATGTTTCGTAATTTCGATAGCCATTCGGCTCACGAGGAGGCGCCGAGAGTAAGCCGATCTTTTCATAGTGACGGATGGTCTCGATGTCCACCCCTGTCTCATTGCCTAGTTCGCCGATACGCATATAGCACCCTTATTTTTATATTTTCTACGATACCTTATTGACCCAGTAGTGGCTACAGGGTTTTTAATATCATTGCTGTCCTTTGTTAGCGGTATTCATGACATCCCTAAGGAGCTCGCAATGAAAAAACTGATCGTATTAAGCGTAGCAGCGGCACTCACCATGTCGACGCAAACCGTGCTGGCGGCAGATCCTTCTGCAAGCACGAGCCCCAAAGCACAAGCAACAACATCTGATCTCGCGGAATTCGACAAACAGATGGCACAGATGCAGCAAAACATGAAGGCAATGCAGGAGCAGATGGACAAGATTCGTCAGACACAAGACCCTCAAGCGCGGCAACAACTGCTCCAAGAACATTGGACAACCATGCAAAACAACATGCAATTAAT
Organism: Pseudomonadota bacterium; assembly: GCA_039805865.1. Classification (GTDB taxonomy): domain Bacteria; phylum Pseudomonadota; class Gammaproteobacteria; order Burkholderiales; family Rhodocyclaceae; genus Fluviibacter. Next base: position 73,603 of record JBDLTI010000002.1, on the reverse strand, counting down.
GCATGGGATGTGGGGATCTGGCATGGGTAATTGCTGTTCCGGTGGTCAGCGGATGGGCCACGGCATGATGGGTGATCAAATGTGGGGAGATTACCGCCGTTTGACCCCTGAACAAGCTAGACAACGCCAGTATATGACCGATCGATTCATGCCCATGCAGCAAATGATGATGGATCACATGATGCAGCAACAACAATGGATGTGGAAACAGCCTAAATAACAGCATTCGTGCGAAGAGTGGCTTGGCAATTACCGAGCCACTCGTTCTAACCCACTTTAATCCCAAATACCAAGTCCCATTTCGAGTACCGGCAGAATCAATCATGAGTGAATGTGCGTCCAAATCCTGTGGCTGCGAATCTCCAACCTCCGATATTAACAATCCAGCACAGACCATACCGGGAGGTATAAGCACGATCCTCGCGATTGCCAAGATGGATTGCCCGACCGAAGAAAGACTGATCCGTAACAAATTAGGCGGGATGCCTGGTATCGGTGAGCTCGATTTCAATCTAATGAAGCGCACACTCACCGTCACTCACGCACCTGATGCTCTGGAGCCTGCCATTACTGCCATCCGTTCGCTGGGTATGGAGGCGGTTCTATTACAAAAGGGCGGCAACACTGAAATCGCCGAACATGATAAAGCACCCTGGTGGCCGCTCGCCCTTTCAGGTATCGCAGCGACCCTAGCGGAAGTGATGCACTGGATTGATGGTGTACCACCTGCCTTTGAAATCATCCTTGCCTTGCTGGCCGTACTCATTGGGGGCTTGCCTACCTATAAGAAAGGCTGGATCGCGCTCAAGAACCGCAATCTGAACATGAATGCGCTGATGTCAATTGCGGTGACAGGGGCGTTTCTAATCGGTCAATGGCCTGAAGGCGCCATGGTGATGTTCCTGTTCGCCCTTGCCGAGGTTATCGAAGCAAAATCTCTTGACCGGGCAAGACAAGCAGTTAGAGGTCTAATGGCGCTTGCCCCTGAAAAGGCCACGGTTTGCCAACCGGATGGAAGCTGGATTGAGGTTACCGCGACTGAGGTTTCGTTGGACGCTCTTGTAAGGGTTCGACCAGGAGAACGGATCGCACTGGATGGGATCATTGTTTCAGGCAGCTCTGCCGTGAATCAGGCACCGATCACGGGAGAAAGCCTCCCGGTCGAGAAGGTCGAAGGCGATCAGGTCTTTGCTGGAACGATCAACGAGTCTGGTTCCTTTGAATACAAAGTCACCGCTACAGCGACAAACTCTACCCTAGCCCGAATCATTCACGCAGTTGAAGCCGCTCAGGGTTCACGTGCACCCACCCAACGCTTTGTGGATCAGTTCGCTCGTGTGTATACACCAGTGGTCTTTCTCATCGCTATCGGTATGGCCGTCATTCCACCGCTGGCTTTGGGTATCCCCTGGTTTGAAGCAATCTACCGCGCTTTGGTGCTGCTCGTCATCGCCTGCCCTTGCGCCTTGGTCATATCAACGCCAGTCACCATTGTCAGCGGATTAGCGACAGCTGCCCACCATGGCATCTTAGTTAAGGGTGGCGCCTATCTGGAAGCCGCTCGACAACTGGCCATCATTGCGTTCGACAAGACCGGCACACTAACCCATGGCAAACCAGAACAAACCGATTTCATTAACATCAGCAAAATCGACGAATCAAGAATCCGCGCTATAGCTGCCAGTCTTGGCGCACGTTCAGACCATCCTGTATCGCGTGCCATAACCCGAGCGGCTGAGACAGACGGTATTTCTCTGTCTGAAGTCCAGGATTTCGCCGCGATACCGGGCTGTGGCATCCGCGGTCAAGTTGATGGCTTGACTTATCAACTGGGCAATCACCGACTGGCCGCTGCAACTCAGCTAAACTCGCCCGAGCTAGAGACTCAAATTGACGCATTGGAAGGTCAAGGCAAAACAGTCGTGTTGCTGATGGATAACCAATCGGTACTCGGCCTGTTTGCAGTTGCAGACACGGTTCGTGATGCAAGCCGTATCGCCATTGCTGAACTACATGCCTTGAATATCCGAACGATCATGCTGACTGGTGACAACCCGCATACTGCTAGAGCTATTGCGGCTCAGGTGGGCATTGATGAAGCACGCGGCAACCTCCTGCCAGAAGACAAGCTGGCCGTTATAAGTTCCCTAGCCTCACCACCCGCCAAAGTTGGTATGGTTGGAGATGGAATTAACGACGCTCCGGCATTAGCTCAAGCAGATATCGGTTTTGCAATGGGTGCCGCAGGGACTGATACGGCCATCGAAACAGCTGATGTAGCGCTCATGGACGATGACCTGCGGAAACTGCCCCTGTTTGTGCGCATTGCTAGGAAAACGGCAGTGATACTGTGGCAGAACATCGCCCTGGCACTGAGTATTAAGGCCGTGTTCATTGTGTTGACCTTTACTGGTAACGCCACTATGTGGATGGCAGTCTTTGCTGATATGGGTGCAAGCCTGTTGGTGGTTTTTAACGGTTTGCGATTGCTACGCAAATAATTCCAACGAAAATCAATATGCACAGATACTCATGGGCAGCTCTAGCCATTTTTGTGGTGTTGGCGGACCAAAGCTCGAAATTCTGGATTGAATCCGAAATGACTCTGGGTGGAAGCATGTTTTTAACACCCTTTTTGAATCTGGTATATGTCTTGAATACCGGTGCTGCCTTCAGTATTCTGGCAGAAGCTAACGGCTGGCAAAAATATATCTTTATAGCGATTGCATCAGCAGTATCAGTATTTTTGACGTTGATGTTGCTCAAAGGAAAACTAAAGCACCACGAGCAAACTTGTTACAGCCTGCTTTTGGGGGGTGCCATCAGTAACCTCCTGGATCGTTTATCTCGGGGTGCTGTAGTCGATTTCATTGACCTTCATGTGGGCTTTTGGCACTGGCCTGCATTCAATATCGCCGATTCTGCTATCGTTCTAAGCGTGTCGGCACTTATTTGTTCATCACTAATGGTCTCAATAAAATCTAAAGCCCAACAGCAGTAATATTACATTTGAATATAAATCGGACCCGACCCTCCTTCGGGGGGGATCCACACTATGTTTTGAGATGGGTCCTTGATGTCGCAGGTTTTACAGTGGATGCAGTTTTGCGCATTGATTTGCAATCGTGTCGTCTGATCAACATTCACAAACTCATACACACCTGCCGGACAATAGCGTTGTTCCGGCCCATCAAAAACTTTTAGATTGAAATCCACGGGTGTCATTGAGTTTTTTAGCCTCAGATGACATGGCTGATCATGGTCATGAGCAATGTTAGAAAGCGCCAAAGAACTTAATCGATCAAAGCTAACGACACCATCAGGTTTCGGGTATTGGATCTTTTCCATCTGGATTGCTGGCTTTAGGCTCTGATAGTCTGGTCGGAGGTGTTTCAAGCTCCATGGTGCTTTCAGCCCCAGCTTAGTAGCCCATAACTCCAGAGCAGCAAAAAAGGATCCGAGCAATGTGCCAAATCGGGATAGATAGGGCTTGGCATTGCGAACGGTATAAAGCTCCTTCCAAACCGATGACTTTCTAAAACTGTCCGAATACACTTTTAGAAGATCACCGGACCTACCGATTGATATTGCTTCAAATGCTGCTTCCCCTGCCAACATTCCTGATTTCATAGCATTGTGCGACCCCTTAATTCTTGGCACATTCACCATGCCAGCAGCGCACCCCAAAAGCGCACCGCCGGGAAACACTAATTCAGGCAATGACTGAATCCCGCCTTCGTTTAAAGACCGTGCCCCATAAGCAATACGTTTACCACCTTCGAGCAATACATGGCTTTTCGGATGGCTCTTGAATCTCTGGAACTCTTCATACGGTGACAAATAAGGATTTTCATAATCCAAATGAACAACGAGTCCAATCGACACAAGATTGTTGCCATAGTGATACAAGAATGAACCCCCGCCTGTTGAATTGTTCAATGGGTAACCCAGAGAGTGCTCGACGAGACCAGGCTGATGTTTTTCTGGTGAAACCTCCCAGATTTCTTTAATCCCAATGCCGTATTTTTGGAATTGACTGTTTGAGCGCAGGTCGTAATGCTGCTCGGCGATACGAGTTAGGGATCCTCGAGTCCCCTCAGCCACAAGGGTATAGCTCGCATGTATTTCCATACCAGACGCAAACTCCGGTTTCGGCTCACCGGACGCATGGACTCCCATATCTCCAGTCACCACCCCCTTTACCGCTCCGTCATCGTTGTAAACAAAATCTACTGCGGAAAAACCGGGATAAATCTCAACCCCTAATGTTTCTGCCTGTTCAGACATCCACTGGCAGAGCGCCCCCAAGCTACCGATAAAACAACCATCGTTGTGCATGACTGTGGGGATTACCTGCATTGGAATAGCGTAACTCTGCTTCTCTGTCAGCCAGCAAAAACTTTCCTTCACGACCGGTGTTTTTAGCGGGGATGACTCTTTCCAAAATGGCAAAAGCTCATCTAGTGACGAAGGATCAATCACCGCACCCGATAGTATGTGAGCGCCCACCTGAGCGGCTTTCTCAAGAACGCAGACACTTAACTCTTTCCCAGCGGCAACGGCCAACTGCTTTGCTCGAATTGCAGCAGATAGTCCGGCTGGACCAGCGCCTACGATCAGTAAATCGTAGGTCATTACATCGCGTTGGATATTCATGATTATCGGATTTCAGGAAGTTGGATTGTATTTGCAGAGCTGGAGCCCTTTGTGAACTCCTTACAAGCTTGCAGGAAATCACGTATGCCCGTAGTAATAAATTTCTGTTTATGTAGCACAAAATGAAAGTTGCGCTTCAAATTTAGCTTGGGCATTTCGATAGGGACCAAGCTGCCTCTTCTAAATGCGTCTCGCAGCGCTAGCCGAGAAATACAGCTCAAACCCAACCCAGATTCAACGGCACGTTTAATGGCCTCTGTGTGTTCAAGTTCAAGCTTGATCGTTGGATAGGCGTTATGTGTAGCAAAAACCTGGTCAATGAGTTCTCGTGTCCCAGAACCCTGCTCACGCATAATCCAAGGATATGCCATCAGTTGCTTCAAATTGACTTTTTCCTGGCTTGCAAGGGTATGGCCTGGCGCACAGAAGATGACAAGTTCGTCTTCAATCCATGGTTCAACATGTAGATCAGGATGGGCACAGAAACCCTCTACCAACCCTAAGTCCAACTCGAACTGCAACAGCCCATCCATGATCGAGGACGTGTTATGCACCGAGAGCTTGAGATCGCTATCTGGATATGACTGAAGAAAATTAGCGGCAATTAATGTAGCGAGGTAGTTACCAATCGTAAGCGTTGCACCAATATTGAGATTCCCATAGCCCTTTTTGCCCGAAAGCAGATCCTCAATGCCCTTAGCTCGGTCCAGAAAATCCACGGCTTGAGGCAGTAACCGCCTCCCAAGATCATTCAGCCGTAGGCTCTTACCTACGCGATCAAACAGAGGAGCATCGAACTGCTTTTCAATTTCTGACAAACCAGTACTTGTTGCAGACTGCGACAACGAAAGCAATACGGAAGCGCGTGAGACGCTTTCGAATCTGGCAACCGTCGTAAAAATCTCTAATTGTCGGAGCGTAAATCTCATATCTATCAAACCGAATAATCTTATAGAAACAATATGTTTTACAGATATTGTACCCGACACTAGAATACGCTGGAACATTAAGGGGATACACCAGTGAAAATACTTGTTCCAATCAAGCGCGTCGTCGATTACAACATTCAGGTTCACCCAACGGCTGATGGGAAGGCTGTGGATATTAGCGGCCTCAAAATGTCGCCCAATCCGTTCGATGAAAATGCGATTGAAGAAGCTATCCGTCTCAAAGAAGCCGGAACAGCATCGGAGGTTGTAATGGTTTCCTTTGGAACTGAATCAAACCACGATGTATTGCGTCACGGGTTAGCGATGGGGGCTGATAGAGCAATTCTTGTTAAAACTGACAAGACTCTTGGTTCATTAGGCATTGCAAAACTACTCAAAGCGCTCATTGAGAAGGAAGCACCCAATCTAGTTCTAATGGGCAAGCAATCCGTAGACGATGATGCTGGCCAGGCACCGCAAATGCTGGCAGGTCTGCTTGGCTGGGCTCAAGGTACTTTTGTCTCGCAATTGACGATTGAAAATCAAACGGCACATGTTGTGAGAGAAGTGGATGGCGGAACTGAGTCTTTGTCATTGAAACTTCCGGCTGTTATCAGCGCTGACCTACGACTTAACGCTCCCCGCTTTGTAAAACTTCCAAATCTGATGATGGCCAAGAAGAAGCCTATTGAGTCGATTGAGGCAGAAACACTGCTCCCCCTTAAGGATCTGAAGGTTAAAACTATTGCTGTTGAATATCCTGCAAGCCGAGGCCCAGCAAAGATCCTCAATAGCGTTGATGAGCTAATAAACGCACTCAAGAATGAAGCTGGAGTACTGTAATGTCCATATTGATTCTTGCCGATCACAACGGTCATTCACTTAAAATTTCGACCCGCCAAGCAGTCACTGCAGCCAAGTTACTGGGCGATGAGACTCACCTCCTGCTTGTAGGCGCCAATCTTGATGAATTAATCGAAGAAGCTCGCCAACTAAGTGGTGTCAGTAAAGTTTTAGTGGCAGATGCTCCGCACCTTATCCACGCTGTTGCGGAAGACATAGCACCACTTATTACCTGCATTGCTGCTTCGTACAGGACCATCTTTGGCGGTCACTCTTCATTCACACGAGATGTACTGCCGCGTGTTGCTGCTATGACTGATGTTTCGATGATTTCTGATGTTATTGAAATCCTCGACTACAGGACATTCAAGCGCCCGATTTATGCCGGAAACCTTGTGTCTACGGTTCAGAGTGATGACCCTATTCAGGTTCTGACTATTCGTGGAAGTCGCTATAAACCATCAGAATTGAACCCAGCCAACACTGCAGATGTAGAGAGGATTGAAGTGCCTGCTCAGGGACTTCAACTTGCAACTTGGCAGTCCGAAACAAAACAGTCTTCTGATCGACCTGAACTGGCCAATGCACGTATTGTAATTTCAGGTGGCCGTTCTCTTGGATCCCAAGAGAAGTTTCAAGCTACGCTTGGCCCACTTGCAGAAAAACTGAACGCTGCTATTGGTGCCAGTCGTGCTGCCGTAGATGCTGGGTATGCACCCAATGATGCTCAAGTTGGGCAGACTGGTACACAGGTAGCGCCGGATCTATACATTGCATTCGGAATTTCTGGCTCAATACAACACACTGCCGGAATCAAGGATAGCAAGGTTATTGTGGCTGTAAACCTTGACCCCGATGCACCCATATTTCAGATAGCGGATTATGGACTAGTCGCTGATCTATTCGATGTCATTCCCCAATTAACTAACGCGGTTTAAAATTATGAGCAACTTCAACCACGAAACCGTTACCTCTGTTCACCATTGGAACGACACACTTTTTAGTTTCAAAACAACGCGTGACTCGGGCTTACGTTTTGAGAACGGCCAGTTCGTGATGATAGGTCTCGAAGTCAATGGCAAACCACTACTTCGCGCCTACAGTATTGCCAGCCCTAACTATGAGGAACACCTGGAATTTTTTAGCATCAAAGTTCCAAACGGGCCGCTGACTTCGCTACTGCAACATCTGAAAGTTGGGGATAAGATACTTGTGAGCCGAAAGCCAACCGGCACACTTGTTCTCAACGATCTAAAACCCGGCAAAAGACTGTTCATGTTCTCGACAGGAACCGGGTTGGCGCCTTTTATCAGCCTAATTCAAGACCCAGATGCGTATGAACAGTATGACAAGATCGTACTGATTCATGGGGTTCGTACGGTCAGCGAATTAGCCTATGAAGATTTTATTAGCAACGAACTGCCTAACAACGAGTTCTTCGGAGAAGAAGTTCAAAAGAAACTATTCTACTACCCAACAGTAACTCGTGAACCATACCGAAACCAAGGTCGTTTAACTGATTTAATCGAATCGGGAAAACTTTTCACAGACCTTGGTATTGAACCACTCAATCCAGAAACAGACCGGGGGATGATCTGCGGTAGTCCTTCAATGTTGGAAGATACAAGCGTAATGCTCGAGAAAAGAGGGTTCAAAGTCTCGCCAAAAACAGGCGTGCAAGGTGATTACGTCATAGAGCGTGCTTTTGTGGAAAAGTGACAGCTCGAGGGATCATGACGGCTATCGCACGAGGAACCTTCACAGTGGGTCACGGCCCCAGAATTGCTGCTCAACGGATACGACAATCTGCTCTCCAGGAACGACCTAATCCAACAGAAATTTCCATGGATCCGGAAGTCCTTAACAAAGGCAAAGCTTTGATGGGTCGATTAGGGCAACAATCTGATCTAAGAAATCAGATTGGGTCGAGCACGTAGTTTGGTGCAGATGAAATCTGCACCAAACTAATGTGAATGATGATGCCCCATACCTTTCTTGATAGCGTTTGAATAATCTTGTCTATTCATCTGCGGCAAAGCGCGAACAAACGCTACTAAGTCCCAGGTCTCATCGTCCGTAAGGCCAACCTCACCCCATGAGGGCATGCCACTACCCTTAACACCATGCTTTATGATCCAGAAATCTCTAGCAGGATCTGCGTGTTGACGTTCTTTGGACAGATTAGGCGGCGCTGGGTAAAGACCAACACTAAGCTCAGACTTATCAACTCCCGGCTTCAGATGACATGAAGCACACATAGCATCGTAGTTACCTGATGATCTGCGTATCCTTTCGTTAGCGTCCAGGTTTTTAGGGGCTTCTATGCTTTTCGATTGACTGCGAATCGAGTACTCCCTTATAAGCTCTATGCCTTTGTAAACAGTTTGCGAATGGGGTTGATCTGCTGCAAAACTGAGATTTTTGATGACCAGGTAACTTGCAACCCCAATACCAAGTAACCCAATGCCTACTATATGACTGGCTCGCATTGTTACTTACTCCCACGCATCCGCAATGCATTCGTGATAACTGAAGCAGAACTGAAACTCATGGCAAGTGCTGCAATCAGGGGCGAAAGCAGCCAACCAGTCAGCGGGTAAAAGGCTCCGGCAGCGATAGGGATTCCAAGGGCGTTGTACAAGAATGCAAACATAAGGTTCTGCTTCATGTTCCGGACGGTACCAACAGATATCTCACGGGCTACAGAAATGCCACGAAGATCGCCTTTAACAAGGGTCAGTTGTGCACTATTCATCGCCACATCTGTACCTGTCCCCATAGCAATGCCAACGTCTGCCTTGGCTAGTGCTGGCGCATCATTGATCCCGTCACCGGCCATCGCAACCACATACCCCTGCTTCTGCAAGGACTCAACCAGGTTGAGTTTGTCCTGCGGCTTAACCTCGCCATAAACCTCAGAAATGCCTAGTTTGGCACCTACTGATTTGGCCGTGGTTAAACCATCCCCAGTTGCCATAACAACTTTGATACCTGATTCAGCCAGAGTTTTAAGGGCCTCTGGCGTAGTTGTCTTTATGGGGTCAGCAACAGCTAACAAACCTGCAAATTGGCCATCAACTGCCAAGTAGAAAACACTTGCACCTTCCGAACGCAATTGCTCAGCTTCATTTCTGAGCGCTTCGACGGAAACACCCACCTGAGTCATTAATGTTGTATTTCCAAGACTCAGAGACTTTCCATCGACCTTACCTCGAACGCCGATTCCAGAGCTTGATTCGAATTCTTCAGGTGCCAACAAAGACACCCCCTGCTCTCGTGCTGCACGCACAATGGCCTCTGCCAACGGATGCTCACTTCCCTGATCAAGGCTAGCAGCAAGCCTTAACACTTCACCATCAGAGAATTCGCCTATTCCAATCGCTTTATTAAAGGCTGGCTTCCCTTCGGTCAGCGTCCCTGTCTTATCAACAATCAGGGCATTAACCTTTCTTAGGTTTTCAATGGCGGCAGCATCTCTAAAGAGAATCCCTTGGGTAGCAGCCCTGCCAGTCGCCACCATGATCGACATAGGTGTAGCTAACCCTAGTGCGCATGGACACGCAATAATCAACACAGCTACAGCATTGATCAGCGCATAAACCCAGCTAGGCTGCGGCCCGAAAAGCCCCCAGACCACAAAAGTCAGTAAAGATATAAGAACAACAGTCACCACAAAATAGCCCGCTACAATATCGGCCATTCTCTGCATAGGAGCCCGAGACCGTTGCGCTTGAGCGACCATCTGGATGATTTGAGCCAGAACCGTTGCAGAACCGATTCTTTCTGACCGCATCACCAGACTTCCTGACGTATTCATGGTTGCGCCAATAACCTTGTCACCAGGTCGTTTGGAAACTGGTAACGGCTCCCCGGTCAGCATTGATTCGTCTAAAGCACTCTCACCTTCCAGAACAACACCATCAACGGGGATTTTCTCTCCAGGGCGTATTCGGAGCTTGTCACCCACATGAACATTGGAAAGTGGAATATCCTCTTCGACACCATCAGAACCTATTCTTCGGGCTGTTTTTGGTGAAAGCCCTAGTAACGATTTGATTGCAGCCGAGGTCTGAGAACGAGCCTTGAGCTCCATAACCTGACCTAGCAGGGTCAATGAAATGATGACAGCCACAGCTTCGAAATAAACAGACACGCGACCCATTGCAAAGAATGATTCCGGGAATACCTGTGGAGCGAAGGTTGCAACAACGCTATAGAGGAATGCTGCGCCTGTCCCAAGACCAATAAGCGTCCACATATTGGGGCTTCGGTTAATCACCGACTGAAATCCGCGCTCAAAGAAAGGCCAACCAGCCCAAAGAGTAATTGGAACAGACAGCACAAACTCAACCCAAGTTTGCATAGCCATGCTCATCAAGCCAAGTTTATGACCGAACATTGCTAGTACTGTCACAACTATTGTCAATGGCAATGTCCACCAGAAACGTTGCTTGAAATCTTTTAACTCTGGATTTTCTTCGTCATCTAGCGATGGCAACTCAGGCTCAAGTGCCATGCCGCATTTTGGGCAAACTCCAGGGCCATTCTGTCGAATCTCTGGATGCATCGGACAGGTATAAATCGCACCTTCAACAACTGGCTGTATCGTTTGCGGCGTTGTACCGTCGTATTGCGAAGGGTCTGCTTCAAATTTATGTAAGCACTTTTCACTACAAAAAAAGTAGTCGTGATCATTATGTAGCACATGCCCTTTTCCAGGCGGCGCAACAGTCATTCCACAGACAGGGTCTTTGAACTGAGAACCATCTGTGTTTTCAACATGAGGATGCTGTTCATGTTCCGGGTTATTCATGGTTGATCTTTTCTGTTAGTTAAATTCAATAATCCGGGCTCAACAGCATGGATCTGCAAGATCCCATGCATCACCATCTTCCTGAGGCACCACCACCGCCAAAACCGCCGCCACCACCCCTAAAGCCTCCACCGCCACCTCTGCCACCACCAATCCCGCGTCCACCAATACCAATGCCTGACAAGGCAACGATGAAAGCAAGGGACCCAGCGAGAAGTGCCATTGAAATGGCACCTAGAACAAACCACGCAACTAGCGCAATAAAACCGCCAGTTACCAGAGCGCCTTTCATTCGACCAAGAATTGATCTCATGAGGCCGCCAAGTATGAGCGCGGCGATAAAAACCGCAGGCGCAACTTGATACACATCGTCTTCAGTTATCTGATCGCTTTTTGCTGTTGAAGGCAATGTCTCACCATCTATAACAGCAATGATTGATTGAACGCCTGCCGAGACGCCACCATAAAAGTCTTTCTGTTTAAATCTCGGAACGATAATGTCATCAATGATGCGCTTGCTGGTGGCATCAGTTAAAGCCCCTTCCAGGCCATATCCAACCTCTATGCGGAGGGTCCGATCCGCCTTAGCGATTATTAATACAGTGCCGTCATCAACCTTCTTACGGCCCAACTTCCACTGATCAGCAACACGAATCCCGAATTGCTCAATAGACTCTGGCGCCGTCGTCGGTACAATCAGAACCGCTAACTGACTGCCTTTACGTTTCTCGAAAGTGCTTAAAACCTGATCCAGTGAAGCGACTTGGCTAGATGACAGCGTACCCGTCTGGTCAATCACTCTGGCAGATAAGACTGGGACAGCTTGCTGCGCCTGCGAGAATTGCGGCAGGCACAGCGCGATCAATATTGGTATGAATGCCAGGAACCGAATTGTTTTAATCTGACTGAATTGGAATTCAAACATAAAGACTACTTCGAAGCTGGCGTATCAAATGTAACACTAGGCGGCTTTGAAATTTCTTTTTCGTTCTCAACTGTAAAGTTCGCCTTGGGTTTGTAACCGAAGAGCATGGCGGTCAAATTCGAAGGAAAAGAGCGAATCGTAACGTTGTACGCCTGTACAGATTGAATGTATCGATTGCGCGCCACCGTGATACGGTTCTCAGTCCCTTCTAGCTGGGCTTGTAGATCTCTAAAACCCTGATTAGCTCGTAGGGATGGATAGTTCTCAGATACAACCAGCAACCTTGAAAGCGCTGATGTTAATTGACCCTGTGCCTGCTGGAATTTCTGAAAGGCTACTGGGTTGTTTATCAACTCTGGTGTGGCTTGAATCGAAGTAGCTTTGGCTCTTGCATCAACCACTTTCGTTAACGTGTCCTGCTCGAATTTTGCTTCACCCTTAACGGTGCTTACAAGATTCGGAATCAGATCTGCTCGACGTTGGTACTGATTGAGTACTTCGGCCCAACTGGACGTAATTTGCTCGTCTTGAGACTGTATCTGGTTGTATCCGCAGCCCGTCAACGTCAATGTTGCCAGCAACATCAATCCGGTCAGTATTTTTTTCATTTCCTTGCTCCATTAATGAGTTGCAGCGGTATTTCGGTAAGTAAAAATCTAAGTAGACTCTTGGTTTGCCCATTGATGTTCAATGAGCTCAGCGGTTAACGATATGGCCAGGCTTGCTAGCGGATATAAAAATATTTGCAATGCAGGCAGATTGTTGTAAAGCCAATAAGCCCCCGCAATGTAAACAAATAGCGAAGAGAATAGAACGACGTTAATCAGATACCTAACATGACTGCTAAATTTGTAATAGTTCAGGGCAAACCACGTTTTTGCAGACAGCGTCAAAATTCCGAATTGCGCTAATGATAGAAGGACTTTATGTTCAGGACTTGTGGATGAATCTATGTTAATCGGCGTATGAAATCTGATGGTAGCGACAGATGTAAGAACGAATACGATAAACGCAATCCGACTATATTCCTCGGCAGTCACTTTCCTATAGGGAACCAAGAGCAATCCTAATGCCATAATGATCCAAAGGAGGAAGATGCCGTTGCTAGGAGAATCCATTTTCAGCAGTCCAGGTCATTCACCGCCTAAAACTTAGGAATAAACTTGGGTGTTGAGTTTAGATAGTCTTGATACGGCTGACCGAATCTAGCAACCATCTCCACCTCCTCTTGCTTGCCAAGGCGTGCGTACATGACAACGAGAATCGGGAACATGGCAACCGTCAATATTGTAGGCCACTGGAATAAAAAGCCCAACATGATGAGAACAAATCCAACGTATTGAGGATGGCAAATACGGGAATACGGACCCGTAGTCGCAAAGCGATTTGATCTTTGCGCACGATATAAGACATGCCATGCGCTTGATAGGAGATAGAACCCACCTGCTAGGAGTGCAAAGCTAATGATATGCATCACACCGAAATGTGGATCACCCTGCTCCCCGAAAATAGTAGACCACAGGTGGCCTGAGTTATGTGACATCAGGTCAAGATTGGGATATCTGGTCTGCAACCATCCAGACAAAGCATAAATGGTGAGCGGGAAGCCATACATTTCAGCGAATAATGCAACTACAAATGCAGAGTAAGTGCCGAATGTTCGCCAGTCTCTTGAATTTGCTGGCTTGAAAAAACTAAAGGCAAACATAATGAAGACTGCTGAGTTCAGAATTACCAACCCCCACAGTCCATAAGCATTCGAATCATGCACCATCTTTAACCCCCCTGGCTTTCGTTGTTCTTGGAATGATCTTCGTGGGAGTGATTGCCATGCATAAACAAGTGCATTATCGGGCAGGCCAGTAGGAACAAAAACGGCAGGAATGCATAAGCATGTTCCTTGTGCTCAGTAAATAAAAAATAACCCGCAATTCCAGCGAAGACTAAAAATACTAGGCCTGATTTTGATCTTATAAAGGGCTTGTGTTCCACGTCACCTCTCCTTACTTCGCCCCACCAGGCGGATGATTACAGCAAGATGCGTCGGACCAGTGGGCAAGATTTTTTAATTCATTGCGCTCGGTAAAACGCCAGATTCCCCTACGTATTGCCGAAAGGACACCAGGGAACTCTATTCCTGCGAGTAAAGCCTGATGTTCAACCTGTTTCCATGTGAGCTGTCTTAAGTCATATTCGACGCATAAGTAGACACTATCAAGCCCACAATATATGACACCCATGTCATGACCCACAATGTTCATGAATATCTCCTGTGCACCTTCATACTCACTAGTGATAGCAACACGTCTACTTTTGATGACAGGAGGCGCATTCTGAATATGGTGCAACCCAGCATAGAGATCAGGATTTTCCTGAAAACTTTCAAGGCATTGTGTCGAGCAAAACCAATGTGTGATCCCACGATGGATGAAGTGAACTCCGAATTTCTCATCAACTTGCATACGGCACACTGGATCTGTGTGTACCTCAATGTTCAATACGTTCATCACTTCACCCACCTAGAGAATTACTGGCTTTTTTGCATTTTTTGCTGATCACCCATCGGCTGTTTCATCATGTTTTGATGATCATCCATGTGCTGTTGCATCATTTTCTGATGCTGTTCATCACTCATACTGCCGTGATCTTTACAATTGCTCGCAGAGGATTTATCAGTACACTTCCCATGATCAGATCCATGCGCTTTTGAAGGCTTTTTAACCTCGGATTTACTTGCTGGCGCGGAGTGATCATGACTGTGATCAGTGTTTGTAGCCGTTTGAGCATACGTCAAAGGGCTGGCAGCCATTGCCAGACCAATAACAGCGATTGCGATTTTATTCGTCGATTTCATTGCCAACTCCTTTGATTAATATGAAGGGTGAATGAATCATTCACAGAATCATAATAAGCAACCAGCAATGACAAGGAGCTGACTGGTAGATTACAGATATGTCAGATTCGAGGCTGCTCGGATGGGAATCTCAGCGTGAAGGTCGTATAACCATTTCTTGACTCGACTGCTACATGACCGCCATGCGCGGACATGATAGCCCGCGTTATTGCAAGACCCAGACCTAGCCCATCGTGCTCCTCATGACTTCGGGCAGCATTAGCACGGTAAAAACGATCAAAAATATGACTCAAATGCTCTTCAGAAATATCCTGACCACAGTTTCTCACTGAGACATCGATCCATGAGTGGCCAGAATCAATCGAAGTCTCAATCACTGAGTTCGGCGCGCCATAACGAATCGCATTTGAGACCAGATTACTTAATGCGCGCCTCAGCATGGATCGGTCACACTCAAGATTTGCATTGCCCGTACTAGTCAAGGTTATTCCCTTAGAGTCAGCTAGTGCCTCAAAATACTCTAGGGTTTGCCCAACCTGCTCGGCAAGGTCAACCCGCTCTACGGACGGCAATATGCTCCCATTCTCTGCCTTTGCTAGAAAGAGCATTTCTGAAATCATTCGTGACAGTCGCTCGCACTCCTCAGAACTGGATGCCAAAACGTCACGGTAATCTTCAGCTTCGCGGTTTTGCGCCAAAACAACCTGAATCTGTGTCAACAAATTGCTAACAGGCGTGCGCATCTCATGTGCCAGATCGGAAGAAAATGCGACCAGCCTTCGGAATGACTCCTCCAGACGACTCATCATGTTGTTTAATTCAGCAACAAGAGGGACGAGCTCTACAGGAACCTGCTCTACCGGAATCACTTTATTCAGATTCGATAGTGTTACGGAAGCAGCACGGTCTTTAATCATCTTCAGCGGTGCCAGACCTTTTCGTACTGCAAACCAGCTCAAACCCCAGGTAATCAGAAATATCAGGGACAAGACACCAAGCAAACGCTTACCGAAACTCTCCAGAAACTCTTCATGGTGACCCGTTGAAACCGAGACAATCACATCGAATTGTTCACCATCCAGCAACATTGAACGAAAGTGGTTCGTCCCAGTGTGCCATTCGACACTATCGGTATGATCGTGCCCGACCATCTCTCGAATCGTAGCTTCGGGGATCGCCCTCGCCTCGTTACGATATAAAACTTCACCTCGCTTACCAATAATCTCGAAATCGATGTCATGTCGGGACATCGTATGATCCAAGCGATCTTTTACTGCAGGTGTAATCGGATAATTACCCGTATGTTCCAGAATTTCTCTGATTTCTTCAGCATGGTTTTTTAACACCCCTTGATCCTGTTCGACAAAGTGTGAGCGCATGGCACCGAATATATAAAAGCCAAGCGCCGCTAACACACATGTCAAAATCAGACCGAACAACAAAGTCAGCCGTGATGTCAGTGATAGCGTTTTTTTCATGCTGAGACGGGCTCTTCAAGCACATAACCCATTCCACGAACAGTCTTGATGAGTTTGGTCGGAAATGGATCATCAACCTTGTTACGCAAACGTCTCATGGCGACTTCGATCACATTAGTATCGCTGTCGAAGTTCATATCCCATACCTGAGACGCAATAAGGGATCTAGACAACACTTCCCCCTTACGCCGCATAAGAAGTTCCAGCAAAGAAAATTCCTTTGCTGTTAACTCTATTTTTTGACCACCGCGCTGTGCACGCCTGCGCAGCATATCCAGTTCCAGATCTGAAATCTGTAGGTAAGTAACTTCAGAATTGGATTTGCCTCTACGAAGGATCGTCCGGATTCTAGCCAGCAACTCAGAGAATGCGAATGGTTTGACTAGGTAATCGTCCGCACCTAGCTCAAGACCTTTGACACGGTCCCCCACCTCGTCACGCGCCGTAAGGAATAGTACGGGCGTCTCTTTGTCTGCCTTGCGTAGCATTTCCAGAACTTGCCAGCCATTCAGCTTGGGTAGCATGACATCCAGAATTATAAGGTCGTAGTCTTCACTGATTGCCTGATGCAAGCCATCAGCGCCATCTCTGGTTAGGTCAACTGTAAACCCGGCCTCGGTTAACCCCTGCCGTAGATAGTCGCCAGTTTTAAGTTCATCTTCGACAATCAGAATTTTCACGCTAAACCCCTAATTTTTTTGTAGTTTGCCACGGCTAAAGCACCTCAGGCCAAGATTACAAAGATGTAATCTAAGCATCAGCATCAGGACAGAATCGTGCGTGCACAATGAGATCTAAATAATTTCAGTCTATTAGAGGCAATTTTTATGCGACAACCCGCGCCATTTTCAGCAAAAAAATTGATTAGCCGCCGCAGATTTGTGCAGGGGTTAGTTTCAGGGGGGGTTCTGGCAACGCTAACCCCGCTTGCGAGTGCTATGTCTGGCATGTTCGGCACTGTAAATCAGGTTACTGCTACTGGGATTGCTCCGGTACTTACTGGTACCGAATTTCATCTGACCATATCAGAAGCCATGGTCAATTTTACCGGGTCACCACGCATAGCGACAGTCATTAACGGCATGATCCCAGCACCTACCCTCCAGTTTCGGGAAGGCGATGAGGTGACGATTCATGTCAAAAACGATCTTTCAGAAGACACCTCCATACATTGGCACGGGATTATTCTCCCATTCCAGATGGATGGCGTTCCTGGCATCAGCTTCCGGGGCATCCCTCCCGGGGAGATATTCACCTACAAATTCAAACTCGAACAGACTGGAACCTATTGGTATCACTCCCATTCGGGAATGCAAGAGCAAACCGGCATGTACGGTGCGATTAAAGTTGTTCCCAGAAATGGCGAGCGGATTAAAGCCCAGCGCGATTATGTGGTGCAGCTTTCCGACTGGACTGATGAAGATCCAATGCGGATCTACGCTAAGTTAAAGTCTGAGAGCGGCTATTACAACTACAACAAGCCAACCGTTATCGACTTTTTCCGTGATGTGGCTAACGATGGTCTGAAATCAGCCTATGAGAAGCGAGCCATGTGGAACGAGATGCGCATGAGCCCAACCGATCTATCCGATCTTTCTGCTGAAACCCTGACCTATCTGATGAATGGCACCACTCCTGCCGGTAACTGGACGGGGCTATTTACCCCTGGTGAACGTGTTCGTTTGCGTTTTATCAATGGAGCAGGAAACACCTTTTACGATGTCCGCATACCTGGTCTGAAACTCACCGTGGTACAAACCGATGGCGTTGACGTCCATCCCGTTACGGTAGACGAGTTCAGGTTTGGCCCCGGTGAAACCTATGATGTAATAGTTACACCCAAGAACGACGCATACACAGTATTTGCCCAATCCATGGACCGAACCGGGTACGCACGGGGCACACTGGCCACCCAAAATGGATTAGAAGCCCCGGTGCCGGAAGTGGATAAAATCCAGTGGTTATCGATGGGTGACATGATGGGCTCAATGAGCCACGAAGGCCATGGCGCTCCTCCAGCAACCGCTAGTGAGCATGCCGGTCATGAATCCATGAAAACGGATCATTCCATGCATGGCGGGATGAATCATGCTGATCATACAAACCCACTGGCAAAGCCATCCACCACTGTCAGGCATGCACGTACCGAGTATGGCGTCTCGACCGATATGCGCGTCGATATGCCAAGAACCAACCTGGATGATCCAGGTGTAGGACTCAGAGGCAACGGTCGCAAGGTACTCACACTTGCAGACCTGAAAACTATCGGAGGGCCGCTCGATAAACGACTACCAACCCGTGAACTGGAGTTTCATCTCACTGGAAACATGGAGCGTTACATGTGGTCAATGGATGGCGTTTCATTTGGTGGCAGTACGCCTGTCAGCCTGAAGTATGGTGAACGCGTTCGTGTCATTCTCCATAACGACTCTATGATGACCCACCCGATGCACATGCATGGCCTATGGAGTGAACTTGAAACGCCAGATGGCCAATTCCAGGTCAGAAAACACACCATTGCTGTTCAACCAGCGCAAAGAATCAGTTATCTCGTAACGGCGGACGCTTTAGGGCGTTGGGCTTGGCATTGCCACTTGGCGATGCACATGGATGGCGGCATGTTCCGTGAGGTTGTCGTATCATGAAAAAATACCAACTGATTTCAATAGGCATTGCTGTCGGCGCTTTGATTTCGAGCTTTGCCTTCGGTGCCTCCACTGACATGGATCACAGTACAATGTCTATGCAAGGCGGCAGTGCACCAGCTGATGCTCGAGACCCTAACGCCTATTCCGGTGGATTTACGCTTGATAGCGGCCCCTATGCTTTACCAGGCGAGCGCGAACTAAAACTTGCAGATGAGCAGAAGTTCGGTCGTATCTGGATTGAGCGTCTGGAACGTGGGTTTTCCAAAGAGTCACCCTATACGGGCTTTGAAGGCCAGGCATGGTTTGGATCAGATATCAATCGCCTCTCCATCAAAGCTGAAGGTGATTATTCCAATGGCGTATTCGATGAGACCCGCACCGAGGCGCTTTGGGCACACGCAATCACACCTTACTGGGACACGCAGCTTGGTGTGCGTCAGGACATGGGGCTTGTTCCCAACACCACATGGCTGGCTTTCGGTTTCCAAGGCTTAGCACCCTATTGGTTCCATCTTGATGCGGAAGGATATGTATCTACCCAGGGTCGGACATCAGCCCGCGTGGAAGGCAGTTACGACATGTATCTGACTCAACGGATCGTCGCCCAGCCTCGTTTTGAAGTCTATGCCTACGGTAAACAGGAAGATCCTTACTATGGGAGCGGCCTTAATTCCTCGAGCCTGGGCCTACGACTGCGTTACGAAATAACCAGGCAATTTGCACCATACATCGGGGTTCAATGGATTAACACCTACGGCCAAACTAGAACCATGAATTCCCTTGATGGCATTTCTAGCCAGCAAACGTCTTTTCTTGCAGGTGTCCGTGTCTGGTATTGAAAGGCAATCCCGTGAAAAAAACTAAACTTACTGCACTTGTGTTGTTTGGCCTGCTGAGCGTCTCCGCATATAGCGAATCGCTTCCTGTAGTTGATGTTTATGAAACTGCTACATGTCCTTGCTGCAAGGACTGGGATGCACATATGCGCAAGAACGGATTCAATGTACGAGTACATCTCGTTGACGATCCTTCGAAGTTCCGCGAAAAGCTAGGAATGCCGCATAGATACGGCTCCTGCCACACAGCAAAAATCGGCAAATATACGATTGAAGGGCATGTACCAGCGGATGACATCAAGCAACTTCTAAAAGAGAATCCGACTGCCGTTGGGCTTTCCGTTCCGGGAATGGTGCAAGGCTCACCAGGGATGGAAGGACCTAATCCCATGCCATATGACTCACTTTTGGTTTTATCAAACGGCAAATCGCAAATATTCAAAAAACATTAATTTGTAAAGATTCACTGCAATCAATCGGCTATCAGGTATATCAAGGCAATTCTTGGCCCCACGCCGGAAGGGTGGGAGATTGGCGTCCAATGGCACGATCATGATTTAGGGTCATATCCGACCATAGGCTTTTATAGCGATCTTCCGATTCCTGAACAATGGGAATACTTTCGCCGAGCTGAAGATCTATTGAGCCTTTTTAACGAGAATGTAGACTGGTCATCAATCTGTCCTGATGCAGCAGCAGACCTCATAGACGAAATCGAGAACACTGATCCGGAAGATGATGACTGAAGAATCTTTTGTATTGATACAAAACCCATCAAAACAGTCGGATTTAATTATCTATGGCAGGATAGGCTTGCCGCCGGTGTTTGTCTTACAGATGGTTGGAACGGGCAGATCTTTTGTATTGATACAAAACCTAGTGAGAATGTCGGGTAATCCGCTATTCGGCGGACAAAGCGGACATCATGCCATCTCAGACCGATAGTCGGCTCCCGGCCACAAGCCGACCTTGACGATCACTCCCTAAAGCTATTAGAGAGACTTCCGGTCAACTTAGTCAAGAAGTAAGCCTAGCCAGGGCGATGACGCCAATCAATTCACCGCCCTCGTTATGCGCTAAGGAAAAACTTATATCCATCAAAGCTGTCGATCCGTCTCCGAGCATAGCTTTGGTACGCACAGCGCTGTCTCCATGTTTGACA
This sequence comes from Pseudomonadota bacterium, assembly GCA_039805865.1. Taxonomy (GTDB): domain Bacteria; phylum Pseudomonadota; class Gammaproteobacteria; order Burkholderiales; family Rhodocyclaceae; genus Fluviibacter. The sequence continues at coordinate 52,459 of JBDLTI010000002.1, read as the reverse complement.
GCGCCTGCCTCAATGGCACGATGAAACCCTACCCAATGGGCATTCCTGAGATGTTCAGGAATGATGATGTCTAGACTACTCCCCAACGCTCTATCTTTAGATAAACCAAATATCACCTCGGCACGACGGTTCCAGACCTGAATCACACCTCGAAGATCTGACACCACCAGTGCATCGGGTAGGTCGTCCAACAGACGCTCACTAATTTCAATCGACATTTTGAGGACCCTTGTTTTGGGTTAGATCAATTCTGAGATGGTCGGTTACCGTCCAAGCATAGAGAATCGAGTCTTCATTGAAGATAGTGCCCGTGGTGCAATCAGACCACCACACTTTTCCTCCGGCACCTTCCCCTAAATATCTCCATATTCTTTTCTCGCCAGAACAGAGCTCGATTGAGTAGGTGTGATTAACCAAGAGCGCCAGATCCATTTTAGTTAGCTCTTTTTCGATGCGTCGGTACTTGTTGAATCCTCAATACCCCAGTCGCCATGTTCGTACCAGTCGTCCCCCAGCAACTCAATAGGATGTTGAGTCCGATCTGAACCGTTTCCACATCGCAGGTCGTCAACTGAGCAGTATTTGTCGCAGCCCCAGCAAATGCGTTCTGGATGCTTTGGGTGCAGGGGAATTTTTTTGGCCATTGAGCTATTTCAGCAGTTCTTAACGCTGTGGCTGACAGAAAGTCAGGCTGTTGTCTGGCTTTCTGTTTCTGGGTAAGAACTCGCCGGAATGAGTCCTTGAGGATTCATCAATAGATCGGCAAGCGTGTAACCATCCAGTGCCAAAAACATCGCATTTAAAGCTTCTCTGAGTATGGTATTTAATTGGCATGCCCCCTGAATGCGGCAGGTTGCATTGGTGCCAAAGCATTCAACGAGCGTGAAATCACTTTCGGTATTGCGGATTACATCACCCAGCACAATGTCTTGCGGTGCACTTGCCAAGCGCAAGCCACCGCCTTTGCCCCGAATTGTTTCGATCAAACCGCATTGACCAAGGTGATGCACGACTTTCATCAAGTGGCTTTCAGAAATTCCATGCCCTGCAGCGATCTCGCTGATCGTTACAAGGCGTTCTGGTTGTGCGCCCAGATACATCAGGACGCGCAAGCTATAGTCAGAAAAGGTAGTAAGGCGCATGCCTGATTATAAGATATATTTTGTATGTTGCTTATAGGGCGGGGCTCTGCTAGGATAAAGATGTATTTTATATACATCTTACATCAGAGAACGGCGCAGGCCGACCCAATAGACGATACTCAAAATGATGCCAAAGCCGTCTTCAAATAGAGAAGTCATCAAGATCACCCCAATCTCCGATCCAGACTCCAAGGTCTATCCGCGTTCAATTAAGGGGTTCTATACACGCTGGCGATGGGGATGCGTTTGGTTAACTCAGCTGGTCTTTTACGGTTTGTGCTGGGTAACCTGGAATGGCCGACAAGCCATATTGTTTGATCTCGATAAACGTAAGTTCTATCTATTCGATCTTGTGCTTTGGCCGCAAGACACGATCTACCTCGTGTTTTTAATGATTCTGGGGGCTCTAACGCTTTTTTTGTTTACTGCGGTCGCGGGGCGTATTTGGTGTGGATATGCCTGTCCGCAAACCGTGTACACGGAAATATTTATGTGGTTCGAGAAAGTCATTGAGGGCGATCGATCTCATCGCATGAAACTCGATGCAGCACCGTGGACAGCACGAAAGCTGGCAATCAAAATTGCCAAGCATGCATCCTGGATAGCTCTCTCGCTTTGGACCGGGATCACTTTCGTCGGCTACTTTATGCCGATACGTGAGCTGTTTAACGATCTGCTGACCCTGTCGCTCGGGGCTTGGTCTGGATTTTGGGTTGTGTTCTACGCCGTTGCCACCTATGGCAACGCTGGGTTCTTGCGCGAACAGATGTGCCGGCAAATATGTCCTTACGCCCGATTTCAGTTTGCAATGCTCGACCCGGATACGCTAATTATTGCCTACGATAGCGTGCGAGGAGAAACTCGTGGTGCACGCTCTAAAGGGAGTGACCCGCAAACTCAAGGCCTTGGCGATTGTGTTGACTGCAGCATTTGTGTCCAGGTCTGCCCCACCGGGATTGATATCCGTAATGGCCTGCAAAATGAATGCATTGGATGTGCCGCCTGTATCGATGCCTGTGACCAGGTGATGGACAAAATGAATTACCCGCGCGGACTGATTCGTTATTCAACAGAAAACGCTGTGAACAAGCGCTATACGCCAATGGAGATCTTGCGTCGAGCTGCTCGGCCACGAGTACTAATCTACACTGCAATCTTAGTTACTCTTACTGCCGCCACCGCTTGGTCTCTAGCTACACGGGTTCCCTTGAAGGTCAATATCCTGAAAGATCGCAATGTGCTTTATCGCGAGGTAGACGACGGCTCAATCGAAAATATTTATCGCCTACAAATAATGAATACAAGCGATCAGACCCGAACCTTTCACATTAGGGTTTCAGGCTTGGACGGCATCCGCCTGACTGGTGGCGATCAAATTACAGTGATCGGTGGCGAAATCGGTACGCAGACAGCAGCTGTCAGAGCCGATCCAGGCACTTCAGGCAGCGGCGCAAAACCAATCTCATTCGACATCATCGACGTGGCAGATCCGAACGTCGCTGTCTCCGAGCCCTCAAAGCTATTGATGCCCTAACAAGGCCAGATTCTGGGCGACAACAACTCAATGTCTACTGCTTCTGCTGGCGTCGCCTAAGACATTAACAGTAAAGAGCGTTTGGGCTTCAATGTGTTGTGGCGGCAATGGCGGCTTTGGGTCGGTAGCAGACCACTGCGTATAGCTACCTTAAAGTCTGCTTTGGCGAGAAGCTGTCATGACGCTGATCGATTATCGCTTTGTATTGATACAAAAGCTTCAGCTTTAGTCGGGATTAGCACGAACCCTCATTGCTTGCTGAGCAATCACCCTATGGGCACAATTCGCTCTCATGCGCCCTGACGACCTCCACTTGCTAATTTCACGTGAAATGCCCTTTGGCAAGCACCAGGGGACGGTGATTGCAGATCTGCCTGGCAATTATCTGAACTGGTTCGCCCGTGAAGGATTCCCCTCCGGCGAGATCGGCCGGCTTTTACAGCTCATGCATGAGATTGACCACAATGGGCTCTCATACCTGCTTGAGCCGCTGAGAGCAGAACGTTAACGCTTCTTTGGGGTTTCAGGCCCCCGTCCGAATATGAATCGTTCGATCCTGATAGCTTCGTCTTGATCCGTTACCGATACGGACTGTTTCATGGATCTTGCCAGCCTCTGCCAGGCATCGAGCGCGCTCTTATAAACCCTAGGCCATTCCACGGGTTGTTCCGTTACTCGGAACAGGATCGTCTGCTTCTTCCGTGCATGGTGACCTGGCTGACTGGTTGATTTGCCGGAAACCCCGCGCGTTTTTCGTGGCGTGGCATTGGCATCAATGCCGATGCATCTGAGCTGCTCGGCAAAACCCTCGCGCCAACGCTGTAGATCTGCCTTGCGTGGGTTAAGGCGTTTGCCCTTCCGGATCGGTGTTGCCTGGATACAGGCGTGTACATGCGGCTTGTCGGTATCGGTATGTAGGGTAAAGCAGTAACGGTGTTGGCCACCGAATTCTTCCCCCAGAAATGCTCTGGCAGCTTCACGTACTTTGTCGGGGGGTGTTCCGGCAGGCATCGACAGAATTATATTGAAGGCTTCCCGTCTATTGCTGACTTCCGGTACAGAACGGCCACGAACCTGATATTTCAGTTCATGGGCATAATCGGCAATTGATTCCTTATCGGTGAGGCGTTCACCAGTATCGGTTTCAAGGTCGAGTTTTCCGTTGCGGGTGATGTAGGTGAGATGATTACGAATAGCGGCCATCCCCTTCCCCGCCCCCAGCCGGTTGGTGATCTTGACCATCACTTCCGGACTACGCCGTGTGGTGCGTGAGATCTGGGCTCGCATTCTCGCATGGCTGGAAAAGGCCTTTGCCGCCGTAGCACCCAGCTTCTTGCTGGTAGTGTCCTTTCTGGGGACTTTGCCTTTCAGTGATACTGGGTAGAACAGTTTCTCTGCCCAGCGCCTGATGTCATCCTCGTTACTCATGGCGATGCCCTACTCAGAGCGCCAGCGACCTACGTTTCTGCTGATGACTATAGCAACAACCTTGATATGCGCGGTGAGCGCTGTCTGCAGATGTTCCAGAATACGGAAACGGTAAGGTGGAACCTGTATCCCTAGCTGTCGCACATCGCGCGTCAGCTGATTGAGGTTTCTCGCCAGAGGTGCCAGCAACCGGTTGGATTCGTAAAGTGTATCAAGCCCTGTTTCTCCGAACTCTGGTTCTTTCTGAAGATTTGAACGAATCAATGACACAATCCAACGGTTGGCAGATGTGAAGCCCTCTTTGACGCACCTATCCTCAATAGCTGCGCGCTCTCCTGGGGTCAGGCGTAGCTCAAGGCGAACCCGAGGCACGGATTCAACGTCAATATGAATAGAGTTATCAGACGCTGATAGATCTAGCAACGACTTACCGAGTAGCTCACGAATTGCTTCACTGGCACTGGCTCCAGAAGCTGCACAATAGATCGCCAAAGGCTCACGCAAGGCACCCAACCGGACAGTCACTGATCCTGATGCATTGCCTACCACCAGTTACCTCCTCACCTGGATTTTCTGTTGCCGACGGATTTTCGGTTTCCCGGATTCATCTCGCGTCAGCGATGGATTGGTTCTGGGTGGTGCATACCGGTCATAAATCATTGGTTCCGGTATCCATACGCCTTTTTCTGACAGATACCGTCCAAAGCGTTCCGCTGCCGCAATCACGATCCTGACCGATTTTGGCGACTGCCCTCTGGCCTTTGCGACTGCGCCCATGACGATTGCCTGCTTATGGATGGCATTGACCTGCCCTGGCGCGAGAACTTTCGGCTCCGGTAGCACAACCACACTGGGGATTTCACCTTTCGTTAGGCGTTCGGCCATGCCGCGATCAATTTCAGCGCGAAGTTCAATCTGCTTTTGCGGATCAGGGATATTGGCGTCGATCCACTGATAGATTGAGGCGCGACCTGCATACGCCTTCTGAAGCTCCGGATAGATCCTGAGGGCTTCGTCCTGTGTTTGCTCTGTAAATGTTCTGGCTCGAGCCGGTCCGAGCTGATGGACCGAGACTGTTCTTGGAGACTGCGCCTTCATTTCCTGCAACAGTAATTCATCCTGCGGTTTGGGCTCATATCCTCGAATAGCCATGCCCCGTTTCTCAGCTTCCAGCCAGACGGATCGACGGAAGGATTCCGAGCCGGTGACTTTAAGTTCCTTCCAGCCTTTGGCAACAGCCAGTTCAACCATGGATGCAACCACCACCGGATCTTCAGTCAGGGTCGCTATTCTTGGACCTTTGTCCTCAAAGGCAAGTGCGTTATTGCGATCCCGGAAGAAGTATTGACCGGCTTCTGCCAGATAGCGCTTGCGCACTAACTCTGGTGAGTTTGCCGGATCCAGCACCGATCTGGCGTAGCGGTTGGCCCGGATTGAGGCTTCAATTTCGTTGTCATTGACACGTGGTGGTGTGTCCTGATCCGGCATGGCGGTCTCCTAAGATTCAGATAGTCTCGTTCATGGCATCGACGATGGATTGCAGGACATCGGCTTCACTCATGGCGGTTTCATCAAATGCCGTAGCGATTTCTTCGGGACTGATGTCAAATGGATATGGCACGTATTCAGACCCTTCGACCTGATGGATCAAGGTTTCTTCGTGGATGCTCATTTGCGACTCCTTGCTGGTTTAACAGTTTCTTGTGCTTCAGGTGTGGCGGCTTTGAGCGCTGCAGGGGCCTGTCGGAGCGCACGCAACCGCTCAATGGTTTTGGCCTGGGCGGTATCCAGTTGTGCCATGAAGTCCTTGCTGTAACCGAGTTCGTTGGCCGACTTCTTGAGTGAACCCATGGCCCGATCCAGAGTGTCTTTCTGCCGATCCAGCGGATAGGCCTTGCCTTCTTTGCCGTTGTAGTGGATCTGAACATCGGTGTTGTTGAGCCGATGCTCCTGATCCCGCAATGCAAGGGTTTTGGAGGCCAGTTGCACATGCGACTTGTCGTGGATGACCACGGCACGCGGCCCGACCTCTTGCAGCAGATGGGTCGGTGTGTTCACGATCTCTCCTTTGTACGGCCCACCGTTTTCACGCGGTGTATAGAGTTCGACCCGCTGGCCGAATTGTTCTTTGGCGAGAAGCTTCACTCCTTCGGGCACAGATGCCAGGTCATAGATCGGTTCACCGGTTCTGGCGTGTTTAGTGACTGGCGGTGGTTGTAAAGGTGTGGCTTCAGGATTTGTATTTGCGGGTGGATTCTTTTCCATGGCGAAGACTCCTTCTTCAAGAACAGTTTGTGGATTGGGTTTGGGTTTGAATGCGGGATCCTCTTGCATGGTTCGCTCACGGGTAATATCGATTTCCAAGACGTACTGGGTCATCCGTTCGGCATCGCGTGATGCTCGGAAGATTTCGTTGGGATCGTTCCGTAATGCCTGGATCCAGTTCTGCACATAACTTGCATGACGCGCAGGGTCATGGGCAATGCCTATCTGGGCAGACATGAAGTAGCTAGCCAGCTCGGCTCTTAGTTCTTCCTTGGCGTAGCTTTCAGTCCCGAAGGAACCGGACAAATCACGATCAAGTCGTGATGGGTGACCTGTCCAGTGGCCGAGTTCATGCAGCAAGGTACCGTAGTACAGAGACTCACTTTTGAACTGGGTCCGGTCCGGCAGATGGATGTCATCGGAGTGCGGCGCGTAATAGGCCTGATCCAGCTCGTCGTGATAGATGACGGCACCGGACTTATGAATGATTTCTTCGGCCTTTTCTACCGGATTCCACTCGTATTTCGGTTCTGTGGTTTCCAGTGGCGGGACGTTATCCATCTGGGCCGCATTGAAGACGAGTGCCCGGTAAACCCGTGGCCAATCGAGTTTGACGCGCACTTTCTGTGGCTTGCCATCTTCACCTAGTACAGGTTTACCCTTGTCATCGGTTCTGATCTGTTCGTCATGCGTCTTCCAGTACTCGATCATGGATGAGTGCTGTCCTTTGCGTACCTGCCAACCCAGTTCGGTAGCCTGTTTGTAGGTTGCCCAGCGCGGGTCGTTGTAACCCTGCATGGTTAACCAGATGGAGTTGCACCCGTTATAGGGTTTTCCTGTAACGGCATTGATCGGCAACTGTGGTGCACGGCCGTCCCACGGCTTCTGCCATGGGGCAGTGCCCTTCTCCAGATGCTCGATGATCCGGTTGGTCAGTTCTGTCCGGTAGTCTGGTTTGCCCGGCTTTCCGGTTTTCGGTAGTGGCGGGGTCTCAGCCGCCGATGGGGGGGTCTCCCCCGAACGGTTTTCGTCCATGGGTGTACTCCTATCATGGGCACCGCTAAATGCCCCTGTTTAGTCGGGTGTCAGCTCCCGTCTAACTAAGAATGTGAACGTATAGGCGAACGCGACCCACAAAGACTCATGCGAGCTTTGCGGTCAAATGGAATCGGGGTTACCTACCTTCTGACGGCAGGATAAACAGATACGTCATGTCTGGCTCCTATCAGGGAAAGTCGAGTGCGCTAACACTCGTAGATGATCGTATCAGAATTTCTTATGTATTGGGTATGACTAGATGGACGAGAAGGCAGCATGCACAGCTCGCTCGGAGATTGATATGTCGGGTAAAGCTTCTGAAGTCTTGTCTACCGGTTCTTCCACGGCAGCTATGAATTCCAGACCATTCAGTAACCACTGGCTTAGTACCGGCACCGGGCTCTCCGGGGTTGGCGTTGTCTTTTCTACCAGGGCATTCATTTCCGACACACTCACACCCAGTTGCTCCTGATAGCACTGTGTCACAAATTCGTAGGCACCTTCTTCGTCATCCGGCGGCGGCAATTCAATATCGGCTTCCATCAGGAGCAGATGCTCTGGCGGCACATCGGAGAGATCTGAACCATCGGCTTGCACATCACTATCCTGCAATGGCCTGATCCGGTTCTGTAGCTTGGCGACGAAGAGATCGAGATCCAGCGTTGGCACAACTGGTGGTTGTATGACACGAGTACTGAATGCCGGATCATCGTAATAGCGGATCTTGTCGCAGAGGATGGGCTTGGTGTTTTCCAGAAGGACGATTTCCTTCCACTGCCCTAGTTCCTTAAGCTCCTGAGGCAGCATGAGTGCGCGTTTCTGATCCGAGATGCTTTCACTGGAACCTTTGGGATCAAGGATCTGTTTGGAACGGCTTTCACTGATTCCCTTCTCGGTAAATGTGCCGAGCATTTCTGAGTATTCATTGGCATCTTTCTGTTCCCGTGGTGCAAACAGAATCTGCATGGCATGGTTGGTGACGAAGGTACGCGCATCTTCCCGACCATAAACTGATTCCAGCTGGGATAGTGACTGAATAATCGGTAACAGGCGCAGATTGTAGCCCGCAATGTAGCTGACAGCTTTGGCGAGGATGTTGACCTTGCCGATAGCCGTGAATTCATCCATGAGCAACAGGCAGCTATACCGGAATCTAGTCGGATTATCCTGTGGTAGCTGTTTAGTATTGAGATTGACCAGCTGACTGAACACTAGGTTAACGAGCAGTTTGGCGTCTTCCAGATGGTCCGGCGTTATTCCGATATAGACCGACATTGGTCTGGCCCGGACATCGGCAAGATCGAAGTCATTCTGACTGGTGGCCGCATCCACCACCGGGTTACGCCAGATGGTGAGTGGCGCATTGAAGGTGCTCAAAATCGAGGCCAGCACATCGTCGGAGGCCGACAGGAAGTTGGCCATGGCATCCAGACATTCCGAGGACAACCAGGGATAGGTCTCTACCAGTGCTTGCAGGTATTTCTTGACGCTCTGCCCCGTGCCCCTACCGGAGGATTGGCGTAGCACCTCTCCCATGGTCACAGGGTAATTAGGCAGGGAGTCATCCTTAAGTCTGCGATCCCGCATCTCACACAGGAACAGCACAATGGCCAGAAACAGATTTCTGGCATTGTCGTTCCAGAAGGCATCCTTGCCGCCTGTGGGCCAGATGGCATTACCAATCGCCAGAATATCCCCGACCCGGAACACACCATCTGTAATGCTCGATAACGGGTTATACCGGTGCGTTCTAGGCGCGGCACGGCCTGTATCCGGCTCCCGATCTTCAGCAAAGGGATTGAACAGCCAGGTCTCCTGCTTCAGAACGTCTTTCCGGTATCCGGCGGTGATGTTGTAGTTTTCCTGTTTGATGTCGAGCACCACTACGGAACCTGTATACGTCAGCAGGTTCGGAATGACGACTCCGACACCTTTTCCGGATCTTGTTGGCGCTGCCAGTAGTACAAACTGTTGACCGGGGAAATGCAGGATCTCGCCCTTGTGCTTGCCGATCACGATGCCGTCATCTTGCACAAGATTCGCCTTGCTGATTTCCCTGTCGTTGGCCCAGCGCGCACTGCCATGCAGAGCGCGCCGGTGCCTTTGCAGCATGCCGTTCAAAACGACATAGAGCGGCACAAAGTACACAAGCAGGCTTGCGTAGAAAAGGGATCGGATCAGACGATCCTGTTCAGTCTGCGTGTAAAGTCCGGCGCTTACCCTGCCCCATGCATCTAGCCAGGTCCACAGGTCTGCACCAAAGGGGTTCCTGTGAATGGCCGCCAGCCAGAACATACCGGCGAACCACAGGATAAACGGAATGGTGACGGACAAAGCCACCACCACAAACAGCACGCGCCACTGCGCGGCCGCGATTCTCTGCAGCATATCGGACTCCTATCAGACGGTGCGCTAACACCTGACAGGAGTTTATTACGTTATCGGAACCCCCGTGCGCTTCCGGGCACTTAACCTTCGAGGCTTTGCTTGAGCAAACGTGTAGGCTCTTTCAGATGATTCATTGCAGCAGCTGTCAGAGACAGATTCTTTGCACGGGCATCAGACTTGCTCTTGCTAATACTGATTAGCCCGCGCTCGGCCAGAGTGGTTACCTTACGGTGCACAGTGGGACCCGTTCCGAACTGAAGAGACTGGACCAGCTCTGTAATTTTTACAGCCTTGCCCTCTGAATCCCTGACGGCCATATACGAAAGAATTTCATCACAACCTTCAAAATCAGGGTCGGCCAGTTCTTTCTTGAGCGCAGTCATCGAATGGATGAATCTTGCGTAGGCAGGCACTTTCGACATATCTTAAATCCTCTATATTTATTCGCTTTTGCGATTGTAACTGGCGCAGCAGGAGACACCAGTCAATTCACTACGGGCAGCTGCTCCCAATCCGTTGTAAATGCATTGCTCTTGTTGCCTGATCTCATAGCCCAGGCTTTCTGAATGCCTTCACCAGCGGATCTGACTGTACCTCGGCCCATCTTCGTATTGATCTCATCGAGCGTGGCCATGAGCGTTCTGGCGCGTTGTGTTTCCGGTTCATTAAACCCTGTGAACAGATCCACCGGCACCAGATTCTCCGGACAGAGCGACCCGAGCATAACGCCAGCCTTCTTATAGGCGTATCCCGGTTTATAGATTCGTTTCAGACCGTAGAGCGCAGCCGATGCAAGCAGGAAGGTATCGTTCGTCTGCTTAGCCAGTTTCACCGTGACACCATTGTTGTACTGGGGTTCATCCGGCTTGAACGGATTTGTCTGAACGAATACCTGGATGACACTAGCCACATGATGCTGTTTACGAAGCTTTTCTGCAGCACGGCTGGCATAGCTGACTACGGCTTCATTGAGATCTTCCAGAAGAAGGACGGGCTGACCAAACGACCGGGATGACACGATCTGCTGTTTAGGTGGCGCAACTTCCTCCAGCGCCAGACAGCTTTCTCCATTCAGCTCGGCTACTGTTCTGGCCAGAACAACATTGAACTCGTTCTTGATATGGCTGACCGAACTATTCCGCAGGTCTTTAACGGTCTCGATACCAATATCGTAGAGGCGTTCCTTGTTCTTTCGCCCAACGCCCCAGACCTCCCCGACATCAATGCTTCCGAATAGCTGATTCAGCTCACCGGGTGACATCTGGTTAAAGTTGACCACGCCATCGGCCATCTCGGGAACGAGGATCTTCTTAGCGCTGTGGTTCGCGAGTTTGGCGAGTGTTTTGGTGCCGCCGACCCCCACACAAACGGGAATACCGGTCCATTGCCGGACCCGCTGTCGTATTTGCTGCCCGTACTCAACGAGGTTCCGGTTGAAACCGGTCAGATCAAGGAAGGTTTCGTCTATCGAATAGATTTCCTGTTCCGGAGCAAATTGTCCGATCACCGCATGCATCCGCTGGCTCATGTCGGCATACAGGGTGTAGTTACTGCTCTTACCAATAATGCCGTGCTGTCTGACCAGATCTTTCAGTTTGAACCATGGTGTCCCCATAGCCACGCCCAGCGCCCTGACCTCCTGACTTCGCGCAACAACGCAGCCATCGTTGTTTGACAGGACAACAACCGGCTTGCCCTCTAGTTCAGGCTGGAATACCCGTTCGCAGGAGACGTAGAAGTTGTTGCCATCGATGAGGGCAATCGATGTCATTGCTATAGGCCATGAATCACATTGGTTACAACACCCCAGATCTGGAGCTCCTGCTCATCCTTGATCTCAATCGGCTCGAAGTCAGGATTGGCTGGAAGCAGACGAATCCTGTCTCGCTTCTTCTCCAGCGTTTTGACAGTGAACTGTCCATCAAGGATGGCAATCACGACCTTGCCATTAACCGGCGTCAGTGAGCGATCAACAACGAGCAAGTCGCCGTCATGAATACCGACACCGATCATACTTTCACCACTGACCGTCAGAAGGTAGCTGGCTTCCTTCCGAGGCATGAGGTGTTCATTCAGATCTAGGCTTTCAGCCACGTAATCATCAGCAGGGCTAGGAAACCCTGCCTGGATGGTGTGATTGAATAATGGGATCTTGAATGCCGCAGGATTCTCTGCCAGTTTCACTGGCGTCAGATGATCTGGCCACCGTGGTTCTGTCCGGCGCTTCAGAGCGAGTTCGTCGAGGAAATCAACGACAACCGCTTTAGCGCTTTCCGGCACCCGTACCAGCGTTGTCGGCTCACCGAAGCGGGCTTTGCGGCCAGCGCCTTCACGCTTGCCGCCATGGGCAGGGCAAGATTTGGTCTTTGACATGGCGAATCTCTTGATTTTGTATTTTTATCAAGAATACCCTAGAATTCCTCACTATGACTAGCAAGCACAACAATCTACTGGCTCTTTGTCTGGGATAATTTGCCAATGACATGGACCGTTCAACGCATCTGCCCCCGAGAGGATTCCGTCTATCTCCTGAAGGAAAGCTCCGGGGTAGTGCGCCAGATTTCAGTGCCGGGAGCTGAGTCAGCCATTATTGAAGATGGCAATGTCGTTATTCGCTGCAAGACTGGATTCAGCTGGTCGGTCAATCCGGAAACGGGTGCCAGACGGCGCTTCCAAGCCGCAAACTGACAATCTATGCGCCGGTTATGGGTAGCGCTTATCGGCTGTATGATTGCCCTGCCCGGATGGACACAGACGTCATCGCTTTCTGATTGCCTCCTTGGCAATCGCGCTCAGTCACTGACTTGTACATCCCAGATTATCCGGCTTGAATCACAGTATGCCTACGTCCCACAAATGGCCCGTGACGCGGGAATTGATCCTGCTCTGATACTGGCCGTGATTGCTGTTGAATCGGGCTACGCTCAATTGAAGCTCACAGACCGTGGCGGGATCGGACCGATGCAGATCACATCCATCGCTGCCAGAGAACTAGGGATCAGTGATCTGACCTATCTACTGTCTGACACCGTGAATGTCCAGACAGGCACACGTTACTTGCAGAAGATGATGCACCAGTTTGGCGACTGGCGTCTGGCACTGGCCGCGTATAACGCCGGGCCGGGCGCGGTAACCAGGTTCAAGGGCATCCCGCCCTACCGGGAAACCCAGGCCTACGTGCAACAGGTCATGTGGTGGTATCTCACCCTCAAATCTGTTTAGGGCTTCTACAGAGACACCCATTAAATGAAGAAACCGGCTTGCGCCGGCTTCTTCTCCCATGCTTCAGGTGGTCAAGCCACACAGACCTCAGGGTGGGTAAGCATTAAGATCCTGCCGAGTTACGCAAACACCACACGGGTGAGCCCAGCTGCTCTCGAGCGCGCAGGCTTATGGATCACAATTTCGACATCACGTCCCAGCTTGTTGAGGCATTCAAGCATTTTGGCCTCGCTAATGCCACGGAATTGGCCACGCAGCATACAGGACAGCTTGGGCTGGGCAATGCCAAGAATCTCTGAGGCTTCGACTTGTGTCAGGTGGCGATGCTTGATGATGTCACCAATTTTGGCGGCAAGCGTCGCCTTGACCTGCATCTCGCCAGCATTGGGCAATCCCAGATCTTCGTAAACGTTGCCACTGCTTTTTTCAATTATTCCCATGTCACTCTCCTTGGGCATCAGACACTGCAATTTTGAGCCGATCCTTGATCAGATCGATGTCATGCTTTGGCGTTTCAATACCGTGCTTCGACTTTTTCTGGAAGCAATGAAGTACGTAGACAACTCCGGCAATCTTGACGGTATAGACCGCACGAAACGTATCACCGAGATGGTCTTCAACCACCTCCAGAACACCGGCACCACCAAAGCCTTTGAGCGGCTTCGCCTGACTGTGTTTCTTGCCCGTTTGCGCCAAATGCAAGGCAAATCCAAACAGGTCAATCACATCCTCAGGCATCGCCAGAAGATCCTTTTTAGAGGAGCTTACCCAGCGTAGGTCTTTGATGGCATCGGTCATTGGCTGATTATACCCATTTGGGTCTATTTGGCAAATTCTCTTCATTGCATCTCCTGATGACATCCAAGCCTTTTAGGTGGCATACGCGAGCTCCAGCCGTTTATAGGGGTCGAAGTAGATTTCCGTCATGACCCGCCGCTTGCCGATCTGCTGACCATCTCCATCGAAGATCGGCTCTGCCTTGAGATGGGCAATAACGTCCATGGTCATGAAGAGCAGCCGCTTCAGCGCCACATCGTCATAGGCCGCCGCTTCCGGATGTTCCTTGGCCATCAGGGCAAACCGGGCAATGGCCCGGCTGCAGCTCTCGGCATGGAAGCTGGTGATCGACCCGCTGTGGCCTGTGGTCAGCAGCTTGAGGAAGTCATAACTCTCGCTGCCCCGTAGCTCTGCCAGCAGCACCCGATCCGGCTTCATGCGCATGCAACTAGCGATCAGATCAGCCGGAGTCACCTTGGCCTGCCCCTGCCCACCCTTCGAATACAGCAGGTTCACCTGATTGTCGTGATTGGGCATGAACAGTTCCCGCACGTCCTCGATGGTGATGATCCGCTCATAGCCGGGAATGGACTGGCAGAGAGTTTTCATAAGGGTTGTTTTGCCGGAACCGGTATCGCCGACCACGCAGATATTCAGGCGGTTCGTCACAGCCTCAGCCAGAAAGTCTGCGAAGCATCGGGCTCTGAGGAGCTTGATCAACTTCTGATCCGAGCCAGGGACGGTCATCTTGCCGACCCCTTCCACCTCCGCCTCCGGCAGGTGCCACTGGGTCGACTCGAACACCTTCTGGCTCTCGTATTCAGCAAGTGTCTGGATGCGCGCCGAAGGACGGCGAACAGAGAAGGAAATCGTTCCCACCGGCACTGCGGGGGGCATAACAATCTGCACACGCTCCTGCGTTGGCAGCATGGCTGAGAGGATCGGGTGCTGCGCCGAGATCTCCTGCTTGCTATGGGTGGCAATGGCTTTCGCCATCTGCATAAGATGGTCCATATCCAGCTGTGGAAACTCGTGGCGCTCCCAACCGCAATCTGACTCTGCAAACACAACACCGGGTTCATTGATGATGAGTTCCGTGGTCTCAGGCCGGTAAAGCAGAGCCATCAGCGGCTTAACGAATTCACGGAGTGCCTCATCACCGCGCAAGTTGTTCTCGATCAGTTCCATTGCACCGATCATTCAGTTGTCTCCGACATTAGAGGCACTCGCAGCATCCGTTGAAGTGAATGGTCTGGCTGCCGGATCGACCGTAAATGGCTTCGGGGAATCGGGCTTCCCAGCAAGATCACAGGTCGGCCACTGGAAACCTTTCCTAGACATCGCGTCATAGAGTCGCTGCATCGGCGGCACACACTCGGCCACGGCCATAGGACCAGCCGGGTTCGACATGCAGAGCATGACCTGGCAACCCCAGTCATCGGCATAGGCAGATTGCGTCATCAGGAACATAAGGAACAAGGCTGTATTTTTCATGGTTGTGGTGTGTTGGTCTGTTGAACAGGGACCTGCGGCATCAGGTCATAGACAGCCGAGAAGTCGAGATCCCGTGCCACAAAGATGGCCACGCGCTCACCCTGCTTCTTGGTAATCGTCGGTGGGATCTGGAGTGAGTCCTTGAGGATCGTGTTGGCCATGTTGTCGCCGGTCTGCTGCGTATTCTGGAAATACATCTGCGAGCTACCGTTCTGGTTATTGCCCCGTGTGGCGGCATAACCGATGGCATCCTGGATGAGCGAGAGCAGGAAGGCATTCCCGATCCGTTCACCCCAGTGTTTATCCACCTCACCATCGACACCGGACCGCCCCAGCGCATCAGATCCTGGCGAATCGAGATTCACCACTACGCCTTTCGGTGTCTTGATCCGGTTCCAGAGCACGTAGATCCGGGTCTGGCCTGTTCTAACCCGCCCCCCGAATTCACCGGTCACGGTCGATCCGCGTTCGAGCAGCAGGACCTTGCCGTTGTCGCTGTAGACATTCCGCGTCAACGTGCAGGAGACCATGCCGGGTATTGTTGAGTTGATAGCGGTATTAAGGACACAATCGAGCAGCGTGCCCTTGGCCAGGAGCAGGTTACGATTGCCGATCAGGCCTGCCTGAGCTCTGGGTGTCGGAGCCGACTTGAGATTTCCGTCAAATGTACCGGCGTTTGATCCCTGCTGAGCCGCCGGGATGCCCGTTGTAGCAGGCTGTACCATGGTCGCTGAACCACCGCCATAACCGCCCTGCCCATCTTTACCGGTACCTTCATTCGGCAGCAATGGCGCATCGAAGCGATTTCTGGGCGCGGCACCGGCAGGTGCTGGCGTGACAGGATGCACTGATACCGGACCAACAGGCATCGGCGGATTAACCGGGTCAGGTAGTTTGGCGATCGGCGGCAACGGAGCTTGCCCACCATCTCCGGCCGCGCCGAGTTCGCGGGATGCCTTGAGTGATGTTCCCGAATTCCGGCTATCAAAGCGTTTGGCACCACTCTCGCTGAAGTGGGCATCGCGTAGAAAGAAGAAGCCGATCGCCGCAACGACAGCAAGGATGACCCCGACCAGCGTTGCCGGAAGCCAGCTCTCTTTTCCCGCCATGACTTTCGACCAGAAGGGACGCTCCTGGATTGCCGGGCCACCCCGCCCTTCAGTCACCTGGGCGTCCGGCAACGGATCCGGTGTGTATTGCGCTTCACTCATCATCGACCTCCCATCGGCAGTGCCGTGGTTTCCGGCTGAACGACTTCCCGAACAACCGCTGATGATGCGGTTCCGGTGGTGTTCGCCATACCGTCCGGATCAAAGGCCTCGTTCCAGATGCCGACTTCCTGTTTATCCAGCCGCAGCAGGAATCGTCGGGCGACTTCATGAATCACCAACAATTGGCCTTCGGTATGGAGGTTGACGGTACTTTCACCATCGTTACCATCGACCTTGAATGCGGCCGGAATCTCACGGTTGTTACCCATGGCGATATAGGTAAACCGTCCGTCATCCCAGGCCTTCTTTGGCAGAATGTCACCGTTACCCCGGATCAGGTCGATACGGTATTTCAGATTGCGCTTTTCCGTAGGCGATCCAAGCGCATAGGCCACCTGATTCGCACGGACTTCGGCATTGCTTAACCCGTCATTGGGATACCTGAAGCTAAGCCGCCATACGCCATCCGAACGTGACTCATCGGAAAGAATTCGAAGTTCGAACGCGTAGTTGTACCGGTTAGTAACCACCAGCAGGTTGCTGGGATATGCCTCTGACTTGGGCTTCAGATAGAGGTGCCGGTCTCCTTTGCGCCCCACCACAATCCAGCCATCGGCATCCCCGGTCAGTGCGGCAGCCTGGCTAGTTCCCCCGAGGGACTCTATGGACTCCCCCTTTCCGAAGTCGATCTGGGTGACGAATCCGCGCTTGGTAAGAATCGGAATCGATTTATCCTGGGCATCCTCGTCATAATCCAGCACCATGATTCGCTGGAATTTGACGGGTGCGGCACTGACGAACACGGAGACCAGACTCAGTGACGTAATAACGGCGATGAGACTCTGACGTATCGTGATCATTTCATCCTCCCGTCAGGTACCGGGCTGCGCAGGCAGCACGGGTAAGGTAGGTGCCGGGGCATCAAGCTGTCCATCCCTGCTCACCGGCGCTTTGCTCTTCAGTTCCTGATCCACCACAAAGCCTGTGACCTTGAATCCCAGCGGATTGTCGACCACGTTGCGCTCCTTGGAGAACAGAGCGGGTGGCTGATAGACGTAGGACAGAGTCGCTACATAGATGCCGACATCCACATCCGTTCCATCGCGGCGAGTTGTCCGCTCGAAGCGCACCACCGCTTTACCCGGTTCATTCGGCGGCAGCGTGACCCCCAGAATCCGGACCCGTTCATCCGTTCCCGGTCCAAGCCGTTTGTCTCTGGCATTGGGGCCTTCGTATTCCGCACGGTATTCGCGTGCAACACGCTCATCCGATAGATTCATCGTATGGTCGTAATCCAGCTGCAATAACGTCCAGACGAAGCGTTCCCGTGTCCGCACGTAGTCGGCGACCCAGTGCTTATCCATCGCCTCGGTCGAGGTCATGGGCATGGATCCGGTGAGGTCCACCAGCTGGGCCTGGCCTGTCAGCTTGTCGACCTCGAAGGTGAGCGGCACGATCTTGTAGAACGGCGCGAGAATCACGAGCGCGGCCATCGCCAGAACGGCAAGCACGCTGGTCCAGCGCACCACCGACCATGCACGCGCCTCTGACTTCTCCAGCGCCTCCTGACGGGAGTTCTCCCAGGTGACGGCTTCTTCATATATGCCGGGCTTATGGCCTGAACCATTAACTGCCTCTGGCTTTGTCTCCGGCACCGTGCCGGCATGTGACCGGCTTTTGAACCAGCCCTTGGGTATACGCAACATATGAACTCCTATCATTAGGCAGGTGCGCTAACACCGCCGTTTATCTGAAACCGAAGTGAATTACCCCTGACGGATCTGCCCACCGCTCACGGGTGAAGACCGAGGCAGCCTGGTCCGCATGGCTTGCGCAGCCATGCCGGAGAGGAACCCCACAGCCCCTGACCCACCGTAACCACCACTCGTTAACGCCGATGCCAGATGCGGGATCTTCAGACCGAGCAAACCGAGAACGAATGTTTCGAGCAGAACCTGCAGGGCCAGGGTAGTTGGCGAAATGCCAGATGGCCCCAGCAGATCCGTGATGCCAGTGACGGTGCCGGAGGAATTCATGACCGTGCCGATCACCGGCTGGAAGTTGTTCATGAAAATCCCCATCGACATGGCCACATAGGCAATGATTAGCGTGTTATGGATGATCAGATTCGCAAGCTTTGATAGCCAGTTGCCGAAGTAAGCCTCAGTCCGGGGGAATGCTCCGCAAACAATAAATATCGGCCCGAGTGCCAGGGTTAGAAAGAGCATCAGACGGGCTTCTATGAACTCCAGCGCCATGATCACACCGTACAACGTGACACCAATCAGGATGACGAGTCCACAGGCCGCATCAACCAGGGCAGCACCGATTGCTAGTGCCGAGCCATCAGCTACGGCCTGATTGAAATACGCGCCGACCAGGGCCAGTGCAGCAGACCCGTAACAATCAAGAATGGCATAAGGATTCGCTGCACTACCGGAGCACATGCCACTCATGGAATTCATGCTCTTCCCTGCGGCAGCCGCCAGACCAGTCTGCAGATCCATAACGGCTGGCACGATCTGCCCCTGAAAGACCCCCATCGATAATCCGCAGGCCATGAATAGCCCTAGCCGATAATATCGCCCCACCATCTGCATGATCGGCTGCTGCACTTCCCCGCGCATGGTAGCCAGACCATAGGCAATGATCCAGATGGCAACAATGGTCAGCAGGATCGGCGTAATCAACGATGCCAGACTGCTCGAGACCGAATTGATGATGCTGACGGCAGATTCGAAGGATTGGCCAATCGCCGAGAAGCCGTTGAACTGGATACCCATGATTGCCTCCTAGTGCTGGTAGTTCATGGGTTGGGTATCCAGCGCCCCGCCAGCGCTATACGCCTTGTGCGCGATTTCGGCACGCTGCTGCAGAATCAGTTTGTTTTCTGCTTCCGCCAGTTGCTGGCCAAGCTGAGCCTGAAGCATGGCGTTCTGCAGTACGGACTGCTCGGTTCCGATCCGTGCCTGGAGTTCGGCAATCCCTTTGGGATCATCTGTTTTACCGATCTGGCTCTGCAATTGCGCTATCCGGTCAAACTGGGCAACGGCGGTATCGTAGGCTTTCTGGAAGATGTCCCGCACCTGGTACGTGGCCCCCAACTGTGCACGGCAGAGCTGCTGGGACTGCCCTTGCTGAGCCAGGCAGTCGTAGATCAGGTTCTGTTGCCGGGCAGCGGCGGCAAGATCCGACATGTTGCCGGTTCGTACCCCCTGATAGACCTGCTGCCAGTTGAGCGGCAGATATTTCTGCAGGAGCGGATTATTGAGCACATCTCCGAATCCACGCGCACCAGTCAGCGCCTTGAACTGGGCAACTTGCTGGTCGTACAGCTGTTGCATTGCCTGAAGCTGACGTTGCCAGGCAGCAATGTTCTGTAGCGCCTGTTCAAGATTGGCTGCATCAATGACCGGGATACCCTGAGCCTGTACTGGGGACTGGACGAGAAAAGCAAAAGCCAACAAGGCAAATAAACCAGTCCGTCTCATCGCTGGCTCCTTCGCTCAAGGAGTCGCTCTTTGAAAACTGGCATCCAGTCTTCCGGGGCATCACCCACTTCTGCCCGGATTCCATCAAGCATCTCGACGTTATCCAACGAAGTACTGAGAATATCCAGCAGATCTCCCAGAGGACCCAGTTCCAGTTGCACCACACCCGAGCGGTGCCCCTGCTTCACCAGAAATTGCCGTGAAGCCTCACCGAGTGAGCGGATGGTCTCGAACTCCTTTTCGGTCAGCTTGAAACCCTGCACATAGTCATCGAAGTCGGCTCTGGGGTTGGGCAAATATATCTGCGTTGCGCTCTGCTCGACCATCGCGGCCACATGCGGCGTTTTGAGGATCTGTGCCGGTGACTGGGTATCGAATACCCCGAAGCCGTTCTGTTTCCGGATGGTGTATTGCTTGTTCACGGCGAAGTCCGCGAAGACGGGCAATTGCAACCGCTTCCAGAACTCCGCCATGACGTAGATGAATCGGCGACCATCCAGCAAGGATTCGGTGAGATGCAGCAGATACATCGTCACTGGTCCCAGAACCTCCGGATCTTCCATGAAGTCGGTATCGTCGAACCCGAAGATCCGGCCATCATGCAGATTGATCGTGTCTGTCGGGTTATCTAGTACCCAGGCGAGTTGTCCACCACCATCGGCACACCACTTGGCCAGATGCGCCGACACACAATCTTCCGAAGTATTCTGCAATTGCTGCCGAACAATAGATAAACGGCGCAGATTTACAGGCATCCGCGATACCTGCCGTATTGCCCTGTTCAGTTCGGTGTTTTCAGCGGGGGTAAGCAGACGTGGGATCAGTGAACCGACCAGTACTTCCTGGAAGCGCAGATTGGTTTCATTGGGTTCGAGCTGGAATGGGTTGAAGCCTGTCGGTTGGCCCCGCTTCAGACACCGGTAGTTACCACCAAGCGCCCGGATTGCGATCTCTGCACCCCGATCCTTGTCGAAGAACACCACGGTCGGGTTGTACTTGAGTGACATGGTGAGCAGGAAAAGCTCCAGCACCGTCTTGCCGGACCCGGTCATACCGATGATCATCGTATTGGCCGGTGCCTTCTTGTCCGTGCTGTCTTCCTCATCAGGCGTGCCGTGCCAGTTGAAGTAATACGGACTCGCGTTCTTCGTCTTGAGCAACGTCACGGCTTCCCCCCAGGGGTTGCCGTCACGCTTCCCGGTCAGATACCCGTGGAACGCTGAAAGCCCTGCGAAGTTCCGGCTCGTCAGGTTGGCCGCACGCGGCCGGTAACGCCAGTTGCCCGGCATCTGTGCAAACCAGGCGGCATCAGCGACCAGATCAACCAATGTTGCCTGGAAGCCACCATCGTTGAGTTTGCTTCGTGCTGCTGCCAGTGACTTACCCACCTCATCCAGACTGTCGGCAAAGACCACCAGACTGTAGTGATACTCGCCATAAGCAAATCGACCGCTAATCAGTTCATCCAGCGCCTGATCCATCGCTGCAATCTGCGATCCGGCCGCATCCTCGGTTGCCAATAGTTGGCGGGTCTGCCGCTCCATGACGGTTTTTGCATCGGGGCGGGACAGGATCGTGAAGCTCTGTGTCTCGATAAATTCATAAGGCTCGCGCATCAGATCATCCAGCGAACCCGGCATCGTGTATTCCGGGTAATCCTGTAGATCCAGCACTCCGGCATAACGCACCTGATCCGGTGTGCGTATCTCCAGATGTTCTTCGGCACAGAACAGACGATTGACTGGAAGATAGTTCGCAATGGCCTCGCGGCGCATCGGCACGCGTTGCCAGATGCCGTTCAGCAGATACCCCAGAAAGCTGAGTAATTCCGAGTATTGCTGACCGTTCTGCTCATACCCTTCCAGCCGAGCCATGTTGTAGGGTTTCATCCCTGCTTCGATCTGATGCACGATTTCCCGGAATACTTTCAGGGCTTCCCGCTCATCGCGCTCAATGGCCTCTAACTTGCGGATGGGCCTGGCACCCAGGATTCTGCCCAGACCTGAACTCGGCGCAACTCTCTGTAGTTCCGGCCGATAGACCACCGTCAGATAGAACTCATTGGCCATCATGCGGTAACCCGCAAAACTGTCGTAGTAACGCTCGGCAGTTTCCCGTGCGAAGGCTTCTGAGTAATTGGTGGATAGCCGGTCTTCCTGACGGCGGCGAATCCGGTGCGACCAGAGTGCCGTGCCCAGTGGCAAACCACGTATCAGCTGGTTGAATGCCTCATGACGAATGTTCAGTTCCTGGGTGTCCGTTGTCTCGAAGGGAATGCCTTCCAAACGCCAGGTCGCCAGATAACAACCATCACGGTTCTTGATAATCGAAGGGGTGACGTGTGCACTGAAAGGCACGTAATTCGCCAGCCCGACTTCGCGGCTGGCCAGTTTTTTTTGGTGAGGTTGCCCCTGCATCGTGGGTGCCTTTCCGGACTAGAGGGAAGATGAGTGACGGTGGAAATAGACAATCGGGGCATAGGCAGCACACCCCCAGAACCTGGTGTTCTTCTGACGTGATCTCAGACGAAACCGCAGAAAGATCTGGAGCAGACGCTGATCATCTTTCTTGGTCACGGCACGCATCCAGATCCACGCCGAGACACTGACCAGCAGCGCCAGCAGACTCATCGGCAGTAAATACGCCAGCCCGACGATGCCAACCAGCATGCCGGGCATGAGGATCATGATCAGCGGCAAGAGCGGTACACCCCAGAGCAATGGAGGACGTGTACATCCTTTGTAGATGACGTCCTGTTGCAGTTTCTGCATAGCCATCAGGCAGCCGCACCGATCAGCCAACCGGCAAGGCTGGTTGCACCACCTATCAGCAGACCACCGATCAGAATCTTGGAGACATCTTCGAAACGCGCGCCCTGGAAGATGATCTTGTAGCCCGAGACGATGATGGCAATCGAAGCAATCGTGACGCCTGCGCCTTTGAGCACCGATTCGATGTTCTGCAGCAGATTATTGACGTTGCTAAGCTGAGCGTAGGCAGGGGTATCCCAGACCAGCACGGCCGAGAACGTCAGCACAAAGTAGGCGAATGATTTGAGTACGGCAGATAACAGCATGACAATCCTTTCCGGTTCCTAATGAGTCAAATGGCTGACCGGATCGGCGCAATCGCCAGATATAGCCGTGCTATATTTCGGCGCAACTGCACGCACGATCCTTTGGTCGTATTCCCCTTGCGGGGACTCCTATCAGCTAGAGGTGAGGCACTGCAGCCAGGGGTAACGGTTGCGCTAACACCCGTTGCTCCGCCCGAATACGCGACAGGCCCCATCACGGTTTAATTGAACGTGGGCATGTCTCCTTCATCGTCGATGCTGCCTTCGACCAGAGGCACGTCATCAATGCCCTCACCCAGATCCTTTCGCGACAGCACCTTCAAGGTACGGGCATGGAGCTCGACTACGGTGTGTTGCTGTTGATCTTTGCCGGTGTACTGACGTTTACGGATCGGCCCGGTGACATAGACCAGTGTTCCCTTACGTGCGTATTCGGCCAGAATTTCAGCCATCCGTCGAAAGAAAACAACCTGATGCCACTCCGTTCTGGATTGTGGTTGTCCTTCCTTGTCTTTCCACTGGTCACTGGTGGCGATTGAAACCGTGGTGGTTGCCCCGCCATCGGTCATGTAACGGACTTCGGGGTTTGCGCCCAGATAGCCAATCAGGGTTAGGGTATTAACAGTCGTCATGGTGTTTCCTCCTCGATACAACTTAATGTGATCTGGTCAGCGAGAACTTCCTGCTGCGTGCCCGCTTCAGTTGAACGAATCCAGACAACGCCGGGTTCGCTGGGTTTGAGCTGAAAGAGGATCTGCACAGAAGCCCCCTGATAGATGCCGATAACCGAAGGCACCATCAAGTGCTCCGGGTACGGTTGCTGAACTACTGCGGCCACTACCGGTGTGTAAAGATCGGCAGCGGCCTTTTTCTCGATAACTATCGATTGCGATTCAGGAACAGGAGATTTCTCTGGCGTTTCAATCTGAATTGTCTGGACGGTCCTGACCGGCGCAGCGACTTCGCGAATGCGGACCTGAGTAATCTCTTCGCCGCTGGAAATCAGTTCTTTGACGGCATCAGGGTCTTTGCCGTGCAACTTACGTAGTTCATAGGTCGCCTTGGCACCGGTCACCTGCCCGGCGTCATAGGCCTGCTGGATTTCCGGAGGCATGTCGATGAGCGCTAGGTGATAGGTTACCCATTCGGGTTTTTCAGAAAGGTTCCGGGCGATCTGGCTATTGGATTCACCAAGTGCCTTCCGCTTCTGGATGAAGCGGGCAATATCCAGCGGCGTCAGGTTATCGCGCTGAGTGTTTTCCAGAACCTGGCTGTAGTCATCGAAAGCCAGCTCATCGACCTGCACAATAGCCGGTATTGTCGGTAGTCTCGCCAATCTACTCGCCCGGAAACGGCGTGCACCGTGAATGATCTGGTAGATGCCATCCACGGCGGGTCTGACGGCAATAGGCGCCTGTACCCCACGCCGCGCAATGTCTTCACTCAGCTTGGTCAGTTCTTCGACATCGAATTCGGTACGCGGCTGGGTCGGGTCTTCAATAACTTTATCAATAGGTAGCGATAGCACAATCCCGATCTGGTTATCGGGGGCAAAAATGGGGGTTTTCTCGAACTGGGAAAGATCAAACATGGTTGACCTCCTCGCGCACGGCTTCATCCATGACAGCCAGATCATCCTGTAGCGCGCTTTCCGGTTCACAGATTCGCGCCAGTCGCTGCTGCGCCTTCTCTGCCCTCTGGGCTTCCAGTCGCTCTTCGTGTAGCGCCTCGATCTTGGGGCGAAGCTCCATACGATCCAGTATCTGATCGAATATACGTCGTACCTTACTCCAGGTATCCCGTGCCTGCGTATTGGATCTTGCCAGTGTTGCCAAAGAAACGCCCTGCCCCTGCGCATCACGGATCGATTGGCGTAACGGGATCAGAACCACCCTTCCTTCGTCATCGCGCAGGAAATGGTGGCCGAGCTTTTCGCCGAGTTGAAGTAGCGCCTCCTTCTGGCGTGCGGTGCTTTCAACCATGTTGGGAAGGAAGCCCAGAAACTCGAGGCGGTTGTTCACCGTGCCTTTGATCCGCAGGATGCCGCGTGGCCCGTTGAGGGTATGCGACATGCCTTCGATACTCTCCTGAGCAAGCTGAATCGGGCACAGCGCATAATCGGCCAGAGCCAATGCCATCATGACGCGGATATCCAGCGCCGGTGGACCATCGATCAGACACAGGTCGTAATGCGGACTGACCTGCTTCAGGAATTCAGCAAAATTCTGGTGGGCAATGGTCGCCCGTTCTCGTTCAACCCCCTGATGCGTAGCCTTTAGCTGGGATGTTTCCACAACGGCTTTGGTTAACCCCCCATCGGCTGCGAGAACACTGAATTTGGTATATCCGAGATCGGCATCGCTAACGGGATCGAACAGGATTTCTGTGACGGTACGTTTTAGGCGCTGGGCACTTCCCTGCCGCTCAAGAGATCGGGTCAGGTTGCCCTGATCATCGAGATCAATCAGCAGGGTTCTTAGCCCCAGCTGGTTGGCGTAGCGTCCTAGCTGGCTAACAAGGGTCGTCTTCCCGACCCCTCCCTTATTGATACTGACGACGAGCGATTTCATGGCTTGTTCCCTTCATTGGGGTCGTAATGATTGCTGTGAATTGCTTCGATTTCCGTGCTTTTGGGCTCTGGCCAGATGAGATGCCAGTCAGCCGGACGTAATTCCTGGACGGTGACTAACCCTTCCGTCAGATCAACGATGGATTGGCAATATTTGGCCGGGACCCCCCTTCTGCCGGTCACCCACTGATTGACCTGGGGTGCACCGATTCCAAGAGCGCTTGCCATAGCACGTTGTCCACCCACGGCTTTGCAGGCCTTTTTAACCGAAGCTTTGACATGGGTTTCCATGGCGGCAAACTCTAGCATAGCTATTTATTTGTTGCAAAGCTTTGCTATTCTTAAGAAATATAGCAATGCTCTATTTTCTGGTGTAGGATAGGCCGCTATGGATGACCAGACACGCCAACAGGAAGCAGCCAATCTCAATGCCCTGATCAAGGACTTGAACTGGGCTAAGTTTGCTCGGGATTTTTCGGTTCCGGGTGGTGCCAGCATGATCTACCAGCACGCCACCGGTCGCCGCGCAATCAGCCTTAACGCTGGGCTGGCATACGCCAAGGGCTTAGGCTGCGCACTAGAGTCAATAAGCCCGCGTCTTGCCCAGCTTGCTCAGTCTGTCCGAAATTCCACAGAAGATATCCCCCTGCAAGCACGTACCCTCACCCCACAAGACCATGCCTTGCTCGACCTATTTGCCGGTCTTACTCCTAAGCAACGGGCCGAAGAAATCCGCAGACTTGTTGAGGCTAAGGAACACAACGATGCTCTTCGGGAAGAGTTAGCTAAACAATCTGCATAAAGCACTAGCTTTGCTATTGTTTTATTAAGTTACCGGTGTTAATGTGCCCACATCTATGGTGATGGGTATCTATAGCTACTGTTAGCTTGCTCGCCGTCACCTAGCATCAAAGAGGTGACCATGTGACTACAAACATCGTTCTGACGAAAGATGAAGTTGAAGCGCTGACAGGCCGTCATCGCAAGGATGCCCAGATCAAGGCGCTTCGCTTCATGGGAATTGAGCATCGCGTGCGCCCTGATGGGACTGTTGCCGTGCTGAAGGCACACATCGAACTAGTGTTTGGTGTAAGCGCTGGAAACCCGAGGAAAGCTCGTCGAACAGAGCCTAATTGGGCTGCCTTGGATGGCTAGATTCCGCAGGCCAGAAAACAAAGGCCTTCCCTCTCGATGGGTTTTCAAGCATGGAGCTTACTTCTACAGGACTCGACTCACTGATCGATCCAAATGGGAGGGGAAATCCTTTTTCCGCTTGGGAGCAACGCTTCCAGAAGCGTATCGAGAGTGGGCAGATCGAATGGAGAGCACCATTCTAGTCAAGACCATCAATGACCTGCTCGACAGATATGCCGCCGAGGTGATTCCCACAAAGAAACCAAAAACCAGAGAAAGCAACATCATTGGGATTGCGTCTCTGAGGTCAGTTTTTGGTGAATTGAACGTATCGAAGATAACGCCGCCGATGATCTACCAATACGTTGATAAGCGGAGTGTAAAACGACCAAATGAAAACGGAAGACTCGTGGGAGGCCGCGTAGCAGCACTACGGGAAATCGAAGTCTTGAGCCATGCCTATACAAAAGCAGTCGAATGGGGATATGTACCACGCCACCCATTTAAGGGAGAAGTCCGTCTTAAAGGATCCAAGCCAAGAGACCGATATGTTGAAGATTGGGAAATTATCGAATGTCTATCTGTTGTGCCATTTAGAAAAAAAGGTAGCGTGCTGGCAATCCAGTCCTACATTCGAATAAAGCTTCTGACAGGAATGTCTCAGTATGACCTGCTTAGCCTCACCGAAGCAGACTTGCGAAGCGATGGGATTCACATCCAGCGAAACAAGACCAAAGATTCCAGCGGAAAGCGAACAATTTATGGGTGGTCTGAACATCTCAAGAATGCGGTTAATAACGCAAAGGAATCCAGACCAGCCGAATCAAACTATCTGTTTTGTAACAAATTCGGGAAATGCTACATAAACCTAGAAACCGATGAAGCGCCTGGCTGGAAAACAATGTGGCAGAACTTCATGAAGCGTGTGATGTCTGAAACGAAGATAAAAGAGCACTTCACGCAACACGACCTACGTGCGAAGTGTGCATCGGATGCAAAAACTTTGGAGCACGCACGTGCCCTACTCTCGCACGCTGATAGCAGAACAACTCGACGCGTGTATCGACGTAAACCCGAGCATGTAGAACCGCTCGATTCTTCAATTTGTGAGACAGAGGTGAATCTGTGAGACAAAAGAAAAGGCCCCCATCGCTGGAGGCCTTGTATTCTGGCGCGCTCGGAGAGATTCGAACTCCCTACCCCTTGGTTCGTAGCCAAGTACTCTATCCAGATGAGCTACGAGCGCGTCGAGACCGAAACTATACACAAAGCCAACCCCGAACACAAGGGGGACGGCTATAATATCGGACTAAGTTTCTGTCCCCTTTTAAAGAAGCCGCATCATGGAAGCCGAACAGCTCAATAGCCTTGCCAACCACCTTGAAGATCTGGCCACCCGGGCCACCGGTCTCCGGAGGTATCTTTGACTACGATGCCAAGGCAGCGCGTCTAACTGAAGTTTCCCAGATCCTTGAAGATCCGACGATCTGGAATGAAGCAAAGCGTGCCCAGGAGCTGGGTCGTGAACTAAAAAGTCTTGAAAGTGTGGTGCTCACCCTCAACAGTATCGAGCAGAGTCTTAATGACACCGGCGACCTCTTCGAGATGGCCCGTGAAGAGAACGATGACGAGACGCTCAATGCGGTAAGCGCCGATATCGACAGCGTTGAAAAACAGGTGGCGGCCATGGAATTCCGCCGTATGTTTAACAACCCACTCGATCCGAACCCCTGCTTTATTGAAATTCAGTCGGGTGCCGGTGGTACGGAAGCCCAGGATTGGGCCTCAATGCTGCTGCGTATGTATATCCGCTACGGCGAGCGGAAAGGTTTCACCGTAGAGGTACTTGAAGAATCCGAAGGCGATGTCGCCGGCATCAAGTCCGCCACGATCCGCTATACCGGTGATTACTGCTACGGCATGCTGCGTACCGAAACCGGCGTACACCGCCTGGTACGAAAGTCACCGTTTGACTCGAACGCCCGCCGTCACACCTCGTTCTGTAGCGTATTCGTGTACCCGGAAGTGGATGATTCGATAGAAATCGATATCAACCCGGCCGATGTGCGTACCGATACCTACCGTGCCTCAGGCGCGGGTGGCCAGCACATTAATAAAACCGATTCGGCCGTACGTCTGACGCACATCCCCACCAATATTGTGGTGCAGTGTCAGAATGACCGCTCGCAGCATCGCAACCGTGACGAAGCCTGGAAGATGTTGCGCGCCCGCCTTTACGAGTTCGAACTGCGCAAGCGCCAGGCAGAACAGCAGAAGCTGGAAGACGCCAAGTCCGATATCGGCTGGGGCCACCAGATCCGCTCTTATGTGCTGGATCAATCGCGGATTAAGGATTTGCGGACCAATGTAGAAGTCGGCAACACACAGGGCGTGCTAGATGGCGACCTGGACCAATTTATCGAAGAAAGCCTGAAACAAGGCGTCTAACCCGGTTTGAACAAAGGAACGATCATCATGACCGAGCAGAACAACGGCACCATCGCCGCAGTACACGACGAGAACCAGCTGGTGACAGAGCGCCGTGAGAAGCTGCGCGCCTGGCGTGAAACGGGTACCGCTTACCCGAATGATTTTCAGCGTGACAATCTGACGGCTAAACTGGTCGAGCATTTTGACACGAAAACGCCGGAAGACCTCGAAGCCATGCCGATCTCGGTGAGTGTGGCTGGTCGTATTATGCTTAAGCGCGTGATGGGTAAGGCCTCATTCCTGACCATTCAGGATGTATCGGGTCGCATCCAGCTGCACGTCACTCGCGACAAAGTGGGCGAAGAGGTTTACGATGCATTTAAGAAATGGGACCTGGGTGATCTGGTGGGTTGCACCGGCACCTTGTTCAAAACGAAGACCGACGAATTGACCGTCAAGGTTGAAACTATTCGTCTGCTGAGCAAATGCCTGCGCCCACTGCCAGAAAAGTTCCATGGCCTGACCGATATCGAACAACGTTATCGTCAGCGCTACCTGGATCTGATCATGAACCAGGAATCACGCGCTACCTTTGTGGCCCGTAGCAAACTGGTGCAGTCGATCCGTGCCTACATGGTGCACGATGGTTTTATGGAAGTAGAAACTCCGATGATGCACCCGATTCCGGGTGGCGCATCGGCCAAGCCTTTCAACACACACCACAATGCGCTGGATATGCCGCTTTATCTGCGTATTGCGCCAGAGCTGTATCTGAAGCGTCTGGTGGTTGGCGGTTTCGAGAAGGTGTTCGAAATCAACCGCAACTTCCGCAATGAAGGCCTGAGCCCGCGTCACAACCCCGAATTCACGATGATGGAATTCTACGAGGCGTACGCAGATTACAAGAGCATGATGAACTTTACGGAAGGCGTGATCCGTCACGCCGCTCGTGAAGCGTTGGGCAAAGAAGTGTTTACCTACCAGGGTCGTGAGCTGGATCTCTCCAAGCCCTTCCACCGTCTGACCATTGTGCAGGCCGTGATGAAGCACTGCCCGCAGTACACTGAAGCCCAGCTCAATGACGAAGCCTGGCTGCGTGAAGAGCTGATCAAGCGTAAGGTAGATCTACCTAAGATTATTGGTCTGGGTGGCCTGCAATTGATGTTCTTTGAAGAAACGGCTGAAGCCCAACTGTGGGAACCTACGTTCATTGTCGATTACCCGGCCGAAGTGTCGCCACTGGCACGTCGTAGCGATAAGAACCCAGAGATCGCCGAGCGCTTCGAGTTGTTTATTGTCGGCCGTGAAATTGCCAATGGTTTCTCTGAGCTCAATGACCCGGAAGACCAGGCTGAACGCTTCCTGGCACAAGTCGCTGCTAAAGAAGCCGGCGATGAAGAAGCCATGTACTACGATGCCGATTACATCCACGCATTGGAATTCGGTCTGCCGCCAACCGGTGGCTGTGGCATTGGCATTGATCGACTGATCATGCTGGTCACCGACTCCCCTGCCATCCGAGACGTAATCCTGTTCCCGCAGATGCGCGCCGCCGACTAAACATGACCATCACACCGGCGACACTGTCAGCAACTGATGACGGTACGCCGTACGCGCCGGTGTACGACGATGTGTATCACAGCCGGGCTGGTGCTATTGCGCAAGCCCGACATGTTTTTTTAGGGGGTAACCAACTCCCTGAGCGTTGGGCAGGCCATGAGAGTTTCGTCATTATTGAAACCGGCTTTGGTCTCGGGCTTAATTTTTTAACCACCTGGTCGACCTGGCTTTCACAAAACGATGCGGACCGTTGCCGACGCCTGCACTTTGTTTCCGTTGAAAAACACCCGCTCTTGCAGGCCGACTTACAACGCTTGCTTGAACCCTACATCGCCGAGCTTGAACCGGGAACCATAAGCGCATTGGTGGCCAAATGGCCCACCCTGGTTGAAGGCACCCATCGCCTGGAATTCGAAGATGGCCGCGTAGTGCTGACGCTGATACTGGGTGACGCTGAAAAGGCACTACCCCAATTAGCAGCTAGAGCTGATGCCATCTATCTGGATGGCTTTTCCCCTGCTAAAAATCCTGACATCTGGTCAGATCGCGTTTGCCAGGCCCTAGAACGCCTTTCTGGCGAGGGCACCACGCTGGCAACCTGGAGCGTTAATGGTGCGGTTCGACGTCGACTAAGCAACAGTGGTTTTGAGCTCACGTTAGCCCCAGGGTTTGCACAAAAGCGTGTCATGCTCACCGGGCGTTGCCGCGCACGACGCCCCCACACTTACCCGCATACCACGCCCGGACATGCCTTGATTATCGGCGCCGGCCTGGCTGGTACTGCTACAGCAGAGCGCCTCAGCAGCAAGGGTTGGCGTTGCACCCTCATTGAGTCAGAAACTATGGCGAGCGGCGCCTCTGGCAATAAAGCAGGCGTGCTTAGGCCCCTACCCTCGGTCGATGATAACGTTCTGTCACGATTAATACGCGCTGGCTTTCTTTCTACCCTAGAACGACTGATTCAACTCGCCGAGAAGGGGTGCCCCGTAGAATGGGACGCCTGTGGCGTGTTACATCTGGCGCGTGATGCCGATCAAGCTGGATTGATGCAAAAAGCTTTGGCCGGACATACCGCGCCCGATGATTTTGTTTCATGGGTTAACCAGCAACAGGCCAGCAGGTATGCCGGGTTAAACGTCAGCGCAGGCGGCTGGTGGTTTCCTACCGCTGGGTGGGTTAACCCGTCGGACTATTGCAAGAAGCTGCTTGAGGTTTCCGGAACGACTTTAATCACCCATAAACCAGTTGTATCGCTGAATCATAACGAAGAGGGCTGGGCTGCCCAGGATGAGCATGGTGGCGTCATCGCCCAGGGCGATATCGTCGTGCTGGCTAACGCGACTGATGCGCCCCGACTCAGCGCACCATTCAGCGATGCGGTAGCGATTCGACCGGCACGCGGACAAACAACCGTATTTACTGCGCCGCCCCTACGGGCACCTGAAGTCGTGATTTGCCGTAACGGCTACTGGACACCAGCGATTCATGGGAAGAGCACAAGCGGTGCCAGTTTTATTGTGGATGATACGGATCTTGAGATTCGACCCGAAGAGCACGCAGAAAACCTGTCTGTTGTGGCTGGCATGGTGCAGTGTCCAAATGAGTTAGCGAGTGTCGACCCTGACACGCTGGCTGGCAAGGTGGGTTTAAGACCCCTGGTTCCAGACCGTTTGCCACTGGTAGGCGCCCTACCCGGCTCCACCCCACAAACTGATGCCAGCTTATCTCGGGTTGCACGTGCTCGCGTACCGGGGCTTTTTATCAACTCGGGCTATGGCGCCCGGGGAATTTTGCTCGCCACGCTGTGCGCCGACCTTCTGGCCTGCCAGATTTCTGGTGAACCCCTGCCCGTTTCAAAAGATCTGGTTCGCGCAATTGATCCAATGCGGTATGCTCATAAAAAACTTTAACCGAGGAGACATCGAATGAAGATTGAAACCATGGCCGTGCACGCCGGGTACGACATTGATCCAACCACCAAGGCCGTTGCCGTACCGATTTACCAGACGACATCTTACGCATTTGATAGCACCCAGCATGGTGCTGATCTATTTGACCTCAAGGTGCCGGGCAATATCTACACCCGCATCATGAATCCGACGCAAGATGTCCTGGAAAAGCGTGTAGCGGCTATGGAAGGCGGTATCGCAGCACTGGCCGTCGCTTCAGGCATGTCAGCCATCACTTACGCCATTCAGACGATTGCCGAAGCCGGTGACAACATTGTAACGTCCAGCACCTTGTATGGCGGCACCTACAACCTGTTCGCACATACGCTACCGCAATATGGCATTGAGGTCCGTTTTGCTGATTACAGCGATCCGGAGAGTTTCGAAAAGCTGATTGATGCCAAAACCAAAGCCGTGTTTTGCGAATCGGTTGGCAATCCTCTGGGCAATGTCACTGATTTTGAAGTGCTGGCCAAAATCGCTCACAAACATGGTGTGCCGCTCATTGTTGACAACACCGTGCCATCGCCTTACCTCTGCCGCCCCTTTGAGCATGGTGCCGACATTGTCGTCCACGCGCTGACAAAGTACCTGGGTGGCCATGGCAATTCTATTGGCGGCATTATTGTTGATAGCGGCAAATTCCCTTGGGCTGAGCACAAGACCAAATTCAAACGCCTCAACGAACCAGACGTGTCTTACCATGGTGTGGTTTACACCGAAGCGCTTGGACCTGCCGCTTATATTGGCCGCGCACGCGTCGTCCCGCTCCGCAATATGGGTGCTGCCATTTCGCCATTTAATGCATTCCTGATTTTGCAGGGTATCGAGACACTGGCGCTGCGTATGGATCGCATCTGCAACAATGCGCTGAAGATTGCGAGCTTCCTCAAGACCCATCCGAAAGTTAGCTGGGTTAACTATGCCGGGCTACCTGATCATAAGGACCATGCGTTGGTTCAGAAATACATGGGTGGGCGCGCCTCGGGCATTCTTAACTTTGGTGTTAAAGGTGGTTTAGCGGGCGGCGGCAAGTTCCAGGATGCCCTGCAGCTGGTGACGCGTCTGGTCAACATTGGCGATTGCAAAACACTGGCCTGTCACCCGGCATCGACCACCCACCGTCAGCTATCGCCAGCAGAACTCACCAAAGCCGGCGTATCCGAAGACATGATCCGTCTATCTATCGGCATCGAGCATATCGATGACCTGATTGCCGATCTGGATCAGGCTCTCAACAAGGCATAAGCATCGTATCAGGCATCACATGGGATAAGCCCGGTTCTCATCGACAAAAAACGTCGCAAATAGAGCCAAACTTATCCCATGCACTGCCCGTCTTGCCGTTTCAGGTTCTAACAATCTCCACTAGATGGGGCAATGCCAGGTATTCCCGTGATTGCATTTCTGTCAAACGGCTGGCCGTGCGGAAAAATTCATGGGCATTCGGCCCTTCCACGTACAAATCATCCGGATAGGTTGCTGCTGAAATAATCAGTTTTACCCGGTGGTCGTAGCAAACATCCACTAACCAGGTAAAACGACGCGCCTCTGCCCCATGTCGTACTTCCAGAACGGGAATGTCTGAAACCAGAATGGTGTGGTATTCACGCACTAATTCCAGGTAATCGGTTTGTGCACGACCGTCACCACAGATCGAATGAAAATCGAACCAGACTACGCCGGGCGCTAAACGCTCGGTTTTGATCTGCCGATTATTGATTTCAATGCTTTCGCCGATGCTACCAGGCATGGTCGCTGCCACTTCAAAATATTCGGCTAAAGCACGCTCGGTCTCTGTATCGTGCGGCACGTGATACACCGGCATAACTTCGAGTTTACGTAAACGGTAATCCTGCCCACCATCCAGCGGCATGACATCCATTTTATTTTTGATCAATGCAATCGTCGGCAGGAAGTTCTGCCGTTGCAAGCCATTCGGATACAGGTTATCTGGCGGGTAATTGCTGGTCATTACAAAGACCACACCCTTTTCAAACAAAAGCTCCAGCAGACGGCCAAGAATCATGGCATCAGCGATATCAGAGACATGAAACTCATCGAAACATAGCAAGCGGGTTTCTTTGGCAATACGCTCGGCGACCAAGACCAGCGGATCTGCTTTGCCGGCATACTGGCGCAACTCGGCATGAATCTGATGCATGAAGGCGTGAAAGTGGATCCGCTTTTTGCGCTTGTAGGGAACTGCGGCAAAGAAGCAATCCATAATGAAGCTCTTGCCTCGCCCAACCCCGCCCCAAAAATAAATCCCCCGCGGCACGGTGGGCGCTGAAATCAAACGACGAATCTTGTGACCCCGGGCTGTTTTAAAACTGACCAAAGACTGATACAAGGTTTCTAGACGCTCAACGGCCTGCATTTGTGCTGGGTCGGCTTCGAACCCTTTGGCTTCAAGCGCTGTGGCGTAGGCACCTAACATGCCCGGCAGATTTGGATTGAGTTCACTGAGGTTCATGCCCGACATTTTATCTTTTGCACCGCCTAGTTTCATAGCTTTTCATTTTGTGGATAATAGACGTGTGCAGCATCTGATACATCAGCAACCCGCCCCAAAAGGAGACGCATCATGAAAATTGATATTGGCATCCCAGAAAAAGACCGAAAGGCCATTGCAAGCGGATTGTCCCGTTTTGCTGCGGATAATTTCACGCTTTACATGAAAACGCACTTTTACCACTGGAACGTCACAGGCCCGATGTTCCAGACGCTGCATCTCATGTTTGAAACCCAATACAACGAGCTTTGGCTGGCATCTGATGCCATTGCCGAGAGAATTCGTGCGCTGGGCTTCCCTGCTCCGGGTACCTATGAAGAGTTTGCCAAGCTCACCGTGATCAAAGGCACTAAAGGGGTACCTAAAGCCATTGACATGATCAAACAGCTGGTAGCAGGCCATGAAGCGACTGTGAAAACTGCACGGGCGCTTTTCCCGATTGTTGATGCGGCCAATGATGAGGCCACAGCTGATCTGCTGACACAACGCATCCAGATTCATGAAAAAACCGCCTGGATGCTACGTAGTTTGCTGGAGCAGTAATCTGACGCTAAAGCATTCCCGCTTGTTCAGCGCCCGTGGTCTGATCACGGGCGTTGTTCTTTGTCTGCTCGTCATTGCCTGCGCGCCGACGACACAACGTGTACGCATCGACAATCAAGCCACCCAGGTTGAAGCGCGCAAACAAAGACAAGTTGCGCTTCAGGCCTACATGGATGACCAGCGTCGTTTGATGCGTGTCAGTTATCCATTGCTGACTAAAGGATCTGATCTGTGCGGAGAAGATCTCCGTTACACCACCGGTTTAGCCCTAGCCAATAGCTCAACCTTACTCGGTGAAGACTTTCGAGAATCGGCACAAACCAGTTACCAGCTGACCGATGAAGTTAAAGCCGTCTATGTGATTCCCGGATCCGCTGCCGATAAAGCTGGCATACGTTCGGGCGACACGATTCGCTACATAGGTGATTGGTCTTTGCCCGTCGGACAAAATGCCGTAAGACAATCACTGGAACAACTGCAGCTTCAAACACAAACCGGTAAAGCGGTACGTCTGGATGTGATTCGCAGTGGCCGTGGCCAGAGCCTGCTGATCACCCCCGACAAGTCCTGTGCCTACCCCGTTGTCTTGGGCGATGGCGATGAAGTCAATGCCTACGCTGAT
This sequence comes from Pseudomonadota bacterium, assembly GCA_039805865.1. GTDB lineage: Bacteria > Pseudomonadota > Gammaproteobacteria > Burkholderiales > Rhodocyclaceae > Fluviibacter. Next base: position 16,071 of record JBDLTI010000002.1, on the reverse strand, counting down.
GGCAAGCAAGTGGTTATTCAGCGAGGGATGATGCGGTTTGCCACAAGTGATACAGAGCTAGCGCTCGTGATCTCGCATGAAATTGCCCATAACAGCATGAGTCATGTGCGTTCCAAAATGACGAACTATGCCTTAGGCACAGTTGTTGATCTGGCCGCTCAAATTCTGCTCGGCATTCCTACCCAGGGATTATTTGGTAAATTGGCTGGGAATGCCTATTCGCAGGGATTTGAATCCGAAGCGGATTATGTTGGCTTGTACATCATGGCGCAATCAGGTGGTGACATTGATAATGCGCCCCAATTCTGGCGACGTATGGCGACGCTCTCGCCAAATGCGATTAAAAGTAGCCACTTAGCGTCTCATCCTGCCACCCCTGAGCGTTTTGTTGCCCTTGAAGAGACGGTTAAGGAAATCAAGGCAAAAAAGGCCGCTGGGAAACCCCTGGTACCTAATCTGAAAAATGCACCCGATACAGAAGCGATCCCCTCTATAACGCCTGAGAAAAGCAAAGCATCTCCCTGATCTTTCGACAGAATTTAGCTAAAATCCGAGGGAATTTGCTTTACCGATGGCGCGTAGTTGGATATAGTTCGCGCCATGATAACCGCATTTGAGCTCAACCACGGCCGCTTGCAGCAGGTGACTGTCGAGTCACTGGAAGATCTGCAGCACTGCCATCCTGTCTGGGTAGACTTTGAGTCCCCGACTGAGGAGGAGCGTGACTGGGCAAAAAGCATCTTTGAAATCGATTTGCCGGAAGAAGATGAAGTGGATGACATTGAAGCATCTGCCCGCTTCTTCGAGGGTGAGAACGGCGAACTGCATATCCGTTCTGACTTCTTCCAGCATAGCGATGAAGACAGCGACACCATGCGCGTGGCGTTCATTCTCAAGGGTGGCTTACTGTTCAGCATCCGTCGCGATGAACTCGCCCAGTTTCGTTTGCTGCGCCTGCGTGCGCGTCGTCAACCTTACTATGTGAGCGACGAAAAAGACGTACTTTTGCAGTTGCTCGATATTGACGTTGAGTACTCCGCCGATATTATTGAAGGCATCTATGATCGCCTCGACAAATTCAGCAAACAAGTGCTGGGTAGCGAGATGTCTGATGATGCAGCGGGTATTGTGCTGTCTGGCATTGCGGTAGAGGAAGATCTGAACGGTCGAATCCGACGCAACCTGATGGATACCCGCCGTGCCGTGTCATTTCTGATGCGTATCAAATTACTCAACGAGCAACAGAACGATGAAGGTCGTCAGATTCTGCGCGATATCGACTCGCTGGATGGTCACACGGGCTTTGTGTTCGACAAACTGAACTTTCTGATGGATGCGACGGTTGGTTTCATTAACATCAACCAGAACCGCATCATCAAGATCTTCTCCGTGGCATCGGTAGCCATGCTGCCACCAACACTGATCGCCAGCATTTACGGCATGAATTTCCGTTTCTTGCCTGAGGTCGACTGGGAGTATGGTTATCCATTCTCGCTGTCTCTAATGGCTGTTTCGGTTGCTATTCCTTTCTGGTATTTCCATAAGAAGGGCTGGCTCAAGAAATAACTCTTTTCAGCCTTGCCAAACAAAAATGGGAACCCTAAGGTTCCCATTTTTGTTGATGCCTTAGTATCTTAGAAGTGCAGCGGGCGCTTATCGCAGGCCAATGCAGCTTCGTGGACTACTTCCGACAGCGTTGGGTGCGCATGGCAAATGCGCGCCAGATCTTCACTGGCAGCACCAAATTCCATAGCCACCACAGCCTCACCAATCAGTTCCGAAGCATTCGGGCCGATGATGTGTACGCCGAGGATACGATCTGTTTTGGCATCGGCCAGCATCTTGACGAAGCCTTGTGCATTACCGGCACCCAGGGCACGACCATTGGCCATGAACGGGATCTTGCCAGCTTTGTAGGCAACGCCTTCTGCTTTGAGCTGCTGCTCAGTCTTACCCACCCAGGCGATTTCCGGATCGGTGTAGATGACCCAAGGAATCAGATCAAAGTTGATGTGACCAGCCTGGCCTGCCATGATTTCGGCAACAGCAACGCCCTCTTCCATAGCTTTATGCGCCAGCATCGGGCCACGCACCACGTCACCAATCGCCCAAACACCTGGCAGGTTGGTTTTGCAGTGGCCATCCACTTCAACCATGCCACGCTCGTTGAGTTTAAGGCCAACCTTGTCGGCACCCAGACCCTGCGTGTTGGGAATACGGCCAATCGACACGACCAGACGATCTGCATCCAGCTTCTGAGCCTTACCGTCTTTGTCGGTGTAAGCGATCGAAACGCCCTTCTTGCTGGCCTTGATGTCGCCGATCTTAACGCCGAAGTTGAAGGCCAGGCCTTGCTTCGTGAAGATCTTCTGGGCTTCTTTGGCAACGTCCTGATCCGCAGCTGCCAGGAAATCCGGCATGGCTTCCAGCACGGTGACTTCAGCACCCAGACGACGCCAGACGCTACCCATTTCCAGGCCGATCACACCGGCACCGATAACGGCAAGCTTCTTAGGCACGGCACCCATTTCCAGCGCACCAATGTTGTCGCAAACGATTTCGTTGTCGACTGGCAGGTTAGGCAGATGGCGGGCTGTAGAGCCAGTCGCAATGATGACTTGCTTGGCTTCAACCGTTTCTTTGCCGACCTGCACTTGCCAACCAGCGCCGCCTTGAGCGACCAAGCTGCCGTGACCTGAGAGGAAAGTGACCTTGTTCTTTTTGAACAGGCCAGCGATACCCTGCGTCAGTTGGGTAACGATGTTGGCCTTACGGGCAATCATCTTGGCAACGTCGATCTTCGGCGTACCAACGGTAATGCCCTGGTCTGCAAAGCTGTGGCCGGCTTCTTCGAAAAGATGCGAGGTATGCAGCAGCGCCTTCGATGGGATACAACCCACGTTCAGGCAGGTACCGCCCAGACGTGGCTGACCTTTCGGGTCGGCATAAGGATTGGATTCGCAACACGCAACCTTGAAACCAAGTTGCGCGGCACGGATGGCAGCCACGTAACCACCGGGGCCGCCACCAATCACGAGTACGTCAAATTGCTGAGACATCGTGATGTTCCTTTCTTAGACGCCGAGCAGGAGGCGTGATGGATCTTCCAGCGCTTCCTTCATGGTGACCAGACCCAGCACGGCTTCGCGGCCATCGATGATACGGTGATCGTACGACATGGCAAGGTAGTTGATCGGGCGAACAACGACTTGGCCGTTTTCAACCACAGCGCGATCCTTCGTAGCATGAATGCCAAGGATTGCTGATTGTGGTGGGTTGATGATCGGGGTCGACAGCATCGAACCGAAGATACCGCCGTTCGAGATCGAGAACGTACCGCCTGACAGCTCTTCCATGGTGATCTTGCCGTCTTTGGCCTTCACACCGAATTCGGCGATTTGCTTTTCGATCTCGGCAATGCTCATTTGATCGGCATTACGGATGATTGGTACAACCAAACCGCGTGGCGAACCAACGGCGATACCGATGTCGATAAAGCCGTGGTAAACGATGTCGTTACCGTCAACCGATGCATTTAGGATCGGGAACTTCTGCAGGGCGGCACAAGCAGCCTTGACGAAGAAGCCCATGAAGCCCAGACGTACACCATGTGTCTTTTCGAACTTCTCACCATACTGCTTACGCAGTGCCATGATCGGGCCCATGTTCACTTCATTGAACGTGGTCAGAATGGCGTTTTCGTTCTTCGATTGCAGCAGACGCTCGGCAATACGGGCACGCAGACGTGACATCGGCACGCGTTGTTCCGAGCGGTCACCCAGAGAGATCGGTGCAGCAGCAGCGCCGGCAGCCTTAGGCTGTGCAGCAACGGCATCTTCTTTCGATACACGACCACCACGGCCTGTACCAGCAACATCAGCAGCAGCAACACCCTTCTCCTCCAGGATCTTGCGAGCGGCTGGGCTGGCAGTACCCGCTGGTGCGGCAGCAGGTGCAGCAGCTGGTGCTGGCGCAGCGGCCGGAGCGGCGGCTGCAGCGGCAGGTGCCGGTGCCGATGCGGTAGCAGCAGTGTCGATCTGGGCGATCACTTCACCGGAAACAACCGTATCACCATTGCCTTTGATCAGCTTAACGATGACACCGCCATCCGGGGCGGGCAATTCCAGCACAACCTTATCGGTTTCGATATCGATGAGATTCTCATCACGGGAAACGGCTTCGCCTTCTTTCTTGTGCCAGGACACCAGGGTGGCCTCGGCGACCGATTCTGACAGTTGCGGGACTTTGACGTCGATAATTGCCATTGTTCTCTCCACGGACTCTTATGGTTTTTAATACTCGATCTTGCCCAGAGCGGACTCGACCAAAGTTTTGTGTTGCTCGTTGTGCTTGGCCAGATAGCCCACGGCTGGCGATGCAGCTGCCGGACGCGACACGAGGAGCAGGTTCTGTTTCGGACCCATCGAACGGGACAGGTGCTGACGGGAAGCAAACCAGTACCAGAAACCCTGGTTACGTGGCTCTTCCTGGCACCAGACGATTTCGGTGGCCTTCGGGAACTTCGCTAGTTCTTTCTTGAACGACTCTTCCGGGAACGGATAGAGCTGTTCGATACGCACGATGGCGATATGATCCTGCTTCTGTTCACGTCGGGCGTTCAACAGATCGTAGTACACCTTGCCCGAGCACAGAATGACACGAGTCACCTTAGCCGGGTTCAGATCATCTACTTCACCGATCACACGCTGGAATTCACCCTTGGTGAGATCATCCAGCGAGCAGCTGGCATCCTTGTTACGGAGCAGCGATTTTGGCGAGAAGATGACGAGCGGCTTACGCTGTTTACGAACCATCTGACGGCGCAGCACGTGGTAGATCTGGCTGGCATTCGATGGCACGCACACTTCCATGTTCATCTCAGCACACAGCTGGATAAAGCGTTCTGGGCGTGCCGATGAGTGCTCAGGACCCTGACCTTCGTAACCGTGCGGCAGCAGCATGACCAGACCACAGCCACGACCCCACTTGGTTTCGCCAGAAGCGATGAACTGGTCAACGACTACTTGCGCGCCGTTCACGAAGTCACCGAACTGGGCTTCCCACACGACAAGCTGATTTGGTTCTGCGGTGGCATAACCGTATTCAAAGGCCAGCACGGATTCTTCTGACAGCACCGATTCAAAGCACTGGAAAGAGCCTTGATCAGCCTGAAGATGCGCCAGTGGCTGATAGCTACCGACATCCCAGCTCGTCCGGTTCTGATCGTGCAGGGTGGCATGACGGTGGAAGAACGTTCCACGACCTACGTCTTCACCCGATATACGGATGCCGTAACCTTCAGCCAGCAAGGTTGCGTAGGCCAGGTTCTCACCCATACCCCAGTCAACAGGCAGCTTCCCTTCGGCCATGGCACGACGGTCGTCGATAATCTTCTTAACACGCGAATGCGGCACAAAACCTTCCGGCAGATCGGCCAGCTTCAGACCGAGGCGCTTAAGCTCTTTGGCCGGCACTTTGGTGTTGGCTGTTTCGATGTACTGCTTGGTGGCATACGGACGCCAGTCTTGTGCATTCTTACGCTTGTAGTCCGAAATCACCGGGTTGTGCAGCAACTCACCGCGATCCAGATGTTCGCGGAAGCTCTTGATGATGCCATCCGGTGCATCCGCCGCTACAACGCCGGCTGCAACGAGCTGGTCTGCATAGACTTTACGGGTACCCGGGTGCGCTTGTACCTTTTTGTACATGAGCGGCTGAGTCACCATCGGCTCATCTTGCTCGTTATGACCCAGCTTACGGAAGCAGAAGATGTCGATAACGACGTCTTTCTTGAAGGTCTGACGATACTCCACGGCCAGACGAGTCACCATCGCCACAGCTTCGGCATCATCACCGTTAACGTGGAAGATTGGCGAATCGGACATCTTGAAGATGTCGGTACAGTAGAAGCCCGAACGATAGTCACGCGGATCGGACGTTGTGAACCCGATCTGGTTGTTAACGACGATGTGAATCGTACCGCCGGTACCGTAACCACGGGTCTGGGCAAAGTTGAGCATTTCCTGGTTACAACCCTGGCCGATCACAGCCGCATCACCGTGGATCAGTACAGGAATAATTTCCTTCTTGCCTTCTTCGCCAATACGGAACTGACGGGCAAACACCGAGCCCTCAACAACTGGGTTAACGATTTCCAGATGTGACGGGTTGAAAGCCAGTGTCAGGTGAACGGGACCGCCTGGTGTACCCACATCGGACGAATATCCCATGTGGTACTTCACGTCACCCGAGCCCAGGTCAACCTTCTTCTTGCCTTCAAATTCGGCAAACAGCACTGATGGTGGTTTACCTAATGTATTCACCAGCACGTTCAGACGACCACGGTGGGCCATACCGATAACGATTTCCTTGGCGCCCATGTTGCCCGACACACGAATAAGCTCGTCCATCGACAGGATGAGTGCTTCGCCGCCTTCAAGCGAGAAACGTTTCTGCCCAACATAACGCGTATGCAGATAACGCTCAAGGGTTTCAGCCGCTGTCAGACGCTCAAGGAAACGCTTCTTTTCTTCGACCGAGTAGGCGGCCTGGCCACGATTCGGTTCGATACGTGCTTGTAGCCACTTCTTCTCTTCATAAGAAGTCATGTACATGTATTCGACACCGATATGGTGGCAATACGTTTGCTTCAAGGCTTCAATGATCTGATTCAGGGGCGCAGTATTGCCCGAACCGACTTTGAAATCGCCCGTGTCAAAACTACGGGACATGTCCGCATCAGTCAAACCATAGGTCTTCGGATCCAGATCGGCAACCGGAGGACGCATGTCACGGTTCAGCGGATCCAGATCTGCACGCTGATGACCGCTGAAGCGATAGGCACTAATCAGTTGCTCAACGGCCATGCTCTTCTGAGCATCACCGCCCGAAGCCGCTGCAGTCGGACGGAAACCACCGTTTTTTCCCAGCGCTTCGAATGCAGCAATGACTGGTGCGTGCGCAACGTCTCGTGCCACGGCACCTGGTTGACGTGCCAGATCCGAGAAATATTGGTTCCAGGATTCAGGTACTGAAGCGGCATCTTCCAGCCACGCTTCGTACAGTTCTTCCACGAACGGGGCATTGCCACCGAACAGGTAGGTGCTCCCGAATTTTTCCTTCATCATTTTTGTCACCGTTTTCGGTTGATCTTATAGTTTCTGGGAACCTGCGGTTCCCGTCCCCTGGTGTGTTGACTGCTCAACGACTGTATTCTTTGAGAGGCATTTGCTGCAGGTGCACACGCCTCTCATTGTGGAAAAGGGCGGCCATGCCGCCCCTTCCGGATTTTGTATCAGACGATCTGATCAACCACGCTTTTCAAGCGAAGTCACATCACGACGGGCTGCACCAATGTACAGCTGACGCGGACGGCCGATCTTGTATTCCGGATCGGTAATCATTTCTTCCCACTGCGTCATCCAGCCAACCGTACGGGCTAGCGCGAAGATACAGGTGAACATGTCGGTTGGGATGCCCAGCGCCTTTTGAACAATACCCGAGTAGAAGTCGACGTTCGGGTAGAGCTTCTTCTCGACGAAGTATGGATCTTCCAGCGCAATCTTTTCCAGCTCCATGGCCAACTTGAAGAGGCGGTCATTTTCCAGACCCATTTCAGTTAGCACATCGTAGCAAACCTTGCGCATCAGCTTAGCGCGTGGGTCAAAGTTCTTGTAGACACGGTGACCAAAGCCCATGAGCTTGAAGCTATCGTTCTTGTCTTTAGCGCGAGCAATAAATTCAGGAACGCGCGAAACGTCGCCAATCTCTTCCAGCATGTTCAGACAGGCTTCATTCGCGCCACCGTGAGCAGGGCCCCACAAACAGGCAATACCAGCTGCCATCGTCGCAAACGGGTTAGCACCCGACGAACCGGCCAGACGAACCGTCGACGTCGATGCATTCTGTTCGTGATCGGCGTGCAGTGTAAAGATGATGTCGAGCGCACGAACCAGAACCGGATTCGGCTTGTACTCTTCGCATGGGGTACCAAACATCATTTGCATGAAGTTAGCCGTGTAATCCAAATCGTTACGCGGGTACATGAAAGGCTGACCGATCGAGTACTTGTAGGTCATGGCAACAATCGTCGGCATCTTAGCGATGATGCGATTGAAGGCAACGCTACGGACTTCCGGTTTCGAGTAGTCTTCACCGTGGTGGTAAAATGCTGACAACGCACCAACCACACCGACCATTACGGCCATCGGGTGAGCATCGCGGCGGAAACCGTTAAAAAAACGCGTGATCTGATCATGAACCATGGTGTGGTTTTTGATCGTGTCTTCAAAGCCTACTTTTTGCTTCTTGTTTGGCAGTTCGCCATTCTTCAGCAGATAGGCGACTTCCAGGAAGTTGCACTGCTCGGCGAGCTGTTCGATTGGAAAGCCGCGATACAGAAGCTCACCCTTATCGCCATCGATATAGGTAACTTTGGACTGGCAACTGGCCGTCGACAGAAAACCAGAGTCATAGGTAAACAGGCCGGTCTTGCCACCCAGTGTGCGGATGTCAATAACGTCATTACCATGCGTACCGACCATAATCGGAAAATCAACGGCTTCCTGACCTGTAATCTGAAGAGTAGCTTTACGTTCGCTCATTTGAATCGTCCCAAAATATGAGGTGATAGACAGTGATACGGGCTGGTCGATACAGCTTTTTTATTATGTTACAAACAGCATTAAACGCTTACATAGGCAAACTAACTGTTGAGTCTTACTCAGTGCTTACGGATCGCAGCAATGACATCGATTTCCGCAGGATCTTCTGCGTCAACCTTGCCACTGATCAGCGCCCAGAGGTCATGGTCTTCCATGGCCACCAGATCCACAAAGGTTTTTACCTGGGCGTCCGTTAACTGATTAAAGCCATTATCAAGAAAACGGCCGAGCACGATGTCCAGTTCAAGCAGTGCGCGGCGCGTACAGTGCCAGCGCAGTTTGTTGAGTTCATGGAGCTCCATACCCGACCGATTCTTTATGTGATTGCAGTCGCTTAGACAGCGCGACGAACCATCATGTCTTTGATCTTGCCGATGGCCTTCGTCGGGTTCAGACCCTTCGGACAGACATCAACACAGTTCATGATTGTGTGGCAGCGGAACAGGCGGTACGGGTCATCCAGGTTATCCAGACGCTCGTTGGTTGCCTGATCACGCGTATCCGCAATAAAGCGATACGCCGCCAGCAGACCAGCCGGCCCGACAAATTTGTCTGGATTCCACCAGAACGACGGGCAGGAAGTCGAGCAACAAGCACACAGAATGCACTCATACAGACCGTTCAGCTCTTCACGATCTTCTGGCGATTGCAGACGCTCGCGCTCTGGTGCCGGATCGTTGTTGATGAGGTACGGCTTGATCGAGTGATACTGCTTGAAGAACTGGGTCATATCGACGATCAAATCGCGAACCACTGGCAGACCCGGCAGTGGACGCAGCACGATTGGCTGCTTCAAGCTATCCACATCGGTCAGACATGCCAGACCATTCTTGCCGTTGATGTTCATGGCATCAGAGCCACATACACCTTCGCGGCACGAACGGCGGAAGGAGATCAGGTCATCCTTAGCCTTCAGCTTAACCAGCGCATCCAGCAACTTCTTGTCTGTAGGCTCTAGTTCGACCGAAATATCCTGCATGTACGGCGCATCGTCCTTATCCGGATCGTAGCGGTACACCTTGAAATGCACAGTACGCATAGTCATGTTTCTATCCTCCGGATTAGTAAGAACGCGTCTTCAGCTCAACTGACGGGGCTGTCAGTGGCGTCAGATTCACGGGCTTGTACTCGATGTGGTTGTCGCTGCCGAACCACAGGGTGTGCTTGAGCCAATTTGGGTCATCACGACCATTTGGATGTTCCGGGGTATCCGGGGCATCGTCACGCACGTGGGCGCCGCGCGATTCCTTGCGGTTCTCGGCAGAGATCATCGTGGCCTTAGCCACTTCGATCAGGTTTTCCAGTTCCAGAGCTTCGACACGTGCGGTGTTGAAGACCATCGACTTGTCCTTGATGCCTACCTTCTTGACACGCTCAGCAACCTCAAGAATTTCCTTGACGCCGTTCTTCATGTCTTCGGCAAAGCGGAACACGCCAGCATTGGACTGCATCACGCGCTGCATAGCGGCGCGGACTTCAAACATGCTTTCACCGTTTTCTTGCGTATCGATACGCTTAACACGCGCCAGCGATGGTGCTGCAGCATTATCAGGCAGTGGGCGGAGTGGCAAGCCATTCTTGATCGCTTCCACGACCGACTCACCGGCCGATTTACCGAAGACCAACAGATCCAATAGCGAGTTTGTCCCCAGGCGGTTGGCACCGTGCACCGAAGCACAGGCACATTCACCGGCCGCATAGAAACCTGTCACCGGTGTGCTTGGGTTGCCGTTTTGTGGCACAACCACTTCGCCACGATAGTTCGTCGGGATGCCACCCATCTGATAGTGACAGGTTGGCACCACCGGAATCGGCGTCTGGATTGGATCAACACCGGCGAATTCGATGGCGATTTCGCGAATGCCTGGCAGGCGCTTCATGATAGTTTCAGGCGGCAGGTGGGTAATATCAAGCAGGACATAATCCTTGTTGATGCCACAACCACGACCTTCTTTGATTTCGGTCGCCATTGCACGTGAAACGATGTCGCGCGAAGCCAGATCCTTCAGGTTTGGCGCATAACGTTCCATGAAACGCTCGCCATCGGCGTTACGGAGGATGCCGCCCTCACCACGCACACCTTCGGTAATCAATACACCGGCACCGGCAACACCGGTTGGGTGGAACTGCCAGAACTCCATGTCTTCCAGTGGGATACCGGCACGAACGGCCATACCCAGGCCATCACCCGTATTGATGAAGGCATTGGTTGACGAGGCGTAAATACGACCGGCACCGCCGGTGGCGAAGATGACTGCCTTGGCGTGGAAGATCGACACTTCACCAGTTTCCATGTCCAGCGCAGTCACGCCGATCACAGCACCTGATTCATCACGGATTAGGTCCAGCGCCATCCATTCAACGAAAAACTGGGTGTTGGCACGAACGTTACGCTGATACATGGCGTGCAGCATGGCGTGACCGGTACGGTCAGCAGCTGCACACGAACGGTTAACCGGCTTTTCACCAAAGTTTTGCGAGTGGCCGCCGAACGGACGCTGGTAGATCTTACCGTTGTCCAGACGGTCAAATGGCATACCGTAGTGCTCAAGCTCAACCACGCACTCGGTGGCCTTGCGCACCATGAATTCGATGGCGTCTTGGTCACCCAGCCAGTCCGAACCCTTAACGGTATCGTACATGTGCCACATCCAGTGGTCTTCATTCACGTTACCCAGCGGTGCAGCAACGCCACCCTGCGCCGCAACAGTGTGCGAACGGGTTGGGAATACTTTAGTCAGAACGGCAGTCTTCAGACCGGCTTCGGCTACCTGAAGGGCAGCACGCAGGCCAGAACCGCCAGCGCCAACGATTACAACATCATACTTATGAACGGGGATGCTCATCTTTACAGGCTCCACAGAATCTTGCTGGCCCAACCGGCATAACCGATCAGAACGGCGATAGTCAGGACGTGCAGCGACAGGCGAATGCTGGTCGGCTTAACGTAGTCCATCCACAGGTCACGGATACCAATCCATGCGTGGTAAAAGAGGCTCAGGAAGAACAGGAAGGTGACAAACTTCATGAAACCATTGGCAAATACGCTGCGCCAGGCATCAGCGGTATGCGGCTGAACAACCAGCATGGCAACCAGGAAGATCACGGTATAGATCGCCATCAGCACGGCAGTTGCGCGCTGTGCGATCCAGGTAGTGAGGCCGTAGTGAGCCCCGACAACGTTACGTTTCATTACCACAGCAGACACCCTCCAAGAATAACGGTCAGAGTCAGGCTGACAATCAGCACCAGGCCGGCCGACTTGCGCGCCGATGGCAGATCAATACCGATATGCCAGTCAAGCAGTAGAAAGCGGATGCCTGCACAGAAGTGGTGCAGGTAAGCCCAGAGCAAACCCAGCAAGACGAGCTTGCCAATCGGATTAGCTACAACAGCTTGAAATAGCTCGAAAGCGCCATCAGTCAGGCTCCACTGAAACAGCGCCAGAATGAGCGGTAGGCACAAAAACAGGCCAACGCCACTAACGCGATGCAGGATGGAGACTTTACCCGGCAAGGGCAATCGGATCGTTTTGAGATCCAGATTTTTTGGGCGCTGCTTCTTCTTGATGGCTAACTCTGTCATGTATTTTCCTTTTATCAAGACTGCCTGGAATCTTAAATTATAGCTGAAGCAAAGTTAAATTGTAGCTGAACCTACGACCGATGAAATCCCCCTAGCAAGGGTTTCTTAAGCTTTTTTTAATCTCGGTTTAACCCGCATCTCTTTAGTGCGCCGCACCAAAATCAGTGGCGCACACGCACACCTACCCCAACTCATTGAAATAGTGATGATTTACTGTGGAGTACAAACCACGACGCCACTCTGCAGCACGATTGCCGTAGGTAAATGCCGTGCGTTCAACACTCAGTAGCGGCGTCCCCTCTTCTAAATTAAGAAGGTGGGCGGCCGCCGGATCAGCGGCTACCGCACGAATTTTTTCTTCGGCACGCACCATACGCACCCCAAAAATGGATTCGAAGAGCGTGTAAAGCGATCGGTCCGACGTGCGCAACTGATCCAGCGTCAGGTTCGCAAACAAATCTGCTGGCAAATAGATTTCATCAACGACCATGGGTTTGCCGTCGAGCCGCAGAATACGTCGAAGTTGAATCACCGGGTCACCATAGGGAATCGATAAGGCTTTGGCAACTTCCTGTCCAGCCCGCAAGGTCTGACATTCCAGCGGTTCACTACGCGACCGCGGCACCCCGCCCTCATCAGGCACTAACCTTAGAAAACGGAAAAAAGCACGCGGATCGGCATGAGTCGCCACAAACGTACCCTTGCCTTGTCGGCGCACCAACAGGTTTTCTGCGGCTAACTCGTCAATCGCACGGCGTACAGTACCCTGGCTTACCTCAAAACGGGCAGCGAGATCCATTTCACTCGGGATCATCTCGCCGGGCTGCCACTCCTTGTCAGCCAGCGCCTGAACAATCAGGTCTTGTATCTGACGATAAAGCGGCCGAAAAGCCGGTACGTTCGATGGTGCGGATGCATAAGAAGACATAAGCGTATTTCAGCACAGTTTTGATTGCTTTGTGCATTGACAGCGATCCACTGCACCACTAACATCGAAAAGTTCCATCCATACTTAAAAAATTTCCAGGAGTCTTCTATGTCTAAAGCGCCTATGCGCGTCGCCGTCACCGGCGCCGCTGGTCAGATCGGTTATAGCCTGCTGTTCCGTATTGCTTCCGGCGAAATGCTCGGCAAAGATCAGCCCGTCATCCTTCAACTGCTCGACCTGCCACAAGCCCAGAAGGCTGTTCAAGGCGTGATGATGGAGCTGGACGACTGCGCCTTCCCACTGCTGGCCGGTATGGTTGCTACTGACGATCCAAACGTTGCATTTAAAGATGCCGACGTTTGCCTGCTGGTAGGTGCCCGCCCACGCGGTCCAGGCATGGAACGTGCCGACCTGCTGCAAGCTAACGGCGCGATTTTCACCGTTCAGGGCGAAGCCATTGCCAAGAACGCCAAAGAAGATGTGAAGGTGCTGGTTGTTGGTAACCCATGCAACACCAATGCGCTGATTGCTGGCGCTGCCGCCCGCAAGGTTGGCCGTACTAACCCGAACAACTACCACGGCATGCTGCGTCTGGATCACAACCGCGCACTGACCCAACTGGCTCAGAAGACTGGCCGTCCGGTTTCTTCACTGAAGAAGCTGGTTGTGTGGGGTAACCACTCGCCAACGATGTATGCTGACTACCGTTTCTGTACGTCGAACGGCGACAGCGTCAAGGATCTAATCAACGATCACGCCTGGAATAACGATACGTTCCTGCCAGTCGTTGGCAAGCGTGGCGCTGCCATTATCGATGCCCGCGGTCTGTCGTCGGCTGCTTCGGCTGCCAACGCTGCCATCGATCACGTTCGTGATTGGCACCTGGGTTCGGACGAATGGGTCACCATGGGCGTTCCTGCACCAGCCGATAACGGCTACGGCATTCCTGAAGGCATCGTCTTCGGCTTCCCTTGCGAGTGCAAGGGCGGCAAGTTCAGCCTGATCAAGGGTCTGGAAGTTGACGAATACTCGAAGGGCAAGATCGCTCTGACGTTGAAGGAACTAACTGACGAGAAGGAAGCCGTTGCTTCGATGCTGTAATCAGTTTTTCTGATAGCAACAGTAGAAAGGGTCACGCTTGCGTGGCCCTTTTGCTTTATGCTTTCGGATTGATGGTTTTTTTGTTTTATCTGATTTTGACGAGTCACCGATTATGACCCAAGCCCCTGCCAACGCTGCGCTGACACCCGACGAAGTTTTATTTCCGGGTGAGAAGCCTTTTCCAATCCTACCGGCAGTAGACCACTACTGCGGCTCGGAAAAGCTGATGAAAAAGGCCATGGCAATCCAGGCAGAAATTGCTGCCGAATACGGCCCACTGGCAATGGACATTACCTGCGACTGCGAAGATGGCGCCGCCGCTGGTAACGAAAAGGCACACGCCGAACTCTGCGTTGCCATGATCAACTCTAGCGACAACCAACATGGCCGGGTCGGTGCCCGCATTCATGATGTGACCCATGACCACTGGCAGAACGACCTGGAAATTCTGGTCGGTGGGGCTGGCAATCGCCTCCCCTTCATCACGCTGCCCAAACCCCGTGGCATTGAAGATGTACGTGCTTTTCTCAAAGAGCTGCGCGCTGCCGAAAAACGGCACGGCATCAAGAGCCCGATTCCCGCACACGTGCTGATCGAAACGCACGGCGCGTTACATGAAGTCTGGGATATTGCTGCGTTAGACGGCATTGAATCTCTGGATTTCGGTTTGATGGATTTTGTGTCGGGTCACTTCGGGGCTGTACCAGGCAGTGCCATGAAAAGCCCGGGGCAATTTGATCACCCGCTTGTACGTCGTGCCAAACTGGAAATTTCCAGCGCCGCACTGGGCCACGGCAAAGTGCCGTCACACAATGTCACCACCGAACTCTCTGATCTGGAATACATCCGTCGCGACGCCGAACGCGCTCGTCAGGAATTCGGTTACCTGCGAATGTGGAGCATCCATCCCGTACAGATCCGTCCGATTCTGGACGCCATGAGCCCGGATTTCTCTGAAGTGCAGGATGCCTCTGAAATCGTCAGTGCCGCCGCCGATACCGACTGGGGACCGATTCGCCACAATGGCAAACTGCAAGACCGTGCTGCCTACCGTTATTACTGGACGCTGCTCAAGCGCGCCCGAACCACCGGTGTACCGCTACCCGCCGGCATAGCCGAACGATTTTTCACGGTTTAAACACAATGACTCGAGACACCGCCCAAGAAACCGATATCGCCC
Organism: Pseudomonadota bacterium; assembly: GCA_039805865.1. Lineage (GTDB taxonomy): Bacteria > Pseudomonadota > Gammaproteobacteria > Burkholderiales > Rhodocyclaceae > Fluviibacter. The sequence continues at coordinate 614 of JBDLTI010000002.1, read as the reverse complement.
TGATTGAATTCAAGGGCACAACGCTGCCTGTACTGGCAATCACACTACGCAGCCTAGAACCCAAAGAACTGGCCAACGCCGGCAGTACGCTGTTTGGTGAAGGCGCCTTCTTTGATGACGATCTGGCCGTGCTGGACCTGAGCCAGGTGATCACCTGGTCTGAACAGGTTGAATGGCCACTGATTATTCAACTCCTCACTAGCCACGGCCTCAAAGTATTAGGCATTACCCGAGCTAATGGCAGCCTCACGGAATCAGCCGCTGCTGCCGGCCTGCCCGCTCTGGCACTCAGTGCCGGACGATCAGCAAAGCCAGCCGCTACCCCCAAGAAGACCGTTGTCGCTGATCCAGAACTCGACAAAATCCCCGCGAGTCTACGCAAAGCTGCGGTGCCGGCTACCGAACCGACCGCATCAGCGCCTGCAAAATCGGAGCCAGACGAATCCATGCTGGATACCCCGGGCACGCTGGTCATAGACCGCCCCCTACGCTCTGGGCAGCAAGTCTACGCACGCGGAGGCGACCTGGTCATTCTGGCTGCCGTAAACCCCGGCGCCGAAGTCATTGCCGATGGCAACATCCATGTGTACGCCCCGCTACGCGGCCGCGCCCTG
>JBDLTI010000001.1:0-113360 GCA_039805865.1 Pseudomonadota bacterium | reverse complement strand
CCAAACTTGGCGGCCAGTACCGTAGCGATCGCTGCCGTCAGCGTCGTCTTACCATGGTCAACGTGACCAATCGTGCCCACGTTTACGTGCGGCTTTGTACGTTCAAACTTACCCTTTGCCATTTTAATTTCCTTAAAAGTTCAGAATTCGAAATTACTTCTTGTTGATAATTGCTTCAGCCACGTTTTTCGGGGCTTCGCTGTAGTGCTTGAACTCCATCGAGTACGTTGCGCGACCCTGGGTCAGCGAACGCAGCTGCGTCGAGTAACCGAACATTTCGGCCAGCGGTACTTCGGCGCGAATGCCCTTCATGCCGCCAGCGATGTCGTCCATACCCTGAACGATGCCGCGACGACCCGAGAGGTCACCCATGACGTTACCCATGTACTCTTCTGGCGTTTCGACTTCTACGGCCATCATCGGCTCCAGCAGAACCGGGCTGGCGCGACGCATACCTTCTTTGAATGCCATCGAAGCGGCCATTTTGAAGGCGTTTTCGTTCGAGTCAACGTCGTGGTACGAACCAAAGTGCAGGGTGCACTTAACGTCAACGATCGGGAAGCCAGCCAGCACGCCGTTAGGCATGGTGTCTTGCAGACCCTTATCAACGGCAGGAATGTATTCACGAGGAACCACACCGCCCTTGATGGCGTCAACGAATTCATAGCCCTTACCTGGCTCGTTCGGCTCGATCTTGAGCACAACGTGACCATACTGACCACGACCGCCCGACTGCTTGACGAACTTGCCCTCGGCATCGTCAATCACCTTACGGATGGTTTCGCGATAAGCCACTTGCGGCGCACCCACGTTGGCTTCAACACCGAATTCACGGCGCATACGGTCAACAATAATTTCCAGGTGAAGCTCGCCCATGCCCGAAATAATCGTTTGGCCGGAATCTTCGTCGGTACGCACGCGGAACGATGGATCTTCCTGGGCCAGACGCGACAGCGCAACGCCCATCTTTTCCTGGTCAGCCTTGGTCTTAGGCTCAACGGCCACGTGAATCACTGGCTCCGGGAATTCCATGCGTTCCAAGGTGATGATGGCATCCGGATCGCACAGGGTTTCACCCGTGGTCACTTCCTTCATGCCCACACAGGCGGCGATATCGCCAGCGTGCAGCTCTTTGATTTCTTCACGTTCGTTAGCGTGCATCTGCAGAATACGGCCGATACGCTCTTTGCGCTGCTTGATCGGGTTGTAAATTGTGTCGCCCGAATTGAGAACGCCTGAGTAGACGCGAACGAAAGTCAGCTGACCCACGAACGGGTCGGTCATCAGCTTGAACGCCAGCGCCGAGAACTTTTCTTTGTCATCGGCCTTACGCGTTGCAGTCTGACCATTTTCCAGTTCGCCTTCTACCGGCGGAATGTCGATCGGCGATGGCATCAGATCCAGAACGGCGTCGAGCATGCGCTGCACGCCCTTGTTCTTGAACGCGGTACCGCACAGCATTGGCTGGATTTCGCTCGCAATGGTACGGGTACGCAGACCCAGAAGAATCTGTTCTTCGGTGAGGTCGCCGTTTTCCAGATAGGTGTTCATCAGCTCTTCAGAAGCTTCCGCCGCGGCTTCGAGCATCTGCTCGCGCCAAGTGTTGGCTTCATCAACCAGATCCGCTGGAATGTCACGGTAGTCGAACTTCATGCCCTGCGACGCTTCGTCCCAGAAGATCGCTTTCATCTTGATCAGATCAACAACGCCTGCGAAGGTGTCTTCGGCGCCGATGGGGATAACGATCGGCACAGGGTTTGCCTTGAGGCGGGTCTTCATCTGCTCAACGACCTTGAAGAAGTTGGCGCCGGAGCGGTCCATCTTGTTCACGAAGGCCAGACGTGGCACTTTGTACTTGTTAGCCTGACGCCATACGGTTTCTGACTGAGGTTGAACACCACCCACAGCACAGTAAACCATCACGGCACCATCAAGAACGCGCATCGAACGTTCTACTTCAATGGTGAAGTCAACGTGTCCCGGGGTATCAATGATGTTGATACGGTGCTCAGGACGCGAGGCGTCCATGCCCTTCCAGAAACAGGTGGTGGCAGCAGAGGTAATGGTGATACCACGTTCCTGCTCCTGCTCCATCCAGTCCATCGTCGCGGCACCATCGTGCACTTCGCCGATCTTGTGGTTCACACCGGTGTAGAAAAGAATCCGCTCGGTCGTCGTCGTTTTACCGGCGTCGATGTGGGCACTAATACCAATATTGCGATAGCGTTCGATGGGTGTCTTGCGAGCCACGATACAACCTTTAAAAAATTAAAACGATTAGAAGCGGAAGTGCGAGAAGGCCTTGTTGGCTTCTGCCATACGGTGGACTTCGTCACGCTTCTTGACAGCGCCGCCGCGGTTTTCTGCAGCTTCAACCAGCTCAGCAGCCAGACGTGCGCCCATGGATTTTTCCGAACGCTTACGGGCTGCATCGCGCAACCAGCGCATCGCCAGCGCCATACGACGCGACGGGCGGATTTCAACCGGCACCTGGTAGTTAGCACCACCAACGCGGCGGGACTTAACTTCTACCATTGGCTTGGCATTGTTCAATGCCTGAGCAAACACTTCCAGCGGATCACGACCGCCTTTGGTGGTGATCTGGTCGAACGCACCGTAAATGGTACGTTCGGCAACCGACTTCTTGCCGGAGATCATCAGAACATTAACGAATTTCGATACGTCGACATTGCCGAACTTTGGATCCGGCAGGATGTCACGTTTGGGTACTTCGCGACGACGGGGCATGTTAACTACCTTTCAGAAAACGGACAGCAGGCGGCCTAGATTAGGCGGCCTTCGGGCGCTTAGCGCCGTACTTCGAACGGGACTGCTTACGATCCTTGACGCCCTGGGTATCCAGCGAGCCACGGACGGTGTGGTAACGCACACCTGGCAAATCCTTAACACGACCACCGCGGATCAGGACGACCGAGTGCTCCTGCAGGTTGTGGCCTTCACCGCCGATGTACGAGATAACCTCGAAACCGTTGGTCAGACGAACCTTGCAAACTTTACGCAAAGCAGAGTTCGGTTTTTTAGGCGTTGTGGTGTAAACGCGGGTGCAAACGCCACGTTTTTGCGGGCAAGCTTCAAGCGCCGGAACCTTGTTCTTGGCTTCAACCTTGACGCGCGGCTTACGCACGAGCTGATTAATGGTTGGCATATCTAAAAATCCCCAATAAATCCGGGTGGAAACCCACCCTTCTTCCTACAAATAAGTTGCGGTCACACCCTGTGGGCGGCCCGGCAAACCCTCGGAAACGCTGCTACAAAACCAGCGTTCCGCACGAAAACCGAGCGGCTTAGCCGGAGAAACCCGCGATGATAAACCACCACAGAGCCTTCCGTCAACCAAAACCCGGGTTGACCCGGGGAAAAGCGACCGCATGAACGGTCGCCTTACCCCCTGAATCAGTTGGCGGCGTCTGCCTCGCCAGCATCTGCTGACGGCGCTTCTGCCACAATTTCTTCGACAGCCAGTGCTTCGGCCGGCGTTTCGAACGCATCGTCCAGCGCGGCTGCGGCGCTCTGGCCGCGGCGTGCTGCGTGGTAAGCCAGACCCGTACCAGCCGGGATGAGGCGACCCACAATGACGTTTTCCTTGAGACCACGCAGATCGTCGCGCTTGCCCATAATGGCGGCTTCGGTCAGAACACGGGTGGTTTCCTGGAACGACGCGGCCGAGATGAACGAATCCGTCGACAGCGATGCCTTGGTAATACCCAGCAAGACAGGTTCGAATTCGGCTTCACGCTTACTTTCGGCGCGCAGAGCGTCGTTGGTAATCAGCGCTTCCGAACGTTCGACCTGTTCGCCCTTGATGTAGGTCGAATCAGCCGGATCGGTAATCTGTACGCGGCGTAGCATCTGGCGAACAATCACTTCGATGTGCTTGTCGTTAATCTTAACGCCTTGCAGACGGTAAACGTCCTGCACTTCGTCAGTGATGTAACGGGCCAGCTCTTCGATACCCTTCAGACGAAGGATGTCTTGCGGATCCGGCTCGCCGTCGACAATCAGTTCGCCCTTGTTGACGACCTGACCATCGTGCACCAACACATGCTTGTCTTTCAGGATCAGGAACTCGTGGTCGTTGCCCTCGAGGTCCGTCAGCACCAGGCGTTGCTTGCCCTTGGTATCCTTACCGAACGACACGGTACCGGTGACTTCAGCCAGCATACCGGTGTCTTTCGGCGTACGGGCTTCGAACAGCTCGGCAACGCGTGGCAGACCGCCGGTAATATCACGGGTCTTGGCCGATTCCTGTGGCATACGGGCCAGCACATCACCCACACCCACTTGTTGACCATCGGTCACGCTGATAATCGAACCCACCTGGAAGGCGATCGCCACCGGGTGCTCCGAACCGGCGATACGCACTTCGTTACCGCTGGCATCCAGCAGCTTAACCTGTGGACGCAGACCCTTGTTCTGAGCTTTGCCGCCGCGCTTCGGATCGATCGCGACCAGCGTTGCCAGGCCGGTCACATCATCCATCTGTTTGGCGACGGTGACACCCTCTTCAACGTGCTCAAAGCGGGCGGTACCGGCGTACTCGGTAATGATCGGACGGGTATGCGGATCCCACGTAGCCAGCTTGCTACCCGCCTTGATGTTGTCGCCATCGGAGACCATCAGCGTCGCACCGTAAGGCACTTTGTGACGCTCACGCTCTTGACCCAGTTCGGTCGTAATCAGCACTTCACCGGAACGCGTAATGACGATTTTCTCGCCACGGGCATTGGTAACATAACGCATGAGCGCCGAGAAACGAACCACGCCGGCACTCTTGTTTTCTACCTGCGATGCTGCTGCAGCACGCGATGCAGCACCACCCACGTGGAAGGTACGCATGGTGAGCTGGGTGCCCGGTTCACCAATCGACTGCGCAGCGATCACACCGACAGCCTCGCCGGTATTAACCATGGAACCGCGACCCAGGTCGCGACCATAACACTGGGCACAAAGACCGTAACGGGTGGCACAGGTCAGCGGGGTACGCACCTTCACTTCATCGGCGCCAGCCTGATCAATCAGGTCACACAGATCTTCATCCAGCATGGTGCCGGTTTCAATCAGCGTTTCCTGTGTTTCAGGGTGAATCACATCAGCGGCGGTAACACGGCCAAGGATACGATCACGCAGCGGCTCAATGACTTCACCGCCTTCGATGAGCGCGCGAACAACGAAACCGTTGTCAGTGCCGCAATCATCTTCGATGATGACCAGATCTTGCGTCACATCAACCAGACGACGCGTCAGATAACCCGAGTTCGCGGTTTTCAGTGCCGTATCGGCCAGACCCTTACGGGCACCGTGCGTCGAGATGAAGTATTCGAGAACGTTCAGACCTTCACGGAAGTTCGAATAAATCGGCGTTTCAATAATTGAACCATCCGGCTTGGCCATCAGGCCGCGCATACCGGCCAGCTGTTTGATCTGCGCTGCCGAACCACGGGCGCCAGAGTCGGCCATCATATAAATGGAGTTAAACGACTCTTGCTTCACCGTCTTGCCTTCGGCATCGACCACGTCTTCTTTACCCAGGCGATCCATCATGACCTTGGCAACTTGGTCACCGGCACGGCCCCAGATATCCACCACCTTGTTGTAGCGCTCGCCACCGGTTACCAGACCGTTGGTGTACTGCGATTCGATCTCTTTGATCTCTTCGCGCGCAGCGTTCAGGATGTCGACCTTCTCGGCAGGCACTTGCATGTCACAAGAGGCGAACGAGATACCGGCACGTGTTGCCAGCTTGAAACCGTTTTGCATCAGCTTGTCAGCAAACACCACGGTTTCTTTCAGGCCACAACGGCGGAACGATTCATCGATCAGCTTCGAGATTTCTTTTTTCTTCAGCGCCTTGTCGATGGCCTTGAATGGCAGGCCCTTCGGCAGAATCAGCGATAGCAGGGCACGGCCAGCCGTGGTGTTGTAACGATTCGTTACTTCAACCCAGCCTTCGCCCGACTCCTTCGGCTGCCACTCGTTCAAACGAACGGTGATCTTGGCATGCAGATCCAGCTCTTTCAGTGCCAGTGCGCGTTCAACTTCAGCGACGTCGGCAAAGATCATGCCTTCGCCCTTGGCGTTGATACGCTCACGCGTGGCGTAGTAAAGGCCCAGAACGATATCCTGCGATGGCACGATGATCGGCTGGCCGTTAGCGGGCGACAGCACGTTGTTCGAGGCCAGCATCAGCGTGCGGGCTTCCATCTGCGCTTCGAGCGACAGTGGCACGTGAACAGCCATTTGGTCACCATCGAAGTCGGCGTTGAAGGCCGCGCAAACGAGTGGATGCAGTTGGATAGCTTTACCTTCGATCAGCACCGGCTCAAACGCCTGGATACCCAGACGGTGCAGTGTTGGCGCACGGTTGAGCATGACCGGATGTTCGCGAATCACTTCTTCCAGGATATCCCAGACGATAGGCTCTTCGTTCTCAACCATCTTCTTGGCTTGCTTGATGGTGGTCGACAGACCCATGCCTTCAAGGCGATTGAAGATGAATGGCTTGAACAGTTCCAGCGCCATCAACTTTGGCAGACCGCACTGATGCAGCTTGAGTTGCGGACCCACCACGATGACCGAACGGCCCGAGTAGTCAACGCGTTTACCCAGCAGGTTCTGACGGAAACGACCGCCCTTACCCTTGATCATGTCGGCCAGCGACTTCAGCGGACGCTTGTTGGCGCCTGTCATGGCCTTGCCGCGACGACCATTATCGAGCAGCGAGTCAACGGCTTCTTGCAGCATGCGCTTTTCGTTGCGGACGATGATGTCCGGTGCACGCAGCTCGAGCAGACGCTTCAAACGATTGTTACGATTTATGACGCGGCGATACAGATCGTTCAGATCCGAGGTCGCGAAACGGCCACCATCCAGCGGCACCAGCGGACGCAGATCCGGTGGCAGCACGGGCAGCACTTCCAGAATCATCCACTCCGGCTTGATGCCCGAGCGTTGGAATGCTTCAAGAATTTTCAGACGCTTGGTGAGCTTTTTGCTCTTGGCTTCCGAACCGGTCGTTGCCAGCTCCGAACGCAGACGCTCTGTTTCACGATCCAGGTCCAGCGACCGCAGCATTTCACGGATACCTTCAGCGCCCATCATGGCATCGAATTCGTCACCGAACTCTTCAACCTTGGCGTTGTAATCGTCTTCGGTCATGATCTGACCGCGCGACAGCGGTGTCATGCCGGGGTTAACGACCACGAAGGCTTCAAAGTAAAGCACGCGTTCGATGTCACGCAGCGACATGTCAAGCACCATGCCCAGACGCGATGGCAGCGATTTCAGGAACCAGATGTGGGCAACCGGGCTAGCCAGTTCAATGTGCGCCATGCGCTCACGGCGCACTTTAGCCAGCGTGACTTCAACGCCACACTTTTCGCAGATCACGCCACGATGCTTCAGGCGCTTGTACTTGCCGCACAAACATTCGTAGTCTTTGACTGGACCAAAGATCTTGGCACAGAACAGACCATCACGTTCTGGCTTGAACGTACGGTAGTTAATCGTTTCAGGCTTCTTAACTTCACCAAAAGACCACGAGCGAATCTTCTCGGGCGATGCTAGCCCGATGGTGATCGCATCGAATTCTTCTTCCGGTCCTACCTGTTTAAACAGATCCAGTAATGCTTTCATGCTTTTCTCCCAGACGGAGTAATTCTAGATTCTTTTGATAACCTGCCAGACGGTGCCTGGCAAGTTATCGCCGGTGCTGCGATGTCGTACGATTTCTCACTTACGCTCGAGGTCGATGTCGATACCCAACGACCGGATTTCCTTAACAAGCACGTTGAACGATTCCGGCATGGCCGCCTCGATCTTGTGGTCGCCCTTGACGATGTTTTCGTACATCTTGGTCCGGCCCGAAACGTCATCCGACTTAACGGTGAGCATTTCCTGCAGCACGTGTGATGCGCCGTAGGCTTCCAGTGCCCAGACTTCCATTTCACCGAAGCGCTGACCACCGAACTGTGCCTTACCACCCAGTGGCTGCTGGGTAACCAGCGAGTACGGACCGGTCGAACGTGCATGCATCTTGTCATCGACCAGATGGTGCAGTTTCAGGATGTGCATGTAACCCACGGTGACTGGACGTTCGAAAGTTTCCCCTGTACGGCCATCACACAATTCGATCTGTGTGCGGGTCGAGGTTAGCTTCAGATCGCGTGCAACCTGATCCGGGTAAGCCAGTTCAAGCATGGCGTTCAATTCGGCTTCAGCAGCACCATCGAACACTGGTGTAGCAAACGGCACACCCTTACGCAGATTGCCGGCCAACGTCATGATCTCGTCGTCCGACATGGACTTGAAGTCTTCGATACGACCGCTCTGGTTGTAAATCTTTTCGAGCAGCTGGCGAATTTCCTGGATGTTGCGTTCGGCCTGCAGCATTTCATCAATGCGGCGACCCAGACCCATAGCGGCCCAACCGAGGTGCGTTTCCAGAACCTGGCCCACGTTCATCCGTGACGGCACGCCCAGTGGGTTCAGTACGATATCAACAGGGCGGCCATCGGCCATGTGCGGCATATCTTCTACCGGCACAATGCGCGAGACCACACCCTTGTTACCGTGGCGACCGGCCATCTTGTCACCCGGTTGCAGACGACGCTTCACTGCCAGGTACACCTTGACCATCTTCTGAACGCCTGGTGGCAGTTCATCACCCTGGGTGAGCTTCTTGCGCTTTTCTTCAAAGGCAGCATCAAAGCCCTTACGGGTCTGTTCGATACCATCGCGCAGCGCTTCGAGCTGCGTGGCGACTTCATCATCGGCCATGCGGATATCAAACCACTGGTGCTGATCAACCGTATCCAGGTAAGCACGATCAATCTTGGTGCCCTTGGCCAGTTTCTTTGGACCACCATTAGCGACCTTGCCAATGATCAGACGTGCCACACGCTCGAACGCATCGCGCTCAACAATACGCAGCTGGTCAGCAAGATCAAGCTTGTAGTGACGCAGTTGATCGTCGATGATCGACTGGGCGCGCTTATCACGCTCGATGCCTTCACGGGTGAAGACTTGAACGTCAATGACGGTGCCGGCGATACCCGACGATACGCGCAGGCTGGTGTCCTTAACATCAGAGGCTTTTTCACCAAAGATGGCGCGTAGCAGTTTTTCTTCTGGCGTCAGCTGGGTTTCACCCTTCGGTGTTACCTTGCCGACCAGCACGTCACCGGCTTCTACTTCAGCACCGATATAGACGATGCCGGAGTCATCCAGACGCGACAGCTGCGATTCGCCCAGCGATGGAATGTCTCGGCTGATTTCTTCAGGTCCCAACTTGGTGTCTCGAGCAACCACGGTCAGCTCTTCGATATGCACCGAGGTGAAGCGATCTTCAGCAACAACGCGCTCGGAAATCAAGATCGAGTCTTCGTAGTTGTAGCCATTCCATGGCATAAAGGCGATCAGCATGTTCTGACCCAGAGCGAGTTCGCCCAGGTCGGTCGATGCGCCATCGGCAACAACGTCACCCTTGGCCAGTTTATCGCCCATGCGTACGATTGGACGTTGGTTGATGTTAGTGTTCTGGTTAGAACGGGTGTACTTGACCAGGTTGTAGATGTCCACGCCAACTTCACCGGCCAGTGCTTCGTCATCGTTAACACGAATCACGATACGACCGGCATCGACGTAGTCAACAACACCACCACGACGGGCAACAATGGCCGTACCCGAGTCAACTGCCACGGTACGTTCGATACCTGTACCAACGACTGGCTTTTCAGGGCTCAGACAAGGCACGGCCTGACGTTGCATGTTGGCGCCCATCAAGGCACGGTTTGCGTCATCGTGCTCAAGGAACGGTACCAGCGAGGCTGCCACTGAAACGATCTGCGATGGCGCCACGTCCATGTACTGAACCTGAGCTGCTGGCTCGAGCAGGGCTTCGCCCTTGTGACGGCAGGTAACCAATTCATCCGTCAGGTTGCCCTTGGCATCCATACCGGCATTGGCCTGGGCAATGACGTACTGGCCTTCTTCAATCGCCGACAGGTAGTTAATTTCCGATGTCACACGGCTATCAACGACCTTGCGATAAGGCGTTTCGATGAAGCCGAAATCATTCACGCGGGCATACAGCGCCAACGAGTTGATCAGGCCAATGTTCGGGCCTTCCGGCGTTTCGATCGGACACACGCGACCATAGTGAGTCGGGTGTACGTCGCGCACTTCGAAGCCAGCGCGTTCGCGGGTCAGACCACCCGGGCCAAGCGCTGATACACGGCGCTTGTGGGTGATTTCCGACAGCGGGTTCGTCTGGTCCATAAACTGCGACAGCTGGCTGGAACCGAAGAACTCCTTGATCGCAGCCGAGATTGGCTTGGCGTTGATCAGGTCATGCGGCATCAGGTTGTCGGATTCAGCCTGGTTCAAACGTTCTTTAACCGCGCGCTCAACGCGAGCCAGACCGGCCCGGAACTGGTTCTCGGCCAGTTCACCGACTGAACGCACGCGGCGGTTACCCAGGTGATCGATATCGTCGATTTCACCGCGACCATTGCGCAGTTCAACCAGCACGGCGATGGCATCAATCAGGTCGCGTGGCGACAGCGTCAGCTGATCGCGCACTTCGGTCTTAACGCCCAGCTTGTTCAGCTTCTCGGCAACTTCCTTGGCTTCTGCTTCGGTCAGATTTTCAGCGGCAGCACGTGCACCAAACTGCATTTCTGCCAGTTGGTCAGCAATCAGCGATGCGCGAACACCATTGCGCTCTGCCAGGGTGGCAATCACCTCATCCAGCTTGGCTGGCAGGCCGGTCATCATGACCTTCGATTCGGTAATATCCGGACGACCCATGCGACGGTTGAACTTCATGCGGCCTACCGAAGACAGGTCGTAACGATCATCCGAGTAGAACAGGCCGTTAAATAGAATTTCTACAGCTTCTTCCGTTGGCGGCTCACCTGGGCGCATCATGCGGTAGATGGCAACGCGCGCAGCGGTGCGATCGCGGGTTTCGTCAGCACGCAGGGTGTTAGCGATAAAGGCGCCACGATCCAGATCGTTGATGTACAGCGTCTCGACGCTCTTAACACCAGCTTCTTCTAGCTTTGCCAGCAGGGTGGCATCGACTTCTTCATTAGCCTTCGCAATGATTTCGCCAGTTTCCGGACTAATCACATCCTTAGCGAGCACACGTTCCACCAGGAAATCTTCTGGTACAACGATGCTCTTGAGGCCAGCGGCATCCAGTTCACGAATGTGACGTGCGGTAATGCGCTTGTCCTTAGGCACGATGACCTTACCGGCCTTGTCACAGATGTCGAAGCGGGCAACTTCGCCACGCAGACGTTCTGGCACCAGCGCGAATTCGATGTTCTTACCCAGCTTAAAGGTGTCGAACTCGTAAAAACGGGCAAGGATTTCCTCATCCGTCATGCCCAGTGCACGCAGCAATGTGGTCACCGGCATTTTGCGGCGACGGTCGACGCGGAAGAACAAGGTGTCTTTCGGATCGAATTCGAAATCAACCCACGAACCGCGGTAAGGAATCACGCGGGCCGAGAACAGCAACTTGCCAGACGAATGCGTCTTGCCACGATCGTGCTCAAAGAACACGCCTGGCGAACGGTGCAGCTGACTAACGATAACGCGTTCGGTACCGTTAATAACAAATGAGCCGGTGTCGGTCATGAGCGGAATCTCGCCCATGTAGACTTCCTGTTCTTTCACTTCTTTGATTTCGCCGGTGTCACGATCTAGGATAACCAAGCGCACGCGGGCACGCAGTGCCGATGCAAAGGTTAGGCCACGTTGCTGACACTCGCGAACGTCAAACGCTGGCTCTGCCAGGTTGTAGCTCACAAACTCCAGACGTGCATTGCCTGAATGTGAGGTGATCGGGAAAATCGTTGAAAAAGCAGCTTGCAGGCCTTGTGGGCGGCGCTGCGCAGGCGTGATTCCCTGTTGCAGAAAATCACGGAAGGAGTCGAGCTGCGTTGCCAGTAGGTAAGGTACCTCGAGCACCGTTTCGCGCTTCGCAAAACTTTTGCGAATGCGCTTTTTCTCGGTAAATGAGTAGGTCATCATCGCTCCGGGTCTAGATCAATCATTAAGTCAGTCGGTTCACGGCAGAGGCGCCATGAAATAGGTATTTCGTACTGCCTGTCGGCAAAGCCAAACATCCGGTTGCGGGACGCTTGGCTTTGCCGGCTGGTTTCTGTGGTTTTCGTTGCTTTGCAACGCACACCGCAGAAACGCCAAAAGCACGTAAGGCCGGGGCGCTAGCCCCAGCCTAACGTGCACGGACAACAAGGTCTTACTTAACTTCGACCTTGGCGCCAGCTTCTTCCAGTTGCTTCTTCAGGGCTTCAGCGTCAGCCTTGGAGATGCCTTCCTTCACTGGCTTCGGAGCGCCGTCAACGACGTCCTTAGCTTCCTTCAGGCCCAGGCCAGTGGCTGCGCGAACAACCTTGATGACTTCAACCTTCTTGTCGCCGGCAGAAGCCAGGATGACGGTGAATTCAGTCTGTTCTTCAGCGGCAGCAGCGCCAGCAGCAGCGCCTGGGGCAGCGACGGCCATAGCGGCAGCCGACACACCGAATTTCTCTTCAAATGCCTTAACCAGCTCGTTCAGTTCGAGAACGGTCAGATTAGCAACGGCGTCCAGGATATCGTCCTTGGTAATTGCCATGATTGTTACTCCAGTAAGTTCTAATCGTTAAAAGTTCGGAAGTGGTCGGCCTGCTTATGCAGCAGCGCCTTCTTCTTCGCGTTTTTTCGCCAGAGCGCCCAGGCTGATTGCCATGCCAGTCAGCGGTGCCATCATGACGCCCAGCAGCTTGGCCAGCAGTTCCTCGCGGCTCGGGATGCTTGCCAGTGCCTTAACGCCCGCGGCGTCCAGGGTTTCACCGGCATAGCTACCTGCCTTAAGAATCAGCTTGTCGTTCGACTTGGCAAAGTCGTTCAGCACCTTGGCGGCAGCGATCGGATCTTCGGCAATACCGTAGATCAGCGGACCAACCATGTGTGACGACAGGTCTGAAAAGGTCGTACCTTCAACCGCGCGACGTACCAGCGTGTTCTTCAGAACGCGCAGATAGACACCCGATTCACGTGCTTTAGCGCGCAGTTTAGTGAGATCACCCACTTCAATGCCGCGATACTCAGCGAGTACCACGCTTTGCGCTTTGGCAACTTGGGCAGACACTTCGGCAACCACTGCCTTTTTGTCATTCAGATTCAGACTCATTCGTCTTTCTCCATTCAAGTCAACATGTAACCGGCGAACCAGTTACCCCCATTACGGTGACCGAAATCAGGAGACTCGCGGACATTGCCGCAAAATCCTGTTCTGGGACCACCATCTGCGCAGGATGTTCCGGAGAACAATTAAACGCTTGCGCGCACCTGCGGTCTTTGACGATCTGACTGCCTGCAACCCGGGGGTGGCGGGCAGTCAGCCCAAAGTTCTTTAAAACTTATGCCTGTACCGACGACTGGTCGACGTGAACGCCAGGACCCATGGTGCTGGAAATGGCGATCTTCTTCAGGTACTGACCCTTGGCCGAAGCCGGACGAGCCTTAACCAGCGCGTCAACCAACGCACGAAGGTTCTGCTCAAGGGCGTCAACACCAAACGAGGCGCGGCCGATCGTGCTGTGCACAATGCCACCCTTGTCGGTACGGTACTGAACCTGACCAGCCTTGGCGTTTTTAACTGCCGTAGCAACGTCCATAGTGACGGTGCCGACCTTCGGGTTAGGCATCAGGCCACGTGGGCCGAGGATCTGACCCAGTTGACCGACGATACGCATTGCGTCTGGCGTAGCGATCACAATGTCGAAGTCCATGTTGCCGGCCTTAACCTGGTCAGCCAGATCTTCGAAACCAACAACGTCTGCACCCGCAGCCGTAGCCGCTTCAGCCTTGTCGCCCTGGGCGAACACGGCAACGCGCATGGTCTTACCGGTACCAGCCGGCAGCACCACGGAACCACGAACCACCTGGTCCGACTTACGTGCGTCAACACCCAGGTTCAACGCAACGTCGATGGACTCATCAAACTTGGCAGTTGCCAGATCTTTGGCAATCGTCAGCGCTTCGCTGAGCGGATACAGCTTATTGCGATCAACCTTACCTTGAACGGCCTTTTGGCGCTTAGTCAGTTTTGCCATATTAGAGGCCCTCCACGGTGATACCCATGCTACGGGCGCTACCAGCAATGGTGCGCACTGCAGCGTCCAGATCAGCAGCCGTCAGATCGGCTTGCTTGGTCTTGACGATGGCTTCAGCCTGGGCGCGCGTGATCTTGCCCACCTTATCGGTGTGCGGACGCGGGCTACCCTTCTGGATACCGGCCGCCTTCTTGATCAGAATGGTGGCTGGCGGGCTCTTCATCACGAAGGTGAAGGACTTATCCGCATAGGCGGTAATAACGACCGGGGTTGGCAGACCTGGTTCCATGCCCTGCGTGGCCGCATTGAAGGCCTTACAGAATTCCATGATATTCAGGCCGCGTTGGCCCAGTGCCGGACCAACCGGAGGCGACGGGTTCGCTTTACCCGCCGGAATTTGCAGCTTGATATAGCCGACGATCTTCTTTGCCATGAAAGGCTCCTTAAATTGAGTTTTAACGCGCTTTCGTCAACCGGGGTCAACTACTAACGCTCCTCTTTGCCAACAATTCTGCCGGGGTTGACGCCCTTAAAACCGGGTCAATGTCGCGTTAGGCTTTTTCGACCTGACCAAAATCCAGTTCTACCGGTGTCGAGCGGCCAAAAATGGTGACCGACACGCGCAGCTTGCTCTTGTCGTAGTTGACGTCTTCGACGTTTCCATTGAAGTCCGTGAACGGACCTTCCTTGACGCGGACCATTTCGCCCACTTCGAACAGAATCTTCGGACGGGGTTTTTCAACACCTTCCTGCATTTGCTGCATGATCTTGTCGACTTCCTTCTGGGAAATCGGGGTTGGCTTGTTGGCGGTACCGCCAACAAAACCAGTAACTTTAGGCGTGCTCTTAATGAGGTGCCATGTGTCGTCGTTCATGTCCATTTCAACCAGGACGTAACCCGGAAAAAATTTGCGCTCAGAGATCGACTTCTGGCCACCGCGCATTTCCACGACTTCTTCTACCGGCACCAGAATCTGACCGAACAGATCCTGCATGCCCGCACGCTGAATGCGTTCGGCAAGCGCACGCATGACGCTCTTTTCGAAGCCTGAATAGGCGTGTACAACGTACCAACGTTTGCTCATTATTTCTTCCAGCCCAGGATCAGGTCATACATGACCCACTCCAGGGTTTTATCTGTCAGCCACAGAAAGATGGCCATGATCAGGACGAACACAAAAACCATCGCCGTTGTCTGGAGCGTTTCCTTGCGGGTCGGCCAGACAACTTTGCGTGCCTCATAGGTCGATTCGCGGACAAACGCTGCCAATTGGCGACCCTGGGTTGTTGTCCAGACCAGCAGGACAGCAACCAGGAGGCCACCCAGCACCGATGCGCCACGCAACAGCGAGGCATCTGGCGCCAGCAGGTAGAACCCGGCGATCCCGGCAGCAACAGCAAGCACTGCCAGTACAAATTTCAGTTTATCGACCATCAGACACAATCAGGACTGTTAATACAGTCCACGGCTAAAAGTGGCAGGGGCGGAGGGCATCGAACCCCCAACCTTTGGTTTTGGAGACCAACGCTCTGCCAGTTGAGCTACACCCCTGCAAAACACTTAAGGCGCCCCCACATTCCGGAGCGCCTCAGGCAACTGCGACCCGCTTGCGACGGGCCCTGGCAACTAATCGTTACTCGATGATTTTCGAGACGACGCCGGCGCCAACGGTACGGCCACCTTCGCGGATTGCGAAGCGCAGACCTTCTTCCATGGCGATCGGGTTGATCAGTTTTACGGTCATGCGGATGTTGTCACCCGGCATAACCATTTCTGTACCTTCTGGCAGGACGATGGCGCCCGTGACGTCGGTGGTACGGAAGTAGAACTGTGGACGGTAGTTGTTGAAGAACGGGGTGTGACGACCACCTTCGTCTTTCGACAGAACATACACTTCCGATTCGAAGTGGGTATGCGGTTTGATCGAACCTGGCTTACACAGGACTTGGCCACGCTCAACGTCTTCACGCTTGGTGCCACGCAGCAGTACGCCAACGTTGTCACCGGCTTGACCTTGGTCAAGCAGCTTGCGGAACATTTCAACGCCCGTACAGGTGGTCTTGGTGGTTGGCTTGATGCCAACGATTTCCAGTTCTTCACCGACTTTGACGATGCCACGCTCGACACGACCGGTAACCACGGTGCCGCGACCTGAGATCGAGAAGACGTCTTCGATCGGGAGCAGGAATGGCAGGTCAACGGCGCGCTCTGGCGTTGGGATGTAGCTGTCCAGCGCTGCGGCCAGTTCCAGGATGGCTGGCTCGCCGATTGGGCTCTGGTCGCCTTCAAGGGCCTTCAGTGCCGAACCTTTGATGATTGGCACGTCGTCGCCTGGGAAGTCGTACTTCGAGAGAAGTTCGCGAACTTCCATTTCGACGAGTTCCAGAAGCTCGGCATCGTCAACCATGTCACATTTGTTCAGGAAGACGAGGATGTAAGGCACGCCAACCTGGCGGGCCAGGAGGATGTGTTCACGCGTTTGTGGCATCGGACCGTCAGCGGCCGAGCACACCAGGATGGCGCCGTCCATTTGGGCAGCACCAGTAATCATGTTCTTAACGTAGTCGGCGTGACCTGGGCAGTCTACGTGTGCGTAGTGACGACCTTCGGTTTCGTATTCGACGTGCGCGGTGTTAATCGTGATGCCACGGGCCTTTTCTTCTGGCGCCGCATCAATCTGGTCATACGCTTTGGCTTCGCCGCCAAACTTGGCGGCCAGTACCGTAGCGATCGCTGCCGTCAGCGTCGTCTTACCATGGTCAACGTGACCAATCGTGCCCACGTTTACGTGCGGCTTTGTACGTTCAAACTTACCCTTTGCCATTTTTAGACCCCTAAGGCGAAAAAATAAAAGACACAAAAAGACGAAACACTGTCCGGAAACACCAGAAATCTGGTGCCCATGGGCAGGATTGAACTGCCGACCTCTCCCTTACCAAGGGAGTGCTCTGCCACTGAGCTACATGGGCAAATCCCGAACAACTGAATTAAACCGTGGAGCGGGTGAAGGGGATCGAACCCTCGTCTTAAGCTTGGAAGGCTTCTGCTCTACCATTGAGCTACACCCGCCCGGCCAAACCGCAGCACGGAGAAAACCGCTTGTTCTTCTGATGGTTGGTGGAGGGAGAAGGATTCGAACCTTCGAAGGCTGAGCCGACAGATTTACAGTCTGTTCCCTTTGACCGCTCGGGAATCCCTCCGCACATCAGAACCAAGGATTATTCACGATTAGCCCCGATGCTGTCAAGCAGCATTGGCATTTTTTTATGTCGTCAGCAATTTCGCGGTGCAGCACGATGAATGATCCCGGCAATGGTAGAGTGCCATATCACTTTGCGAGCGCACACATGTCCGACCACGCTGGCCATACGCCTCAACTACCGCCTGACTGCGCCCATCCAGCCGATCCCGATCTGCTGAACAGGCTTTTTGCCCACGGACGCACCTTTAGCCATTGGCTGCCGCGCCCGGTAGACGACGCAATGCTTATGCGCATCTGGAATCTTGCCCGACTGGGACCCACGGCAGCCAACAGCCAGCCCCTGCGGGTTTTATTTGTGCGCTCCGAGGCCGCCAAGGCAAAGCTGAAGCCCTGCCTGGCACCGGGCAATGTCGAAAAAACCATGCAGGCGTCCGTGACCGCCCTGTTTGCCGCCGATTTAGCGTTTTACGATCACCTTCCCCGCCTTTTCCCCCATACCGATGCCCGTAGCTGGTTTGCCGGCGAAGCCCAAAAGGATGCCGCCCGCGAAACAGCTACTCGTAACAGCACGCTGCAAGCAGGCTATTTCATGCTGGCCGCCCGCGCTCTTGGCCTGGATTGCGGCCCGATGTCCGGCTTTGATGCCACACAGATCAACGCGACCTTCTTCCCTGATGGTCGTCACGAAATTAATTTCATCTGCAACCTGGGGCATGGCGACCCCCAAACGCTGCACCCTCGCCACCCTAGACTGGAGTTTGAAGAAGCATGTCGGATCATCTAGACCGGAGTGGCCACGCCATTCCACATTTCACTACGCGTAAAGTTACCCTGCCTTATCTGATTGTTCTACAGGCCCTGCCTACCATAGGCGTGATTGCACTCGGCGCGCCTAGCTATGCCATTTTTGATGAACCCATTCCCTGGATGGGCATGTCACTCGTCATCGGCGGCGTTGCCTTCTTTCTGACTTACCTCGCCAGCTACCCCTGGCGTTACCGCATTATTGAAGGCCTGATTGCACCCGTTACCTGGCTGATCCTGCACCTCGCCGGCAAAGTCTAAGTTTTTAGCCCTAATCCTGATCGGAGGCTTCTATGACTGACTCATCAAACAATCCACTGAACTTTTTACAAGGCATGTGGAACCAGATGGGGTTTCAACTACCAGGTATGGTGACGCCCACCCTGGATGAGGGCGAACTGGATAAGCAGATCAAGGATTTGAAGTCAGTCGAAAACTGGCTGCGCATGAATCTATCGATGTTGCAGATGACCATCCAGAATCTGGAAATGCAGAAATCTGCGTTAGGCACCTTCCGCACGATGAGCGAGAGCTTCACCAATCCTGAAGGTGCTTCGGCCGCTCCACAGCAAACCGAAACACCTTTTAGCGCATTTTTCAAAATGCCTCAGGGTGCCACACCGCCTGAACCACCACCCGCACCGCCCGAGCCTACACCCGAAGCTCCGGCGGCAAACGAAGCCGATCTGACTAAAGCCGCCATGTGGCCGTGGGAAATGATGAACGAGCTCAACGCCAAGATGCAGGCGCAACTAGCGGATACAGCTCAAAAGGAACCGAGTCGCAAAAAGCCAGCCGGTAGTGCCACTACGGCCGCCCGCAAAGCGGCTACCAAAAAGCCAGCGGCAAAGCGTACTGCCAAAAAGACGGGTTAATCAGCCCGCCGACTTGGCAGCGTCTATGGTCTGCTGAATAATCCACGGGCCGCCGCCGTACAACAGCGCGGCGGCACCCATGATGAGCAAGGTGCCAAAAAAGAGCTGCAAGCGCGTTTTGCGCAGCCCTTCGGGAAAAGCTCGGCAGAAAAATATCGGCCCGAGGATGGGTAGCAAAATAACGAAAGCAGCCCATAGCCAGCCGCGCGTAATGCTGGCCGGTATGACCACAATGTAGCCCACAAGCAGCATGACCACGCCAACGGCGGCCATCAGTGCAACGGTCAAAAGAAATGCAATATCCATTAGATTCTCTCAGTTCATTTTTTTTGTTTAACCGGGCGCTGCCACCCAGGCAAGGATAGCTGTTTGGCGCGTGAGACCGTCAGCGTATCGGCTGGCGCATCTTTGGTCAGCGTCGTGCCCGCGCCCAGCGTGGCGCCGCGACCAACAGTCACCGGTGCAACCAACTGCGTATCAGAACCAATAAAGGCATCATCTTCGATGATAGTGCGGAATTTATTCACCCCATCGTAGTTACAGGTGATCGTACCCGCGCCGATGTTAACGCGTTCACCCACGGTTGCATCGCCCACATAGGCAAGATGATTGGCTTTCGATCCATTACCCAGTTGCGTATTTTTCAGCTCGACAAAATTGCCGACATGCGCACCGGCACCCAGGGTAGACCCTGGACGCAAACGGGCATACGGCCCAACCACAGCATCCGGCCCGACCTCTGATTGATCCAGATGACTAAAGGCATCAATACGCGCACCGGCATGAATCGTGACATTGCGCAGCACGCAATACGGTCCGATCTGCACGCCTTCTTCCAGCATAACCTTGCCTTCAAAAACACAACCCACGTCGATGCTGACATCCCGCCCGCAATGTAAGGTGCCGCGAATATCAATCCGCCCCGGATCCGCAAGGCGCACACCGGATTCCAGCAAAGCATCGGCCCGATGCAATTGCCAGGCACGCTCCAACGCAGCCAGCTGGGTTTTGGAATTGACACCGGCCACTTCCCAATCGTGGCCGGGTGATACCGTATGTACCGGCACGCCCTGCTGCACCGCCATGGCCAACAAGTCCGTCAGATAGTATTCACCCTGTGCATTATTGTTAGATAGCGCACCCAGCCAAGATGTCAAATAGTGCGCCGGCAAACAGAGAATGCCTGTATTCACTTCCGTGATACGGCGCTGATCCTCTGTTGCATCTTTTTCTTCAACGTTACACACCACCTTGCCCGCCGCATCACGCACGATACGACCATAACCCTTCGGGTTCTCAAGCTGCTGTGTAATCAAACCCACACCATCACCCGCAGCCTGCAGCAATGCCTGCAGGGTGGCAGGCTGAATCAGCGGCACGTCGCCGTACAGAATCAGCACCTGGCCATTGTCCGGTAATGGCTGCAACGCCGGCAGCGCCATTTGCACTGCATGGCCTGTGCCTAATTGCGGCGATTGCAGCGCAAAAGATACGCCCGCGTCAACCAGCGCGCCTTCGACAACCGACGCGCCGTGACCAACCACAACAACGGTTTTCTGCGGCTGTAATGTTGCGACCGCAGCAATCACATGCTGCACCATCGATTGTCCAGCAATCGGGTGCAACACCTTGGGCAAACCGGAACGCATACGGGTGCCCTGACCCGCAGCGAGAATAACTACCTGCAATGGACGCGTGTGACTCAACACGATCTCCGTTAACTCGTTTTGACAATACCTCAAGGATACCGGAAGCCCCATGCAAAAGGGCGGCCTAAGCCGCCCTTTTGCATATGCCAGCCGCGTTAGCGGGGTAGCAAAGTAGCGCCCATCAGGAACTCATCCACTTCACGCGCACACTGGCGACCTTCGCGAATCGCCCACACGACCAGCGACTGCCCACGACGCACATCGCCGGCAGCAAAGACCTTGGCAACATTAGTCTTGTAACAGCCTTCACCATCCGTTGTTGCCTTGGCATTCTGGCGTGCATCTTTTTCCACACCAAATGCTTCGAGCAAACCACCCACCGGATTCGTAAAGCCCATTGCCAGGAATGCGGCGTCACAAGGCAGTTCAAATTCTGAACCCGCCACTTCGGTCATCTTGCCACCTTGCCAATCCAGACGGACTGCCTTCAGTGCCTTGACGTTACCGTTACCATCCGTAACAAACTCTTTGGTGCCGACTGCGAAGTCACGGCTACAGCCTTCGTCATGTGACGTCGAGGTACGCAGCTTGATCGGCCAGTATGGCCAAACCAGTGGCTTGTGCTCTTGCTCCGGCGGCATCGGCATCAGTTCGAACTGGGTCACCGACGCAGCACCATGGCGATTCGATGTACCGACACAGTCAGAACCTGTATCGCCACCACCGATCACGATCACGTGCTTGCCCTTCACGTTGATTGGGTTCGCTTTGCCTTGTTGCACTTCCTTGTTTTGCGGAATCAGGAATTCCAGCGCGGCATAAACACCCGTGAGTTCACGACCTGGCACCGGCAGATCACGCGGCACTTCGGAACCCGCGGCCAGAATCACTGCATCAAAATCTTTTTGCAGCTGCTCGGCAGACACAAAGCTTTCAGCATCATTGTTGATACCAGCGGGCAGTTCTTTAGAACCCACCAGCACCTTGGTCTTGAATGTCACGCCCTCGGCTTCTAGCTGAGTCACGCGACGATCAATCATCGCCTTTTCCATCTTGAAGTCAGGGATGCCATAACCCAGCAGACCACCAATGCGATCGCTCTTTTCAAAAACCGTGACATCGTGACCAACACGAGCCAACTGCTGGGCAGCAGCCAGGCCAGCCGGGCCCGAGCCAATGATGGCAACCCGCTTACCGGTTTTAGACGATGCCGGTTGCGGCACAACCCAACCTGAAGCCCAGGCCTTGTCGATGATGGCGCGCTCGATAGACTTAATGCCTACCGGCAACACATTGATACCCAGCGTACAAGCAGCTTCACAGGGTGCCGGGCAAATACGGCCGGTAAATTCCGGGAAGTTGTTGGTCGAATGCAGCACATCGATCGCTTCGCGCCACTTGCCGTGATAAACCAGATCATTCCAATCCGGAATGATGTTGTTGACCGGACAACCGTTATTACAGAATGGAATGCCGCAATCCATACAACGTGCGCCCTGCTGCTGTGCCGATGCATCATCTAGCGCAGCAACAAACTCACGGTAATGTTTTTTGCGGACGTCCGGCTTTTCGTAGGTCTCGCTCAGTCGCTCGAACTCGAGGAATCCAGTCGGCTTTCCCATTACACAGCCTCCTTCACCTTGGCGTTTTTCTTGATGTCATCCAGGGCGCGCCGATATTCGTGCGGCATCACCTTGATGAACTTGGCGCGATGCTTGTCCCACTGGTCAAGCATGCTCTTCGCGTATTGCGAACCGGTCCACTCGACGTGCTTGGCAATCAGCCCTTTGAGCAGATCTTCATCGCGCATCGTGAGGTGACGCAGGTCAACGGCGCCATATTCGGTGTCTTCGCCGAACTCCGATGCATCGGCAGCAGCGCGCTCAGCGGCCAGCGGTTCGAGTGCAACTTGCGCCATGTTGCAACGGCTTGAGAATTTGCCATCCACGTCATAAACGTAAGCAAAACCACCCGACATACCCGCACCGAAGTTACGGCCTGTCTCACCCAGCACCACCACCGTACCACCGGTCATGTACTCACAGCCGTGATCGCCCACACCTTCTACAACAGCCGTTGCACCGGAGTTACGAACGGCAAAGCGTTCGCCGCCAACACCGCTGAGGTAGGCTTCACCATCGGTCGCGCCGTACAGCACGGTGTTACCCACGATGATATTGTCTTGGGTTTCGCCACGGAATGCCGCTGGCGGACGCACCACAATGCGGCCACCAGACAGGCCCTTACCCACATAGTCATTACCTTCGCCTTCGAGGACGAAGTTAACGCCCTTGGCAAGGAATGCACCGAAGCTCTGACCAGCGGTACCGTGCAGACGAATCGTCAACGTACCATCAGGCAAGCCTGCGCCGCCATGACGCTTGGCGATCTCGCCAGACAGCATGGCACCCGCACTGCGGTTCAGGTTGCGGATCGGGAAGTCCAGCGTTTGCTTTTCTTTGCGACCGATGGCCGGTTGTGCGGCACGAATCAGTTCGTGATCCAGCGCGCGCTCAAGACCATGGTCCTGCGTTTCGGCGTGACGAATGGCCACTTCTTCCGGAACAGCCGGCATGTGGAAGATCTTGGAGAAATCCAAACCCTTGGCCTTCCAGTGTTCAATACCGGCACGCGTATCGAGCAGGTCGGCACGACCCACCAGATCATCAAAGCGGCTAATGCCCATCGTGGCCATCAGCTTCCGCACTTCTTCAGCGATAAAGAAGAAGAAGTTGACCACATGTTCTGGCTGACCGCTAAAGCGCTTGCGCAACGCAGGGTCTTGCGTTGCCACGCCTACCGGACAGGTGTTCAGGTGACACTTGCGCATCATGATGCAACCGGTCACCACCAGCGGCGCTGTTGCGAAACCGAATTCATCAGCACCCAGCAGTGCGCCAATAACGACGTCACGACCGGTCTTCAGTTGACCATCCGTTTGCAGGCGAACACGGCCGCGCAGACGGTTGAGGACCAGCGTTTGCTGGGCTTCTGCCAAACCGAGTTCCCATGGGGCGCCACAATGTTTCACCGAAGAAATCGGTGAAGCACCGGTACCGCCGTCATGGCCAGCAACCACAATGTGATCAGCCTTGGCCTTAGCGACACCAGCCGCTACGGTACCCACACCGACTTCCGACACCAGCTTCACCGACACCGAAGCCACCGGGTTGGTGTTCTTCAGATCGTGAATCAGCTGTGCCAGATCTTCGATCGAGTAGATGTCGTGATGTGGTGGTGGCGAAATCAGACCAACGCCCGGCACCGAGTGGCGCAGGAAGCCGATGTATTCGCTGACCTTGTGACCTGGCAATTGACCGCCTTCACCCGGCTTGGCACCTTGTGCCATTTTGATCTGGATCTGATCCGAGTTGGCCAGGTATTCAGCCGTTACACCAAAACGACCCGAGGCCACCTGCTTGATCGCCGAACGCAGTGAATCGCCTGCCTTCAATTCCAGATCGGCTTCAATACGACCCTTGCCGATAATGTCGGAAAGCTTTTCGCCCGCCTTAACCTTGCGGAAACGGTTTGCATCTTCACCGCCTTCACCGGTATTCGACTTGCCGCCGATACGGTTCATGGCCACAGCCAGCGTGGTGTGCGCTTCAGTCGAGATCGAGCCCAACGACATGGCACCCGTAGCAAAACGCTTAACGATTTCGCTTGCCGGTTCCACTTCGTCAACGGTAATCGACGGACCCGCGGGCTTGATCTCAAATAGACCACGCAGCGTCATGTGACGCTTGGTCTGATCATTAATGATCTGAGCGTACTCTTCGTAGGTTTCGAACTTGCCCGAGCGTGTCGAATGCTGCAGCTTGGCAATCGCATCCGGTGTCCACATGTGCTCTTCGCCACGGACGCGGTAAGCATACTCGCCACCCGTTTCCAGCAGATTTGCCAGAACCGGATCCTGTTCGAAAGCGCTCTGATGAACGCGCAGGGCTTCATCAGCGACTTCTTCCAAGCCAATACCTTCAACCTGTGTTGCAGTACCCGCAAAGTAGTCGCCGATAAATTGCGACGAGAGGCCAATGGCTTCAAAAATCTGTGCGCCGTTGTACGACTGGTAGGTCGAAATACCCATCTTCGACATGACCTTACGCAGACCCTTGTTCACAGCCTTCACGTAGCGCTTGCCTGCTTCATAGGCAGACAGCTCGCCCGGCAGTTCGCCAGCGACTGCAGCAATCGTGTCGAATGCCAACCATGGGCACACAGCTTCTGCGCCGTAACCGGCAAGCAAGGCAAAGTGATGCACTTCGCGGACCGAACCGGAATCGACCACCAGACCGGTGGACGTGCGCAGACCGGTCTTGACTAAATGCAGGTGTACCGCACTGGTCGCCAGCAGGGCCGGAATCGGGGCACGCTGACGATCCACATTGCGATCCGACAGGATCAGCACGTTGTAGCCTTCACCCACGCTGGCTTCGGCACGGGCACACAGTGCGTGCAGCGCAGCCTGGCAACCATCGATACCTTCGCTGGCCGGGAATGTGATGTCCAGCACCAGCGCACGGAACTTGCCGTTTGTGAGCTTGTCGATCTGACGCAGCTTGGCCAGATCCGCCGAAGACAGCACCGGCTGTTCCACTTCCAGACGCAGCGGCGGCTCTTCACCGGCCTTAACTTCGATACCCAGCAGATTCGGGCGCGGGCCAATGAACGACATCGTCGACATCACGATCTCTTCACGGATCGGGTCGATCGGCGGGTTGGTCACCTGGGCAAACAACTGCTTGAAGTAGTTGTAGAGCGGCTTGTTCTTGTCGGACAGCACAGGCAGCGGGCTATCGTTACCCATGGAGCCGGTGGCTTCTTCCGCATTGCTGGCCATAGGCGCCAGAATGAACTTGATGTCTTCCTGGGTATAGCCGAACGCCTGTTGCGTATGCAGTAACGACTCACGCAGGCCTTCGCTATCTTCCACTTCTGGCAGCGTATGCAGGTGCTGGCGGCTCTTTTCGATCCACTGACGATACGGACGCGCGGTCGAAATGCTCTTCTTCAGCTCTTCATCGTCAATGATGCGGCCTTGCTCGAGGTCGATGAGGAACATCTTGCCCGGTTGCAGGCGCCACTTCTTGTTCACTTCTTCCTGCGGGAAGGTCAGCACGCCCATTTCAGACGCCAGCATCACGATGCCATCATCAGTGATCTGATAACGGGCCGGACGCAAACCGTTACGATCCAGCGTAGCGCCAATCATGCGACCATCGGTGAAAGCCACGGCGGCAGGGCCGTCCCACGGCTCCATCATAGCGGCGTTGTATTCGTAGAATGCGCGACGCTCTTCGTCCATCAGCGGGTTTTCGGCCCAGGCTTCCGGAATCAGCATCATCATGGCCTGCGGCATCGAATAGCCGCCCATGACCAGCAATTCAAGCGCGTTATCGAAACAGGCCGAGTCCGACTGACCTTCAACGATCAGTGGCCACAGCTTGTCCAGATCTTCAGCCAGCCAATCCGAGGCCATGGCCTTCTGACGGGCACGCATCCAGTTCACATTACCGCGTACGGTGTTGATTTCGCCGTTGTGGGCGATCATGCGGAACGGGTGCGCCAGATCCCAGGTCGGGAAGGTGTTAGTCGAGAAGCGCTGGTGCACCAGTGCAATGGCCGACACCAGACCCGGATCCTGCAGATCCAGGAAGTACGCGCCCACCTGATTGGCCAGCAGCATGCCCTTGTAAACCATGGTGCGCGACGACAGCGATGGCAGATAGAACTGCTTACCATCTTCGAGCTTCAACTTACGCACGGCATGTTCGGCGCGCTTACGCACGACAAACAGCTTACGTTCGAAAGCATCCTGATCTTTCAGCGACTCCGGACGGCCGATAAAGACCTGGCGGGTGACTGGCTCCAGATCACGGGCGGCTTGCGCCAGAATCGAGGTATCCACCGGCACATCGCGCCAGCCGAGGAATTCCAGACCTTCTTCATGAATAATGCGTGCCAGCACCGATTCGCAAGCCTTGCGGCCAGTAACCGATTGCGGCAGGAACACATTACCCACGGCATAGTGACCCGCTGGCGGCAAACGCAGCCCCTGCTTGGCGCGTTCCGCGCGCAGGAATGCATCCGGCAGCTGAATCAGAATCCCGGCGCCATCGCCGAGCATGGGGTCATAACCTGTAGCGCCACGATGTTCGAGGTTTTCCAGGATCAACAGACCCTTCTCGACGATATCGTGACTCTTCTCATTCTTAATGTGCGCAACAAAACCGACGCCGCAGGCATCGCGTTCGTTCACCGGGTTATATAAACCCTGACGCTCAGGTACTCCCATGTACTTATCCTTCTATCAATCCATGAACCCGCCGGAAAACCGGCGACGCACAAAAGTGATCTTTATTTGGGCGCAATGCACCAAAATGAACCGGCCAATATACGCCCAAACCCCCTTCCAATTCAAGACGCTGCACCGCAAAAAAGGGCAATTTCCAGAATTTTTTTAGGGAGATGGCGTTTAAGCCACAGATTCTTACGCAATGAGCGTGCCAAAAGCACGCCAAAGGGTCGTTAACGACCCTAACCACCTGGTTAAAAGTGATTAATTGCAGCTGGGCGGTACCGCAAGTGCATCGGGCGCCGCAGACAGGCCGGCAACCACAGTCTCCAGAATGGCGGCATCATCGGCATCTGCCGAAACGACCGCCTGACCAATGGCTTTCAACAGCACCAGGCGCATAATGCCAGCGCTGACCTTTTTGTCATGACGCATTAAATCAAGATAGCGCTCGGCGCTTTCAGCTGGTGCCGTTTTCAGCCACGGCCCCGCCACCGGCAGACCAACGCGCTCAAAAAGCGCCTTGATACGCTGCACCGCGGGCTGATCTAGCCAACCCAATGTCTCAGAGAGCAAAGCGGCCATCACCGTACCGGCGGCAACGGCTTCACCATGCAACCAGCTGCCATAGCCCATACCGGTTTCAATGGCATGGCCAAAGGTATGCCCCAGATTGAGCAGTGCCCGCTCACCCGCTTCGCGCTCATCACGCGCCACAACCTCCGCCTTATGGGCGCACGATTGATACACGGCTTGTGCCAACAGGGTTTTATCCCGTTGCATCAGCCCTTCGGCGTGCTGCTCCAGCCAACGGAAAAACGCTTCATCGCGGATCAAGCCATACTTGATTACTTCCGACATACCGGCGGCCACTTCGCGTGGCGGCAGCGTGTCCAGCGTATCCAGATCAGCCAGCACCAACTTGGGTTGGTAAAACGCACCAATCATGTTCTTGCCTAGGGGGTGGTTAATCGCTGTTTTGCCGCCCACCGAGGAATCTACCTGTGACAACAAGGTTGTCGGCACCTGAATAAATGGCGCGCCGCGCTGATAACAGGCCGCAGCAAAACCCACCAGATCCCCAATCACACCACCGCCTAGCGCAATCAATGTGGTCCCACGTTCACAGCGATTTTCCAGCAGCGCATCAAAAACCGTGTTCAACGTTTCCCAGGATTTGTATTCCTCGCCATCCGGCAGCACCACCGGGAATGCCGGGCAACCGAGTTCGGCCAGGGTTGCCAGCACCTTATCCAGGTAAAGCGGCGCTACGGTGGTATTCGTAATCACCACGGCACCCATCTTGGGGTTCAGGTGCGGCGCCCATAGCGCGGCATTACCCAACAGGCCACATCCAATGTGAATCGGGTAACTGCGCTCATCCAGCGCAACGGTCAAAGTCTGGTGCGTTGTATTCATAGTCGCCATTTTATGCCGGCCTAGCGGTCTATGCGGCTAATTTCACCCAGAATGGCCTGAACCACCTGCTGGGGTGCGCCACGACCCGTTTCTACGACGGCATGCGCCACCTCGCGATACAGCGGGTCACGCACGGCATATAGCTCGCGCAAACGCGTTAACGGGTCTTCCACATTGAGTAAAGGGCGGGTGCGATCGTGCTTGGTGCGTTCAGCCAGCAACTCGGGGCGGGCGTTCAGATAAACGACAAAGCCATGGTTACGCAAGACTTCCCGGTTTTCTGGCTTGAGCACAATACCGCCACCCGTGCTCAACACCAGATCTTTTTCCTGCGCCAGATCGGCCAGCACTTCCTGCTCTCTGCGCCGAAAGCCATCTTCGCCCTCGATCTCAAAAATCACCGGAATCGTTACCCCGTTACGCTTTTCAATTTCGTGGTCGCTATCAACAAACCGCTTCCCCAGGCGTCGCGCCAGAATTCGCCCTACCGTGGATTTGCCCGCGCCCATCAGGCCAACAAGAAAGATATTTTCAGGGAGTGCGATCGTCATACTAAAAATGCTCAAGGGCCCGTCGTACCGCCCGCCACGATCTGTGGCGAAATAAACACGAGAAGCTCTCTACGCTGCTCGGTGGTCGACCGGTATTTGAAAAAGTTGCCAATGAATGGGATGTCCCCGAGAAAGGGAACCTGCGTGACGAGATTATCCACTTTCTTGATGAAAACGCCGCCTATCGAAACGGTGCCCGCATTTTCTACCAGCACATCGGTCGTGACGACCGTGCTTTTGATCGGCGGATTCGTAGAACCCGGAATCAATTGCATAGCCGCATAATCGGGCTCTTCTTTACGTACAACGAGCTTCAGGCGCACTTTGCCATCCGGTGTAATCTGGGGCGTAACATCCAGCGAGAGCACAGCCTTTTTAAATTCGACTGTTGGAATCGTTGTGCCACCGGTTTGCGCTGTCGACAGATAGGGAATCTCTGTACCATCTTCAATCACTGCTTTGACATTATCGCCAGTGACCACTTTAGGGCTAGAAATAATCTTGCCGCGCCCATCAGATTCAAGCGCTGATAGCTCGACATTAAGAATGCGTGACCCCGTTGGGCTCAATAACGCAAAAGCCATCGTGCCTGCAGCCGCACGCGACACTGGCAAGTTAACCGAGCCAAGCGTTTGATTGACCGAGAAGGGCTGTCCGTTAACGCTATTTAACGTCTGATAGCTCGATGTGCCGCCAGGAACAAGTCTGTTGTAATTAAGCGCCTGCCCCGCCTGAGTCGGCGGCACGTATTGCCCGCCACCAATTTGCAGACCACCACCGCCCATGCGCACCGTATCCAAGGCACCCAATCGCACACCGAGTTCCTCGTTAAAGGTTTCATTGGCTTCAACAATCCGTGCCTCTATCAACACTTGCCGAATCGGTTGATCAACCGTTTTGATCAACTGTGCAATTTCCGAAAGCTTTGATGCGGTGTCATTAACAAACAAGGTGTTGGTACGAGGATCAACACTCACTTTGCCGCGTGGCGTTAATTGTTCACGCACCAGCTTTTCCAGGTCGACTGCCTGCGCAAAACGCAACCGGAACGCTTCCTGCTTGAGCGGTCCTATGCTTTCAGCCTGCTGGGCCCTTTCCATCCCAACGCGCTCCTGCTCCATCGCTTCGCTTTTCGGCCGCACAATCAATATGCCATCTTCTTGCTTGGCAACAAGGCCACGTTGCTGGAAAATTGCCTGCAAGACGTCCGAAGCCGGCACGTTGTTCATGACGATTGTCACCTGCCCCTTAACCGCTTCACTGGCAACGATGTTCACACTCAGCTCTCGGCCGATCAGGGCGAGCACCTGACGCACGTCACCATTTTGTATATCTAGAGTGATACGCGGATTAGTCGCACCAGACTTTGCATACGGTCCTAAAAAAGCAAGCGACATGAGCAAAAACCCAGAGAGCAATAGATGCTTGCACAACCAACGGCATTGAATATTCATAATTAACGACTCCGCCGACCAATCGGCATCCACGATTCAGAATCATCTGTCTGCCGCAAACGGATGCCCTGCTTTGAAATATCAACAATGACAGCCTGCTGATTACCCAACCGATCACCTACTTTGACGTTCACTGACCCAGCGCTTCCCTCGATTACCCCTATGTATCGTCCCTTAAGTTCTAGGAAGCCCACAACGCGAAGTGAATCGATCGGCGAATCTGCAAACTGCCATCGCTCGCGGTCGGTGAGCCCACCTTGAACATCGCTAGCAGAAGAAAGAGGCTGCCCAATGCGTCCCGGCGCAAAAGGATCGATAACATGCCCAGCGGTAAAAACTGCTGGCGGTGTATCAACGAGCGCTGGCAGAACCGAAGAATCCATTGCTACCACCAATGGCGTTCTACTTTCCACCCATTGCGCAGCGGCATCCTCTCCTGAAACGGAACAGCCCCCCAAAAGAAAGCAGCCTCCAATCCAAAATAAATGTCTAGGGTATGCCACGAGAAAACCTGCTTTCAGATTTTTTGGGCAGATCTTTGTAACGATATGCTTTTAGCAATGAGGACAAAACAACCTGGTTTGGATGATTCGCAGATGCCAATATCACCAGATCTACCGTCACCAAGTGCTGCATCTTGGATACCAGTTCGATAAACCTGGCTGTTGCGTTGTAATCACCACGCAGTCTTATCTCAACTGGCAACACCACGTAATAGTTGTGAACCTGTTCTGCGAGCGGTTTGAAAAACTCCAGTTGCAAACCAGAATCCCTAGCCGCTTTATTCAACTGCGACAGCACATGAATCGACTCTAATGCAGCCGGTATTGCATCAAGCAGATCGCCAAACCGCTCCAGAATTGTCTCTGTTTGCGTCTGGTATACGGTCAGCATATTTACTTGTTCGGCGTATCTCAGGTAACGGCTTTTGAGCACTTCACGTTCGACATTTTGCGCGCTCAGATTGTTTAGCCTATCCGAGGAAAGCAGGAAGCTAAACGTCAAAACACCTACCACAAACACGATAACCAAAAACTTTATTCGAAACCGTAGCGTCCACTGCGATATATCGGTGACGGATCGAAGCGTTGTTTCCGAACTAAGGCGCACCCCCCTCTGACCAAGATCTGCCAGCAACCCCCGTAAATCTTTTTTCCACCAGGGGTTAGAAAGCTTTGGTCTTTGGCGCGATCTAAACGAATGCGTGAACTGCCTTGCAATTGCAGCGCCTCTGGAACGAATCCAGACCATGCCATTTTCACGAAATCTGGTTAACTTATTCACGAGCGCGATCCGTCATCGCGTTATCGGCCATCACTGACAATTTGACGCTTCCAACAATCAGAAAGGCATAAGGCGCAAGACTCTCACCCTCCTGCAGGCGTATCTCTTCCAAGGCCAAAGCGGACAATCTTTCAGATTTCACAAGCGACTCGAAAAGTTTCGCGATCGCCCCGTTATTAAGCGCCTTTCCTTCCAGTCTGAACTTGTCTCCATCTTCTTCGAGCCTTGTCAGGTAAGCCTCAGATGGCAACGCACGGGCAACGTCATCAAGAATCATGACGCTCGTTGATCGTCTGGCATCCAGCCTTTCTAGAATCTTCTGTCTTTCTAGCATGTCATCGCGTTGCATTAGAAACTGCTGCGAAGCCCGAAACTCCGGAAGAATTTTCTCCACTGCCGACTGCAGCCCTCGGTTATAAGCTTCTAGATAATTCAGCCTGGCAACAATACCGCCATAAATAGCTGACGCAGCAAGAAACGCGAGCATTAACACCAGGCCAATCTGGCGTACCAACACGCGTCTTTCCCAAAGTTGTTTTTTGGCCCGATGCGGTAGTAAATTAAATCGGCTAATCACGTTGCCTTCCTCAGCGCCATGCCTATAGACACCATCAACCCATAAGCGGGTGGCACACTGCCTTCATTTTTCACCACCGCCAGCGGTTTGACCTCCAACGTGACTTCTGACAAACCATCAAGCCCAGAGGCCATGATTTCTTTTGATTCTGCATCACCCACAAGAAATAATTGCTTCAGCGGCGGCCCGTTTTCGAAACGCAAGCCAGCACGACGGCAATAGGCTTGAAGTTCCTTCTGTATCGAATCCGTTGCCAGATCTAAATCACCCATCGCATCATCAATGCTTTTAAATACGTAGGACACATGATCAAGCTCGCTTCGGGCAACGATAAAAGTGTTCTCTTCGCTTTGAATGAGTATGCCAAAAGGATATGCGACTGACTCCAACCCGACCCGACTGTTAACCCACCAACATATTGCATCGTGTATTGCTTGAATATCTCGATCAATGACGCTCAAAACAACGCCCGCATCTTCTGCAACGATCCCCAGGTCATCGATCAAGCTTCTTTTGCAAAATGCAATCTCGATCCGCTCTGTATGTGTTGATTGCGCTGAGTTCGATTTAATAAAGTCAGCACAAATTTCTTCCGGAGGTACCGGCAAATTGGATACGGCCTCTACCACAGATACCTGTTCGATCTGCTTTGGTGTCAATCCTGCAGGTATCTCAATAGCTTTAATGAAAATATCACCCGAAGGAATACCAAGCGCCAACGTCATTGGGAGTTTACCCATTCGCTCAGCCGCGCAACGCAAAGCATTGATCATCTGCTCTCTATGCGACTTATCTGTATCTGCGCCAAAAGTGGGCAATATTCCGCAAGGCTCATAAACAACCTCCATCAGTTGCTGAGAATCGTTCATATGCTTAGCCCGTACGAGGCAAACACCTGCACGGCTCCACCAGGCGCCCACGATGCATGGCGGAACCCCCGTTACCCATCTGATAATTTTGTCTCGCATTTTTATTTTCTATTATTTGCTTTAAGTTTACCTATTATTTATCAGTTGTTTATAAGGAAACCCTCGTTTTTTGCTGCTTCATACTAAAAATTAGCTGGTAATGACTCTTCCGGTTTTCTAAAAATGCAACGTTAAAAGCCCCCAGGCTTGGACTCGGTCCAAGCCTGGGGGCTCAATTAATACGAATTGTTGATTTTTATGGGGGCGAGTGCCACCCCCATAGTCACTCAAAAATTATTTAGCGCTTTGCTTTGCCAGCTTAATGACCGCATCGGTGTTCAGCAGCAGGTCACTAAAGTTCATGCCGCGTTGCTGAAGCATCTTGTAACGCCCGCCTACGATAATCGAAGGCACGCCATCAATCTGATACGCCATAGCCAATGCGTCGGCCTTTTTCATGGCGCTGGTGACTTCGCTCGAATAATAGACTTCGGAGAATTTCTTGGCGTCGACGCCAGGCTGGGCAGCTGCCCATTGCAGCACGGCCTGGTCGTCATACAGCATCCGGCCTTGCTGATGAATGGCTGCGAAAGCACCCATATCCAAGGCCGTCAGCTTAAGGGTTTGGATGGTGTAGAACAAACGACCTAATACAACCCATTGCGGGCGACCAAAGGTCACCGGCACACGACGCACCACAGCGTCTTTCTGTTTCTTGGACCAACGCTCAAACGGCTCTGAAAAGTCGTGGCAATGCGGGCACCCATAAGAGAAGAATTCAAGCACTTCGATTTTGCCGCCCACCGTTTGCAGTGTCGGGGTGTTCAGCGGGGTGTAGGTCTGGCCGGCAATAGCAACGCCGGTTGCATTAGCCGCTGGTGCCAGGGTGCCGCCCAACGCACCTTGCGCCAGAGCATGCGTCGATGAGGCAGCGGCTGCAACACCGCCGAGTAACGTAGCAAGAAACTGACGACGTTGCATAACCACTCCGTTTAGTTACGAGCAGGCACGGAATCGATACCCGCTTCTTTGAGTTCATTACGGGCACGATTGGCATCATCCTGGCGCTTGAACGGGCCAATCTTGACGCGGAACCATACCTTTTCACCAACGACGCCTTTTTGAATCGAGGCATCAAAGCCCTGTAGCGCCAGATTAGCCTTCTGGGCCTCGGCATCCGATTGCTTCTGGAAAGAGCCCGCCATCAGATAAAACCCGGCGGGCGCTTCAGGTGCTGCCGCTGGCCCATTGGCAGCAGGTTTAGCGGGTGTGCCGTCTGTCGTTTTAGCCGGTGGTGTTGTGCCATCGGTTTTGCCCGACAGAATATCCGGGAACTGGAAGCGTTTTTCAGGCGAAGGATCGCCAGGCTTGCCGGGCAGGGGAATGGGCTTACCATCTTCACTTTGTGCATTTACGGCTGGCGCAGGGGCGGGCTGCGCGCTGTCAGCAGCTTGAGCCGATGCCTTCGCATCACCTTTGGCTGCCACTACGGGCGTTGCCGATTTATCGATGAACGGCGATGGCATGCGGTTAAACCACCAGGCTACGGCCGCAGCAATTACTAACCCAAGCACCAGGCCGTAAAAAATGCCCCTTAAAGCACCGCCACCCGATGCCGGTTCACGGTCTCGGGAAGAATGGCGGTTCGGTTTGTAGTCTCGGGACATAGCAGCCTTTGTAGATATTCTCGGCAGATTACATGGTTTCCGGGGCGGAAACTACATCGATTCCGGGCATGAAACGCCCAGCAGCGCCAACCCGTTACGGATCACCTGACGAACGGCCACCGACAGCGCCAGACGCGCACAGGTGAGTTCGGCATCATCCAGCAGCATGCGTTCAGCGTTGTAGTAGCCATGGAATTCGGCCGCCAGATCACGCAAGTAGAACGCTACCTGGTGTGGCGCCAGATCACGTGCCGCTGTATCGACCACTTCCGGGAAGCGGCCCAGGAATGCCGTAAGCGCCGCTTCGCGCGGGTTCGTCAGCAAACCGAGGTCGGCCGATTTCAGATCCGCTTCTACCCCATTCCACTGCGCCATCAGCGAACAGATCCGGGCATGGGCGTACTGGATGTAGTACACGGGGTTATCGGCACTCTGGCTCTTGGCCAGATCCAGATCGAAGTCCAGATGCTGATCGGCCTTGCGCAATACATAGAAGAAACGACAGGCATCGTCACCCACTTCGGCCCGCAACGAACGCAGCGTCACGTAATCGCCCGAACGGGTCGACATGGAGGCCTTCTCGCCATTGCGATAGAGCACGGCAAACTGCACCAGCGCGATATCCAGCTTGGCCGGATCCAGCGCCAGCGCCTGCACGGCACCCTTTACCCGTGGAATATAGCCATGGTGATCCGCGCCCCAGATGTTGATCATGCGATCAAAGCCACGCTCGTACTTATTGAGGTGGTAGGCAATATCCGACGCAAAATAGGTGTACAGGCCGTTATCACGCTGCACCACGCGATCCTTCTCATCTCCGAAATCGGTGGAGCGGAACCAGCGGGCGCCGTTCTTTTCATAAATATGGCCAGCGGCATCCAGCTTTTCCAGACAACGGGCCACGAGACCGGTATCAAACAAGGAGTTTTCCGAGAACCAGTTCTGGAAATCCACCCCGAAGCCGTCCAGATCATCGCGACCATCGGCCAACTGCTCCGATAGGGCATGCTGGTGCACATACGGCCAATCCTCGGCCAGCAGCTTCTTGCCGTTCGCGATCAGGGCATCCAGATGCAGCTCACGCTGGGTCTTGGCCTCATCATCGGCACGGCTGGCATCCGGCAAGCCGGGCGTACCTTCCAGCACCACCAGCTTGCAGCGCACGTATTTGTCGCCATGGGCATTGGTGAGCTGGCGGGCCATTTCACGCACGTAGTCGCCCTGGTAGGCATTCGGCGGGTAATCAATCGTCACGCCATGCTGGTCCAGATAGCGGATCCAGGTGGAGATCGCCAGGATATCCATCTGACGGCCAGCGTCATTCACATAATATTCACGGGTCACGTCCCAACCGGCAAAGGCCAGCAGGTCGGACAGACTGGCGCCGTAAGCAGCACCACGGCCATGGCCCACGTGCAGAGGGCCGGTCGGGTTGGCGGACACGAATTCCACGAGCACCTTGGCATTTTTACCTAGGGTGCTTCGACCAAAATCAGCGCCCTGATCCAGAACCGTATTGACCACACGGGTCTTGGCATCGGCTTGCAAGGCAAAGTTGATAAAGCCGGCACCGGCAATGGTGACCTCGCTCACCAGGGCTGACGTAGGCAACGCCTGGACGATGCGCTCCGCAATCGCACGCGGCGCCAGCTTGAGCGCACGGGCCAGTTGCATGGGTAAATTAGTGGCGAAATCCCCGTGGCTCGCCTGCTTGGGGCGCTCCAGATGAATGGGCGTATCGGTGTGTTCCGGGGCAACGCTGGCAAGGGCAACTTGCAGCAAGCCGGTGATGTGTTCGCGGCTATCAAAAGTCATGGGTAAAATTATACCTTCTGGCTCGCCATCCCGTGGGCCTCTCCTATGAAAGCCGACCGCACATGCGTCTGCAGCGTCTAACCCGTATTCTTTATGTCAGCTGGAAGAACGGGCTGCTTACTATGCTCGTTGAAGCCGAACCCGAGGGCCGCATGGCACGCTGGTTAGGTTTCTACGCCCGCCGTCGGCATTTCACCAAGCCCCGCGCTGTGCGTTTACGCGAGGCGCTCGAATCTTTAGGGCCGATCTTCGTTAAGTTCGGCCAGATGCTATCCACCCGTCGCGATCTGCTGGCACAGGACTTTGCCGACGAGCTGGCCAAGCTTCAGGACCGCGTACCGCCGTTTGATTCGGCACTGGCGATGG
This sequence comes from Pseudomonadota bacterium, assembly GCA_039805865.1. Lineage (GTDB taxonomy): Bacteria > Pseudomonadota > Gammaproteobacteria > Burkholderiales > Rhodocyclaceae > Fluviibacter. The sequence goes on along the minus strand of JBDLTI010000001.1, from coordinate 76,343 downwards.
CCGAAATCGAGCGTGGCCTCGGCATGTCGATCAGCGAGGCCTATAGCCAATTCGATCCGAAGCCGATTGCCTCGGCTTCGGTCGCCCAGGTGCACTTCGCGCGCCTCCACGATGGCCGCGATGTAGCCGTTAAGGTCTTGCGTCCCGGGATGCACCGGGTGGTCGATCATGATATTGATCTGCTTGATACCTTTGCCCAGCTCGTTGAACGCTTTTCCGAAGACGGCCGCCGCCTGAAGCCCCGCGAGGTCGTTGCTGAATTTGCAAAACATCTGCACGACGAATTCGATCTGGTGCGCGAGGCGGCCAACGCATCACAATTGCGCCGCAATTTCGACAACAGCCCGCTTCTCGTTGTACCGGAAGTCTATTGGGACTTCTGTGCCACTAACGTGATGACCATGGAACGCATGCACGGCATTCCGGTGGGGCGTATCGAAGAATTGCGTGAAGTCGGGATCGACCTGAACCGCCTATCCAGCGCGGGCGTTGAAATTTTCTTCACCCAGGTGTTTCGCGATGGCTTCTTTCACGCCGATATGCACCCGGGCAACATTCTGGTGGCACACGACGGCCGCTATGTAGCGCTCGATTTCGGCATCGTCGGCACGCTGAACGATGTCGACAAAAACTACCTCGCACAGAACTTCCTGGCCTTCTTCCAGCGGGATTATCGTCGCGTTGCCGAGGTACACGTGATCTCTGGCTGGGCACCTAAAGATACCCGCATCGACGAATTCGAAGCGGCGATTCGCACCGTCTGTGAGCCGATCTTTGACAAACCGCTCAAAGACATTTCCTTCGGCAAGATTCTGCTGCGCCTCTTCCAGACATCGCGCCGTTTCAATGTGGAAGTCCAGCCGCAACTGGTGATGTTGCAAAAAACACTACTCAATATCGAAGGACTGGGTCGCCAACTGAATCCGGATCTGGATCTGTGGAAAACGGCCAAACCATTCCTGGAGCGCTGGATGAGTGAACAGGTTGGCGTGCGTGGCTTCATCGACGGCATGAAACGTGAAGGCCCCAACTGGGCGAAGATCCTGCCGCAACTCCCGCGTCTGCTGCACGACTACCTGGCCCCGAATGAAGACGCCATCAAGGCCGACAAGAAAGCACTGCGCGAGTTGAAACGCACCGTGCGGCATCAACGGCATCTGCTCTGGATGAGTGTTGCCGTCTCCACCATTGCACTGAGCGCCTCTGCGGCGCTGCTGTATCTGAACCTGCAGCCATGACGCCGCTACTCGGGTTTATTACGCTGTACCTGCTGGCCTCGATTGGTATCGGCCTGCTGGCAGCAACCCGGGTAAAAAACGCACGCGACTTTGCTGTCGCTGGTCGATCACTGCCTTTGCCTGTGGTCACCGCCACCGTCTTTGCCACGTGGTTTGGCGCCGAGGCGGTACTGGGCGTTTCAGCCACCTTCGTCAAAGATGGCCTGCGGGGTGTGGTTGCCGACCCCTTCGGCGCCTCGCTTTGCCTCATCCTTGCTGGCTTTTTCTTTGCCAGCAAACTATACCGGCTCAACCTGCTGACGATTGGTGATTACTACCGCCTGCGCTACAACCACACCGTGGAATGGCTCAGCACACTGGCCATTGTGGTTTCCTATCTGGGCTGGGTGTCGGCACAGATCAAAGCACTGGGCCTCGTGTTTTTCACCGTCACCAACGGACTCATTCCGCAAGACAAAGGCATGGTCCTCGGCGCTGCCATCGTGCTCACCTACACGGTACTGGGTGGCATGCTCTCCGTGGCCATTCTGGATTTTGTGCAGATCACCGTCATTATGGGCGGGCTGATCTACATTGCGAGCATCATCAGCGACTTGGCCGGCGGTGCCGGCACTGTGGTCGCCCATGCCAGTGCGGCAGGCAAGCTTGATTTCTTCCCTTCGGGGGGCATGGATGTCTGGGTACCGTTTGTCGGCGCCTGGATGACGATGATGCTGGGCTCGATTCCGCAACAGGACGTTTTTCAGCGCATCTCGTCCGCCAAAAGCGAACGCATCGCGATGATCGGTTCCATCATGGGCGGTTCGCTGTACTTTTTCTTCGCCTTCATTCCGATGTTCCTGGCTTATGCGGCCACCCTGATTGATCCAGCAATGTTCAGCAATCTACTCGACACGGATTCGCAATTGGTGCTGCCCACACTGATCCTGCAGCATACCCCGGTTTTCGCCCAGGTCATCTTTTTTGGTGCCTTACTTTCAGCGATTATGAGTTGCTCTTCGGCCACCCTGCTGGCGCCATCAGTCTCTTTCACTGAAAACATTCTGCGTCCGATGTTGCCGCACATCTCGGACCGCATTTTCTTGTGGTTGATGCGCATCGTCATCGTAGCCTTTGCCGGCATGGTGCTGGCCATGGCGCTCACCAGTAGCGCCTCCATCTTCAAAATGGTCGAACACGCCTACAAAATCACCCTGGTTGTTGCCTTTGTCCCGCTCGTCGCGGGCTTTTACTGGAAGCGTGGCAACACCCAGGGCGCACTCTTCGCCATTTTCAGCGGATTCTTTACCTGGATTCTGTGCGAAGCTTTCGCTACAGCGGATGCCGTCTGGCCGCCCCAGATTCTCGGTTTAATCGCAGCCGTCCTGGGCATGATCATTGGCTCTTTGTTGCCGCAACGCATTGGCAAACCAACCCCAACCCCTTCGCACCACCATGCCGCAGAAGGCACCTACCATGTCCCCCCAACCGGGCATGAAGCCGCTCATCAGCAACCTCATGGCCGACACATCCGCTAAGCCGACATCGCACTGGCACAGTTGGCTGGCTCGCGCCCGCCAGAAGCCTCTGGTTCTGGCGCTGGTCTATGCCTGCATCATCATGTATGCCAGCCTTTACTCGGCAAGCGCCTGGCAAGACCGCGGGCTGAACCTCTTCTATTTCCTCGAAGGCCGCTGGCCAAAGTACTGGACCTGGCAAGACGCGTGTTTCAATGTCCTGGCTTACATGCCGTTGGGATTTCTTCTATCCCTCTCACCCACACACCGCCCCTGGCCTTGGGCGCGTGTACTCATGCCGCTGGTCGCTGGCTTTCTGCTTTCCGCCAGCCTGGAAGCCTTACAAACCTTTATCCCCGGCCGCGTTTCTTCTGGCCTTGATCTGACACTTAATACCGCGGGCACCCTGTTGGGCAGCACACTAGCGCTGATCTTCGGGCCGCGTCTACTTGCTCTGGCCGGAGACGTACGCCGAAAGCTCGAGGTGCAACGTCTGAGCGCCGAGGCGGGTTTGATTCTCTTGTGGTTATGGCTGTTTGCACAGATTTCTCCGGAAACGGTGTTTTTCGGTTTAGGCGATTTGCGGGGCCTGCTCTCACTGCCCACCGCGCTGGCGTTTTCGCCTGCCTTATATAGCCAACTCGAAACAGCGGTAGTGGCCATGCAAACGCTGGTGGTGACCTTTCTGATCCAGGCTGTTTTACAGCGCGTTGGCTTGCGTTGGCTTTCCATCTTTTTTACAGCCGTTACCGTCCTGTTACTAGGTGTAGTCATTCGCGTGATCGCCAGCTGGTTGCTCATCGGGCAAGCGATCGGCGCGCCGGACATCGCCCGCTGGGTTGCTATAACGACAGGCGGCATCGACGGCTTACTAATTGGCCTCGCTTTGGCCATTCCCGCCCTGTTTTTATCCGGCAACTGGCAACCACCCATTGCCGCCATGCTGCTCATGGCGGCCACCGTTCTCGTCAACCTGATGCCCACTAATCCCTACTCCATTTCGGCACTCACGGTCTGGCAACAAGGTCACTTCCTCAACTTCAATGGCCTGACACGTCTTATTGCAGCCCTCTGGCCCTACCTGACACTGATTTTTCTGGTCTGGGCAGATCGTCGTCGCAACAACCCTGATGCTTCGAGTTCAGCTCTATAATTCCTGCAACCCTATTTACGGATCAACCCATGAGCTACTTTAAACACCACGTCTTTATTTGTTGCAATCAACGCACCAATGGCGACCCGTCTTGTAATGACCACGGCGCCACGGACATGTTCGATTACGCTAAGGGACGTGTTGCAGAATTGAAGCTCAATCAACCGGGCATGGTTCGCATTAACAAAGCGGGATGTCTTGGGCGCTGCCTCAGCGGACCGGTGATGGTGGTTTATCCGGAGGCCATCTGGTATCAGTTTGTCGACAAAGAAGACATTGATGAAATCATTACCTCGCATCTGGCCAAAGGCGAACCCGTTGACCGCCTGCGCATCTGATAGGAACCATTATGAGCAGCGTTCGCGAAGAAAAAGTGCTGATTGATGGGCCTGTTGGCAAAATCGAGATTCTGATCGACAACCCCGGCGCACCACGAGGGATTGCCCTGGTCGCGCATCCCCACCCGATCGGTGGCGGCGCGGCAACAAACAAGGTGGCACACACCCTAGCACGCACTTTTGCCAGCCTCGGCTATGCTGCCTTTCGCCCAAACTTTCGCAGTGTTGGCGAGACCGAAGGAGCGCACGACGAGGGCATTGGCGAAACGGAGGACCTGCTCACCGTGATCGAATACGCGCGCGAACGCTGCGGCCGCCTACCGATTGTGCTGGCCGGGTTTTCTTTCGGCGCTTACGTACAAACACATGTTGCCAAACGTATGGTAGAAGCGGGCCAACCAGCACAACGCCTTGTGCTGGTTGGCACCGCTTCAGGATTTGTTGAAGGCACGCGCAATTACGACACAGAATCGGTCCCTAAAGACTCCATCGTTATTCATGGCGCTGCCGACGAAACAGTCCCACTGGACAATGTCTTCGCCTGGGCTGAACCCCAAGATTTACCAGTGATTGTGATTCCGGCGGCCGATCATTTCTTCCACCGCCGACTACACATCCTGCGCGAAATCATTACACACAACTGGCGTCACTAACCCTGTGGCCGTTCAACTCATCTTTACCACGACACCTGATGCCGATGTGGCTAACAATCTAGCGCATCAGCTCGTTGCATCGGGTCTTGCCGCCTGCGTCAAACAACTGGCGCCCTGCCAATCGACTTACCGATGGCAGGGCCAGATCGAGAGTGCTACAGAGATACCGCTCATCATCATGAGCGATGACAGCCGTTATGCAGAACTCGAAGCCTGGCTGAAAGAAGCACACCCCTACGATTTACCAGAAATCATTGCACTACCCTGCACCAGCGGCCTACCGGCGTATCTTAGTTGGGTCAGCGAATCAACCCGAGATAATCCATGAGTCTTGCCAAATTAGTCACTAACCTATTGCGCAGCGCGGCCTTATGCGTTGTGCTGCTCGGCACGGCTGCAGCGCAAGCTGCGCCCGACAACTTCGGCGGCGCATTCTTGCCGCCGATGCAGGCTTTTCGCCCCTCAGCCGAAGCCATTTCGAGCGACCGTATACAGGTTCGGTTTGATGTACAGCCCGGCTACTACCTTTATCGCGAAAAACTTGGCGTCGACGTCACCGGTCTTGTCCCTGCCGGCGTGAAGCTCACCCCGGGTGAGCTTCCTAAAGGCGTCCAGAAAGACGATCCCAATTTCGGCCCTACCGAGATTTACCAGGAGCCACTGAACTGGCCCATTCAGGTCAACGGTGGGCAACGCCCCATGACCATGACGCTCTCGATACGCTATCAGGGCTGCGCCAGCCAGGGTATCTGCTACCCGCCTGAAATTGCGCTTTTCCCTATCACCCTACCGCTAGCAACAGAGACTGTCGCAGAACCGGTGTCTGCCCCAAATACGACGCCACCTCAAGCCGCCAACGGCATCACAGAAATTGCCCGCTCGCTGGATGAGGGGACGCTCTGGTTGAACCTGCTCCTGTTCTTCGGTGCCGGTGTTGGCCTGGCATTCACCCCCTGCATGCTGCCCATGATGCCGATTGTCGTCACAGTCATCCTCGGTCGATACGATGAGACGCACCCTATCTCCCATACCCGCGGCTTTATGCTTGCACTATTTTATGTGTTGGGCATGGCCATTACCTATAGTGTGGCCGGTGTTTTCGCTGGCCTGAGCGGCACATTGATTTCCGGCATTCTGCAAAACCCCTGGGTCCTCGGCAGCTTTGCACTCATCTACGTGGTACTGGCTGGCGGCATGCTGGGCTTTTACACGTTGCAACTACCCAACGCATTACAAGGCAAACTGGCTGAAGGCAGCCAGCGCCTACATGGCGGGTCTTTACCCGCCGTCTTTGGCCTGGGCGCACTCTCTGCATTAATTGTCGGTCCTTGTGTCGCCGCTCCGCTTGCCGGGGCTTTGCTCTACATCGGCCAGACCGGCAATGCCTTTCTGGGTGGGTTGCTGTTGTTCAGTCTGGCTCTGGGCATGGGTGTGCCACTACTGGCAATGGGCGCCTCTGCCGGCACGCTGGTGCCTAAAACCGGCCCCTGGATGGAATCCATCAAAAAGGCATTCGGTTTCATTCTGCTCGGCACGGCCTGGTGGATTGTCTCGCCCGTTTTACCTGCTTCGGTCACCCTCGGCGGCTTTGGTGTTCTCGCCATACTTGCCGCTGTTCTCCTGCGCGCTATCGACCGGCTACCCCCTAGGGCACCACTTTCTGCACGCCTGGCAAAAGCGCTTGGCATCATCTTCCTGATTATTGGTCTTACCTGGATCGTTGGTGCTTTAGCGGGCGGCACACGACTCGACCAACCGCTCAGCCCTTTCACAAATAACCCGCCGGAAGCCGTGGCTCAAATGGCACCACTTCCCATGCTCGCTGCCAACACGCCAGAAGCACTAGACAACGCGCTGCGCGACAGCCAGAAACCCGTCTTCATTGATGTGTATGCCGACTGGTGTGTGAGCTGTAAGGAGTTCGAACGCGACACACTGAGTGATCCTGCCGTTCGCCAGGCCCTGGCCGGTTTTACCCTGATCCGGGTAGACGTTACCGCCAGCGATGACGCCGCCCGCAATCTGCTCAAGCGCTTTGGCCTTTACGGACCTCCCGGCATGGTTTTCTACGCACCGGGCGGCCGTTTGCTGCACGATGCCACGTTGGCCGGCACCATTGGCCCGGATGCCTTCCTGAAACAACTGAACCACGTTCAGACGCTGGCCAGCAAAGCCACGCCCTAAAGGCACAAAACCCCAATCCGGCGCGGCTCCGGGTGGTGGCGCATGTTAGAATTGCAGCCTCATTCACCCCATGCCAAACCGGTTGATCCCATGTTTTCAGGAATTATCGCCGCCGTCGGAAAAATACGTGATGCCGCGCCCCGCACCAGTGGCGTACGGCTGACCGTTGACGCCGGCGCCCTGGATCTAGGGGATGTCATTCTGGGTGATTCCATCGCCTGTAACGGCGTGTGTCTAACGGTGATTGATCTCTTGCCGCATGAACAGCCCACCGCGTTTGTGGTCGATGTCTCGGACGAAACCCTACGCTGCACCACCGGTCTCACCGCAGACGGTCTGCTGAATCTTGAAAAAGCACTGCGTCTAGCCGATCGACTTGGTGGCCATCTAGTCACTGGCCACGTGGATGGCATCGGCTCGGTACGCCACTTCGCACCGACCACCGCCGACACACAGGGCGACTGGCTGCTGACCATTGAAGCACCGGAAGCACTGGCACCCTTTATTGCCCGCAAGGGTTCTATTACCGTTAACGGCACCAGCCTCACCGTGAATGCGGTCGATGGCCGTCAGTTCTCGATCAATCTGATTCCACACACCCTGCAGAACACCATGCTGCATACACTCAGCGCAAACACCCCGGTGAATCTGGAAATCGATGTGATCGCCCGTTACTGTGAACGACTACTGAGCTACAAAAACGAAATTTAATCAGCAAGACCCCAATAGTCTCATCGCTGTAACAATTTAGTTCGGCCGCCAAAGCGCCTGAAAATCAAATGACAATTGGCGGTGGTGCCTGATGGACAGCAGATAAATGGTGTTATCAAAACGCGCGTACAGCAGCAGATACTGCACAAGCACGTACTCGCGCACCTGCCCACCATCTCCCAACGCTTTAAGTTGCGCTTGCAGGCTATCAATACCGTTGCTCACTTCAACCGAATAGATAGGCCGTTCAAAAAATAACCGCCCCATATCGGGAAAGCTTTCGAGATTGGGAATAACGGTGCCTAGCAACTCATCAATCAAAGCATCGAATGCCGACAGCGCTTCTGCTTCTTGCAAAAACAATTCAACCGCTTCGAGACAATGCTCGAAGTTGGCCGTCAGCTTGACCAGTGCCTTGGCGTCCGTCACTGCGATTAAGCCCGTACGCTACGACGTTGGCTCTTAAGCGCCTTGAGTGTGCTCGCGGCATCTTTAACATTGCCCGCAATCACGTCATTCAAACCTTTGCGCACATCGTCGATCACCAGCAGATGAATACGCTCACGTTCTAGCTGATGGTAGTAATCCAGTCGCTGCGCATCAATCAGCGCCACATAGCTCTCGCCGTTTTTGGTAATTACTTTTTCAGCGCCGGCCTTTACTTGCTCCGCCAGGTCCGAGAGCGTTGCGCGCGCGTGCGACAGCGGAACCACATCAATCGCTGCAAATGCCATCATGCACCCCTTTTATTTGTACACTATTCTGTACATTATCCATGAAAGTGCCAAACGCGTAAATTCTTCGATAACGATCAGAACCTGTGGCCTTGACACCCGCGATCTGCGAGAATACGGGGCTTGTGGTGTTTTTGCGCCGCCCACTCCAACTAAAAGAACATGACCACGGCTCCAGCCCCTACTGCCATATCATCCACTCAGGAAATCATTGCCGAGCTACGTGCTGGCCGCATGGTGGTTCTGGTGGATGAAGAAGATCGCGAGAACGAAGGCGACCTGGTCCTTGCTGCAGATCACGTCACACCAGAAGCCATTAACTTCATGGCCCGCTTTGGCCGTGGCCTGATCTGTCTGACGCTCACCGAACAACGCTGCCGCCAACTGGGTTTGAACCAGATGGCCCGCGACAACAAGGCGCAATTCGGCACCGCTTTCACGGTCTCGATCGAAGCAGCCGAAGGGGTTACTACCGGCATTTCGGCACACGATCGCGCCCGCACCATTCAGGCTGCGGTTGCCACCGATGCCAAGCCCTCGGACATCGTGCAACCCGGCCATGTCTTCCCGATCATGGCACGCCCGGGTGGCGTCCTTGTTCGTGCCGGACATACTGAAGCTGGTTGCGATCTGGCCACACTCGCTGGCCTCAGTCCCGCTTCTGTAATCTGCGAGATCATGAGTCAAGATGGCTCGATGGCACGCCTACCGGAGCTGCGTGAATTTGCTGCAGAACACGGCCTGAAGATTGGGACCATTGCCGATCTGATCCATTACCGCAGTCAGCACGAAACCCTAGTGGCCCGTGCTGGTTCTCGCGAACTGACTAACCGCCACGGCACGTTTACGCTACACACCTACGCCGACAAAACTTCAGACGAAGTGCATCTGGCGCTGGTGAAAGGCAAACCAACGCCGCAAAGCGAAACACTAGTGCGTGTGCATGTCCCGGTATCTATTCTGGATTTTCTGGCACCGGAAGGCACCGGGCATAGCATCATGCTGGATGACGCAATGGCCGCCATCGGCGCTGCCGACCAAGGCGTGCTGGTGATGTTGCATAAACCGCTGAGCGGTCAGGAGCTGCTTCAGGGCTTGACCCGTTCACCCGATCAGACGGTGCCCCGTAAATGGGATCCGTTACTGCATGGTATCGGCGCACAAATCCTGCGCGACCTGGGCGTGCACAAAATGCGTCTCCTCTCCAGCCCACAGCGCATTCCGGCCATGACTGGCTTCGATCTTGAAATCACCGGTTTCCAGCTGCCCGATGGCAGCCACACCGGTCTGTAATAACCCATAGGATTTGTAATGACCCGCTATCAGGAATACCCCAGTAATGAAAGTGGCACCGGCCTACGCATCGGCGTTGTTGTGGCCCGTTTCAACCAGGATATCTGCGATGGCCTGCTCTCCGGCGCTATTAACGAGCTCCATTTGCTGGGTGTTGCTGCCGAAGACATTACGGTGTGCAGCGTACCCGGCGCCCTGGAAATTCCCCTCGTGTTGCAAAGTCTGGCTGATGCCGAAGAATCGCCTTATGACGCACTGATTGCACTCGGTGCGGTAGTGCGCGGCGAAACCTATCACTTTGAAGTGGTCAGCAACGATAGTTGCCGTGCCGTGATGGAAGTGCAACTGGCCACAGGTGTACCTATCGCTAACGGCATTCTCACCACAGAAGATGATGATCAGGCACTCGTTCGCATGCACAGCAAAGGCGCCGACTGCGCCCGTTGCGCGGTAGAGATGGCCCGTCTGCACGCCAGCATTCGCCTAGGCGACAAACCCCAACCTGCACGAGGCTGAGCATGACCCAACAAAACGCCAAACCCGCCAACGGCCCGAAACCGGCGCGCCGGCGAGCACGTGAAGCCGCAATGCAAGCACTATATGGCTGGCAAGTCGGCGGCCAGGATCTGGCTTCTTGCGAAACCGCCCTGCACGAGGTGGAAGGCTTCAACACGCTACGCGATCTCGAACAGAACTTCGCGATTAGTCTGCTACGCAGCTGCATTGCGCAGCACGACACGCTGCGAGAACAATTAACACCATTGCTAGATCGCCCATTTGACGAGCTCTCACCGGTAGAGGCCTGCATTCTGCTGATTGGTGCCAACGAAATGGCCAACAGCCCGGAAACACCCCTGCGTGTCGTGCTCAACGAAGCCATTGAACTGGCCAAGACCTTCGGTGGTACCGATGGACACAAGTTTGTTAATGGCGTACTCGATCGTCTGGCACCAACGCTGCGCCCGCTGGAAAGCAACCGGCCTAGCCGCTGATTCATCATGGCAGGCGAGTTCGCCCTGATCGAACGCCTGCTCAGCCAGGTGCGGCCTGACCCTAACGCGCAGACCAGTGGTCTCCTACTGGGGCCGGGCGATGACTGCGCATTAATTGCCCCACCCGCACCGGGTGAATCCTTTGCCATAACCACCGACATGCTGGTGGAAGGCACGCACTTTCTGCACACCGACTCCCCGGAAGATCTGGGCTGGAAAACGCTAGCGGTCAATCTATCTGACCTTGCCGCCATGGGTGCCACGCCACGTTATGTCACTCTGGCCGCTGCGCTGCTCGCAGGCGACGAAAGCAGCGCATGGGTCGATCAATTCTTTAGTGGTTTCACAGACTGCGCGCAACAACACAACGTCTCTCTGATTGGTGGCGATACCACCCGTGGCTCTCGTACATTCAGCGTTACCGCCATTGGCACCGTGAACCCCGATCAGGCCCTGCGCCGGAGCGGCGCACGGAATCAGGATGACATCTGGATCTCGGGTACGCCCGGCATGGCCGCATTAGGGCTGGCATACAAACTCGGCACCACCGACTTACCTGTCGTACTTGAACAGAGCACCTATAAAGCCCTGCATCGCCCGCAGCCGCGCGTTGCCCTCGGGCTAGTGCTGGTTGAATTGGCGCACAGCTGCCTGGATGTCTCCGATGGCCTCTTGCAGGATCTTGGTCACATCGCACAGGCGTCCGGCCTCGCCGCCACATTGCACAACGCCGCACTACCGCCAGCACCTAATCTTGTAGACCCGGCGTTATGGCAGCAATGTCTGCTCGGTGGTGGCGATGATTACGAATTGTTATTTACAGCGCCCACCAGTGCGCGCAGTAAAATCCAGACCTTATCTGCAACCCTGAAATTGCCATTGCATCGTATTGGTCAAATGCACGCCGATGGCAAAGCAGGCACAATCACCCTATTAGACACTCACCAGAAACCTGTTGATCTGAGTAATCTGCGTCACGGTTTCGATCACTTTGCCTAAGTACGCATCATCATGACCGAGCTCAAAGCATCGACTGCTACCGACACCGCTCTGGGTGAACGACCAACGCTACGGTTTATGTTGGCACACCCTTTGCATCTGTTTGCACTAGGTTTTGGCAGTGGCCTCTCACCTTTTGCGCCAGGCACTTTCGGCACCCTGTTTGCCTGGGCCAGCTTTCGCGCACTGGATGTCGTGCTGCCTGCCGATATTTTCCTACTGCTGATTTTCCTGTCTTTCGTTCTAGGCATTGTAGCGATTGAAAAAACTGGCACTGCGCTTGGCGAAATCGATCACGGCGCCATTGTCTGGGATGAGATTGTCCCATTCTGGGCAACGCTCTGGGTGCTATCGCAAGTCATGGCTGACAACCTTCTCTGGCAAGGTATCGCCTTTGCACTCTTCCGCCTTTATGACATCAAAAAACCTTGGCCAGCCAGCTACTATGACCGACGGGTTAAAAATGGCTACGGCGTCATGATGGACGATGTGATTGCCGCACTTTATACCGTGCTCACGCTCGCTGTACTGCTGGTAGTTGTTTACCTGAATGCACATCAGTAATTCCCTCTCCATGCCCATCGATTCGTTACTTACCGACATCGCCACAGGCCTCACACAAGGCGGCAAGCGGTTAGTCACCGCCGAGTCTTGCACAGGCGGCCTCGTAGCAGCAGCCTTGACCTCTCGTCCTGGCAGCTCCGGTTGGTTCGAACGCGGCTGGGTTACTTATTCAAATGCGGCAAAAACCGAAGAACTCGGCGTAGATGCTGCACTGATTACCCAGCAGGGTGCAGTTAGCGAAGCTGTCGCTGCCGCCATGGCAGGCGGCGCTTGCGCGCATAGCCTTGGCGATTATGCGATTGCCATTACCGGCATTGCCGGACCAGATGGCGGCTCAGTCGAGAAACCCGTTGGCACCGTGTGTTTTGGCTGGGCTAATCGCCAACACTGCCACACAGAAACCATGTGCTTTAACGGCGATCGCCAATCCATTCGCCAGCAAGCGACGATCCATGCGCTTGCAGGATTTCTTCTGTTTTTAAACAACCCCAATCACTTTTCCTTCTGAGGGCATTGTCATGTTTCGTTTCGGCACACCTAATTCTTCCAGCGCACTGCGCGTCATGATGCTCGGTTGCGGCGAACTGGGTAAAGAGGTCGTCATTTCTCTACAACGATTGGGTTGCGAAGTGATTGCCGTCGATCGATATACCGGCGCACCCGCCATGCAGGTCGCGCACCGCGCACACGTGATCAACATGACGGATGGCGAAGCGCTCCGCGAACTAGTGCTTCGCGAGAAGCCTGATCTCGTCGTACCAGAAATCGAAGCGATCGCTACCGACATGCTCGTAGAAATCGAGCGCGATGGTCTGGCCGAAGTGATCCCTACCGCGCGCGCTACACAGCTCACCATGAATCGTGAGGGTATTCGTCGCCTCGCTGCCGAAACACTGGGCTTGCCAACATCGGCTTACCAATTTGCCGACTCCCTCGAAGAAATGCAGGCGGCCATCGATGTGATTGGCTACCCATGCTTCATCAAACCAGTGATGTCTTCGTCCGGCAAAGGACAATCCCTGGTGCGCAAACCCGAAGACGTAAAACCCGCCTGGGATCACGCCGCGGCCGGCGGCCGTGTTAACCAGGGTCGCGTTATCGTCGAAGGCATGGTCGATTTTGATTACGAAATTACTCAGCTCACGGTGCGTGCCGTAGGTGCATCAGGCGCTGTTGAAACCTTCTTCTGTGATCCGATTGGTCATGTACAGGTAAAAGGTGACTACGTTGAATCCTGGCAGCCAATGCCAATGTCGCAACGTGCTATCGAACGTTCGCGCGAGATTGCCCAGGCTGTTACCGAAAACCTGGGCGGGCGCGGCATATTCGGGGTTGAGCTGTTTGTGAAAGGCGACGACGTCTGGTTTTCCGAAGTCAGCCCACGTCCTCACGATACAGGCCTGGTGACGCTGTGTACACAACGCCAATCCGAGTTCGAACTCCACGCCCGCGCTATCCTTGGCCTGCCCGTTAACACGGCTTGCAGCCAACATGGTGCTTCGGCAGTTATCTACGGTGGGCTTGAAGAAAAAGGCATTGCCTACGAAGGTGTAGCACATGCCTTACAGGTACCCGACAGCGATCTACGCCTATTCGGCAAACCAGAAAGCTTCGAACGTCGCCGCATGGGTGTGGCCCTCGCCACCGCTAAAGACACCGATGAAGCCCGCGCCAAAGCCAAACAATGCGCATCGCGTGTACAGCCCATTAGCGGTAATAAATAAGCAGAGTCATGCGCGCAACATTCAAATCACTATTTCTGATCCTGTTTTGCTGCGCACTCAGTGCCTGTGCAACACGTCCTGTAAACCCACCTATTTCAAACGTATCAGATAGTAAGGTTTACAGCTTTGAACGCAAAGGTCAGAACGAAGCTCAGGCCAAAACCCTCGTAGCGCTTGCTTTCTCCGGCGGCGGCACACGTGCCGCGGCCTTTTCGTACGGCGTTCTAGAAACCCTAAACAAAACCGAATTTATCAATACCAACGGCAAGCAAACGCGCATGATTGATCATGTCGATGTCATTACCGGGGTATCTGGTGGCAGTTTCACGGCGCTCGCATACGGGCTTTATGGAGACAAACTCTTTGACGATTACGAGCAGCGTTTTCTGAAAAGAAACGTACAAGGCGAACTTCTACGTCGCAGCCTGAATCCTGTTAACTGGGGCTATTTGTCATCCACCGGCTGGGGTCGCTCCGAACTAGCAGCCGATCTGTACGACGAGATTCTTTTCGATGGCGCGACTTTTGCCGATCTGGATAAAAAGGACGGCCCCGTTATTGCGGTATCAGCAACAGATTTAGCTACCGGTTCACGCATCATGTTTACTCCGTCAAACTTTGACGCCATGTGCGCTAATCTCAGCACTTTTCGTTTATCACGCGCTGCCGCGGCGTCTTCTGCTGTACCAGTCGTCTTATCACCGCTCACCATCAATAACTATGGTGGCTCGTGTGGCAAAAAAATGCCTCTGTGGTTTGCCCCTTTCCTCAATACAGCGAACCCGCCGCGACCTGCGGCGCGCACACTGGAACGCATTCATGAGATCAACGGCCTGATGAATGCGGGCGACCCCTATCTGCATCTGGTCGATGGCGGCATCTCTGACAACCTGGGTTTGCGCGGTGGGGTCGAAGTATTTAACTGGATGGAAGCACTCAGAGAGGGCGGTCACCCGACACCGCTCGACCACGTTAACCAGATCATTGTGATTGTCGTTAACTCCATGTCAATTCCCAAGAACAACTGGAACAAATCGGAAGATCCGCCGGGCACCATCCCCATTTTGATCAAAGCGGCCGGCGTACCGATTGATCGCTATTCCAGTGAACAGATCGAGTATTTGCGCGATATTGAAGCGCGATGGGACATGATGCGATCAGTGAGGGATCTACCGGCCGTAAAGCGCATCAAATCAAAAGACTCGAACAATGCCTTGAATGCGATCCGCAAAGTCCCCAATGCCAAGCTCTATGTGGTGAACGTTTCATTTGCCGGAGTACCTGATGCTGAAGAACGAGACTATCTCAACGAACTACCAACCTCGTTCGTCTTACCTGATGAAGCCGTTGATCGTTTACGCACCGCTGGCGGCACTGCATTGCTGAATTCACCGGACTTTCAACAGTTGCTCACGGATTCAAAAGCACGCATTGTCGAGAAATCCGAACATAACGTAGGCGTCCCGCAATAAAGAGAGCCGGGCGCGACCACAACCCGGCTCCTGAGTGTGGTTCGATCAAACGCGATTTAAACCACGCCAGCCGTATGCGCCTGTTGATCAGCCCAGTAACTGGATCGCACCATCGGGCCGCATGCCGCTCCTTCAAAGCCCAATGCCAGCGCTTCGGTTTCAAAACGCTTGAAGGTATCCGGGTGCACATAGCGCTGTACCGGCAAATGATGGTTTGACGGCGCGAGGTACTGACCAATGGTCAGGAGATTGATATCGTGGGCACGCATATCCTTCAGCTCTTCAATGATTTCTTCATCGGTCTCGCCCAGCCCCACCATCAAACCTGATTTGGTCGGCACGTTGGGGTAACGCGCTTTAAATGCCTTGAGGAAGTTCAGGGAGTGCGCATAATCGGCCCCGGGGCGCGCCTGTTTGTACAAACGGGGCACGGTTTCCAGATTGTGGTTCATCACATCCGGCAACGCCTGACCAAAGATCTCAAGCGCCACGTCCATGCGGCCGCGGAAGTCTGGCACCAGCACTTCAATCGTTGTTGTCGGTGAGGCTTCCCGCACGGCACGAATGACATCCACAAAATGCTGGGCACCGCCATCACGCAGATCATCACGATCTACGCTGGTGATGACGACATAACGCAATTTCAGATTGGCGACTGATTCTGCCAGGTGACGCGGTTCATCGATATCCGGTGGCAATGGCTTACCGTGACCGACATCGCAGAAGGGACAACGGCGCGTACAGATATCGCCCAGGATCATGAAGGTGGCTGTGCCACGACCAAAGCATTCGCCAATATTCGGGCAAGCCGCTTCTTCGCAAACCGTGTGCAGCTTCTGGTCGCGCAACATCTTTTTGATTTCGCCAAAGCGGCCGGCATCATTACCGGCTTTAACGCGGATCCAATCCGGCTTCTTCAACGCTTCCTGCGGCACGATCTTGATCGGAATGCGTGCTGTCTTGAGTTCGCCTTTTTGTTTTACCCCGGCGTCAGCCATGGCACGTCTCCAGTTGTTTTTGTAATTGCTGAAGCAGCGCTTCGCCTGCTTCTGAAACCGATACGTTAACACCCAAATCATGCAATTGGGTAACCGCCATACCCGCGTAACCACAGGGGTTGATTGCGGCAAATGGTGTCAAATCCATATCGACATTTAGGCTGACACCGTGGTAACTGCAGCCATTGCGGATACGCAAGCCCAGCGCGGCGACTTTAGCCTCGCCCACATACACACCGGGGGCGCCATCGCGGCGAGCAGCAACAATGCCATAGCCGGCAAGCAGGTCGATAAGAGCCTGTTCGATTTTATTCACCAGCTCGCGCACTTTAAGATGACGTCGCTGCAAATCAATCAACAGATAAACCACTACCTGACCCGGGCCGTGATAGGTAATCTGACCACCCCGATCAATCGGGACAACCGGCACACCAATGTCTGCTAGCAAGTGCTCTGGCTTACCAGCCTGCCCCTGGGTGAATACCGGCGGGTGTTCTACCAGCCAGAGCTCATCAGGCATAGTGCGTGCCGCTTCGCCAACACGCGTCAGCGTCTGATCCCGCATCGCGTGCCAGGTGGGCTCATACGGCACCAACCCGAGGCGTTTGATGTGCAGCGCCAATGTCACGCTTAGAGCACTACCTTCACGAGCGGGTGGCTAGTAAGCGCGCGATACAGGTTATCGAGCTGATCCTTGGATTGCGCGTTGATCGTGCAAGTCAGGCTGACATATTTACCGGAGCTCGAGGCACGCATTTCCATATCCTTGCCGTCGTAATCCGGCGCGAACTGATGCACAACAGCCAGCACCTCCTGCGCCAGATCATTCTGGGCGAGGCCCATAATCTTGAGCGGGAATGCGCACGGGAACTCCAGCAAAGTTTCTGCACCACTACCTACTGGCTCTTTAGGCAAATCAGACGCGTCTGTCATGGGGTCTCTCCCGAGAGTTATTGGCGAACAGAAATATGTGGCTGGCCACCCAGCGCATCACGAATCTTTGTCTGCACGGCATCGGCTTCAGCGCGCGAAGCAAACGGTCCAACCTGCACACGATGCCACGGCGGCTCGCTATAGACATGGACTTGAGCTGGTGTCATCCAATCCAGCTCCCGCAACAGATGGTTTCTAAGCACCTGGGCATTAAAGCCATTCTGGAATGCGCCCATCTGCACATAGGTGCCCGGCTTCGGCAGCTCTTCACCATAACGGGTCTTGTCATCGACCTTGGCTTCATTGATGGCTTGCGCATCCTGCTTCAGATCGGCGTACGTCACACCGCTCGCATCCGGAATAATCAGCTCCACACGAACCGGACTGCTGCCTTTATCGACATAGCCGAGTTTGTAAGCAGCGGTAAACGATAAATCGATAATACGACCATTATGGAATGGCCCCCGATCATTCACGCGAACAATGACGCTGCGGTTATTTTGCGTATTCGTGACACGTACATAGCACGGTAGCGGCAACGTCGGGTGTGCGGCCGTCATAGCGAACATGTCGTAGGTGTCGCCATTGGAAGTTTTTAGCCCGTTGAACTTGGTGCCGTACCAGCTACCAATACCCTGCTGTTGAAATGGCTGCAGCGTGGTCATTGGCGTGAAACTCATACCCAATACGGTGTAAGGCTTATTCGCGGCGTTACGCAAGGGTTCCAGACGCGGCGTCGCATTCGGAATCTGATCGATGTTTTCCGGGATCTGCGCTGGCAGGCCATCATCTTTATAAAAACCACCGCCCTTGCGCGGATAAGGCTTCATGACGTAGCCACCCGAAGTGGGCGCACTGGCCACGGGTTTACGTGCGGGCGTACTGGAACAACCGCTCAACACTACCGCCAGCAGGATGCCGGTATAAACAAACAAGCCGGTTGTTTTGAGTGTCATCAGCGATTGGTCCGGTGCGTTTCAATACTCATCAGAATACCCAGTCCCGTACACAAGGTCACCAGTGCTGTACCGCCATAGCTGATAAAGGGCAATGGCACGCCGACCACGGGCAGAATGCCTGACACCATGCCCATGTTGACAAAGGCATAGGTGAAAAACCCCATCGTAATCGAACCAGCCAATAAGCGGTTAAAGGTAGTGCTGGCGCGCAGCGAAATACGCAGCCCACGCTCGATGAGGAACCCGTACAGGATTACGAGAATGACGTTACCAATCATCCCCCACTCTTCGGCAAATACCGCGAAGATAAAGTCGGTATGTTTTTCGGGGATAAATTCCAGCTGGGCCTGCGTGCCGCTCATGTACCCCTTGCCGATCAACCCACCAGAACCAATCGCAATGGTCGACTGAATGATGTGATAGCCGGAACCTAACGGATCACTGGTTGGGTCAATCAGCGTGAGAATGCGCTTTTGCTGGTAGTCATGCAGAAAATTCCAGGCAAACGGCGCAACAGCAACCGCTGCACCCGTTAAGCCGCCAATCACCCACCAGGAAAGACCTGCCAGAAAGATAACGTAGAAACCGGCCGAGAACACCAGAATAGCGGTACCGAGATCCGGCTGCTTGGCAATCAGTGCCGATGGCACCAATAGAATCATCAGAGCGCCAAAGTATTTGGAGAACCACCGACGATTTTCGAAATGGTGAAAGTACCAGGCCATGGCAAGAGGCATAGCGATTTTCATGATTTCAGAGGGCTGGATTCTCGTAAAGCCCAACGATAGCCAGCGCTTGGCACCATTCACCTTAATACCAAAGAGCATCACCAGTATCAGCAGCACCAATCCAAAAAGGTACATTGGCCAGGCCAATTGCATCAAACGCTGTGGCGGGATGCGTGCCACAACAAACATTAGACCAACAGCCGCTGCCATGTTCAGTAACTGTGACGGCATACGTTCCTGACCGGACCAGGTTGCCGAAAAGACGGTGAGCAAACCCACCGCCATAAGCAACATCGTTATCCGGAACAACGGAAAATCGATATGTTCGGACCAGGCATGAACGAAGCCCCGCCAGTTGATGGAACGGCTCATGGCTTCTTCCTGACTGGTAAAGCCTGAGTACTCGTAGGCATACGCACAAAAGGCCCCGGTGTTGGCGTGTTTAATGCTTTCTGTGCGTCGTAGTCGTCATCCTGATGGTCGACGTAATTCGCCATATCGCGCAATTCGGGTACAGGCTCACCCGGCTCATCTGGTGCTGGTCCCTTAGGCACAATGCCTTGCAGGTAATAGTCAAACACCTGGCGCGTAATTGGCGCTGCCGAGGTCGCACCAAAACCCGCGTTTTCTACGATCACTGCCAATGCAATCTTCGGTTTATCAGCGGGCGCGAATGCAATAAACAACGCGTGATCCCGCAAAAATTCTTTAGTGCCACCATGTGAATAGTTGCCGCCATTCAGGCTAAACACCTGCGCCGTCCCAGTCTTACCAGCGGCAACGTACTTGGCACCGGCAAAAGCTTTGGTACCCGTACCTTCTTTATTCACACCAATCATGGCGTTTTTGATCACTTCCACATGCTCTGGTTTAAGCGCAACTTCGTGCGTCTTTTCCAGCGGAATTTCGCGTACACCACCCGAGCGTACATCACTAATGCTACGCACCAAATGCGGCTTATAGCCAACGCCGTCATTCGCCAGAATGGCCGTTGCCTGAGCCAGCTGCATCATCGTGTACGAGTTATAGCCCTGGCCAATGCCGATCGAAATCGTTTCGCCGGCATACCATTTCTGTTGTTCCGGACGTTTAAAGCGGCGCTGCTTCCATGCTTCTGAAGGTAGGATGCCGCGCGACTCGCCATCGATATCAATACCGGTCTTGCTACCAAACCCCATCTGACCCATAAAGTCGGCGATACCGTTGATCCCCCAATCATTGGCCAGGGTGTAGTAATAGGTATCGCATGAATGAACGATTGAGGTGTACATGTTCACCATGCCATGGCCGCCTTTTTTGTCATCGCGGAAGGTATGGTTGCCGAAATTAAAGTAACCCGGGTCACTAATCGCTTGCTGTGGTGTCCGTTTGCCCGCAGTCAGTGCGCCCAGCGCCATAAAAGGCTTAAAAGTGGATCCCGGTGGATACGTGCCGTAGATTGCCCGATTAAGCAGCGGTTTGTTGATGTCGGTATTCAGCACATCCCAATCATCACTACGGATACCATCAACAAACAGATTCGGGTCATACGTCGGCATGGAGACCAAGGCCAGAATCTCGCCATTGGCCGGATCAATCGCTACCAGGGCACCACGACGTTTACCAAAGGCCGTTTCGGCGACTTGCTGCAACTTGGCATCAATCGTCAGATTCAAATTATTGCCGGACACAGGAGGGGTGCGCGACAGCACGCGAATACCACGGCCACCCGCGTCGACCTCGACACTTTCGAAACCGCTCACGCCATGCATTTCAAATTCGTAGCGCTGCTCCAGACCCGTTTTACCGATATGGTCTGTGCCACGATAGTTGGCCGCCTGGCCTTCTTCATCAATGCGCTCCAGATCTTTGGTATTGATGCGGCCCATGTAGCCTAAAGCATGTGAGGCTGTTTCACCCAGGGGGTAACTACGGAACAGGCGCGCGCGCACTTCAACACCAGGGAAGCGGTAGCGCTGCGCAGCAAAGCGTGCGACTTCCTCTTCGGTTAAACGGGAGCGAATCGGAATCGACTCGAAGGTCTTTGCTTCACGTAATAACTGTTTGAAACGACGCTTGTCTTTGCCTTCGATCGTCACCACTTTCGACAACTCTTCGATGGTTTGATCAATCGGGCCAGCTCGTCCCGGCACAATCTCCAACGTATACGCCGAAGTATTGGTCGCCATGAGCACGCCGTTACGGTCGAAGATCAGACCCCGGTTCGGCACCACCGGCACCAGCGTTAAACGATTGTCTTCCGCCCGCGTCGTGTAATAACCGTTCTGGACTACACCCAGCCAGAAAAAGCGTAAGACCAGAATAAAGAAGGCGATCAGCATGATCACCGAGGCGGTGCTTAGCCGACCCTGAAATTTCTGGCTGGCGTCCCGGTCTTCGAAGTGCGCCATGGATTAGATTGGCCGCTCGTAGTCCCGGTCGTTCGACAGGAACTGCGGCAACATCAGCACGTAAGTTGCTGGCACCCAGAGCGCAACCGTGGCAAAAGGCTGCACGAAATAAAATAGGCTCGGCAATTGATCGCCGGCAAACCAGCGCACCAACACCTGCAAGCAGGCGCCAGTAAAAATAATCGGCAACACGTTGACCACTTGTTGCCTCAACGGGAGCCAAAGAATTCGGTGCGCTAACACACGACACGCATAAGACATCAGCACATAGGCCAACGCATGCTGTCCCATCAGGCTGCCATCGACCACGTCCATCAAGATACCCAGCACAAAGGCTGTACCCGTACCCACTACCAGGGGCGAACGAATCGACCAGAACACAACGACCAGTGCCACCCAATCCGGAAACCACGGCCAGAAAGATGTCGGCAACAAATTCAGAAAGAACGCCAGCAACAAGGTCAGCCGGATAAATCCAGGACGGGCTGGGCGCAATAGGCGAGACGACTGAAAATCAATCTGCATGATTATTGCGCCTTACGTTTTTTCTTGGACATCGTAGTGCCCGTTGCCTGATCTGCTGCACGGTCTAACGAAGCCGGACGATCCGTCGGCAAAGTCACCGGTTCCAGCAACAGCACTTCACCATAACGGCCCATGCCCGCTGCTGGCGTCAGAATAAATTTGGAGAAGATACCGTTTGGATCACTCTCGAGGCTCTCTACTTTGCCCACGCGTAAGCCACGCGGATAAATGCCATCAATGCCGGAGGTTACGATCCAATCGCCAACCTGAACGTCGGCATTAGATGACATGTAACGCATTTCCAGGCGTCCATCACCCGTACCAAAGACGACTGTACGCAAACCATTGCGCACCACCTGCGCCGGAATCGATTGATTGCGATCGGTCAGCAGGGTGACTTCCGCATTGTCTGGCGCTACGCGGGTAACCTGACCCACCACACCCTGATCATCAACGACAGGCTGGCCTTCGATCACGCCTTGGTCGCTCCCCCGATCAAGAATGACGCGACGATTAAACGGGTCACGCGCGCTATAAAGAATGGTTGCCGGTTGTACACGCGCACCCAAGACACGCTTGGTTTCTAACAACTTACGCAGATAGAGATTTTCGGCTTCAAGCACTTCCAGCTTTTGCGTTTTTTCGGCATCGACCAGACGTGCCTGACGTAATGCGGTGTTGTCCTGACGCACCTGATCCAGCGTGACTGCATATTCATCCACCGTGGTCAGTGCAATCACTGGCCATTGCACGACCTGCTTGAGTGGTGACGTTACATAAGTGAGCGCCAGACGCATCGGCTCAAGATAACGGAACCGGTCATCGAGCACCAGCAACGAAATCGACGTACAGACGTACAGAATCAACAGGGCCAGCGGTGCTGGCCCTTGCTTGAATAACGGAGGGGGTTGGTGATCCAGTCCCGACATCAGAAAACTCCGCCAGACCGATCAGAGATCTGGCGACTGTTCTTATTCGCTGGCGAACACGTTACCCAGTTTGTCCATCTTCTCGAGGGCGATGCCGCAACCACGAACCACACAGGTCAGCGGATCTTCGGCCACCATCACTGGCAGGCCGGTTTCTTCGCGCAGCAGACGATCCAGGTCACGCAACAATGCACCGCCGCCTGTAAGTATCAGGCCACGCTCGGCAATATCGGCACCCAGCTCCGGCGGCGTCTGTTCCAGCGCCTGCTTCACCGCGGTAACGATCTGGTTGGTTGGCTCCGACAGCGCTTCGAGCATTTCGTTCGAGGTCACGGTAAAGGTACGTGGAATACCTTCCGCCAGATTACGACCCTTCACTTCCATCTCCATGACTTCAACGCCTGGGAATGCCGTACCAATTTGTTTCTTGATGTTTTCTGCGGTGGTTTCACCGATCAGCATGCCGTAGTTACGGCGGATGTAGTTGATGATCGACTCATCGAATTTGTCGCCACCTACCCGCACCGAGGTCGAGTAGACCATGCCACCCAGCGAAATCACGCCGACTTCGGTGGTGCCACCACCGATATCCACCACCATCGAACCGGTCGCATCTTCAACCGGCAAGCCAGCACCAATCGCTGCGGCCATCGGTTCTTCAATCAGATACACCTGCGATGCACCGGCACCCAATGCCGATTCGCGAATCGCACGGCGCTCAACCTGCGTCGAGCCACACGGCACGCAAATGATGATGCGTGGCGATGGGGCAAACATACGTACGTCATGCACGCGCTTGATGAATTGCTTGAGCATCTGCTCAGTCACCGTAAAGTCGGCGATCACACCGTCTTTCATCGGGCGAATGGCGTTAATGCTGCCCGGTGTTTTACCCAGCATCAACTTGGCTTCTTTACCGACCGCTTCAATCGACTTACGTGCGCTCGGGCCACCGTCCGTACGAATGGCAACCACCGAAGGCTCATCCAGCACGATGCCTTTGCCACGCGCATAAATCAGCGTATTGGCCGTACCCAGATCAATTGCCAGGTCGTTAGAAAACATTCCGCGAAACAGTCCGAACATGAAACACTCCAAATCTAAAATTAGGGCACGCGCGCAGAATCTGTCATTCGCGCTGCAATGCAGCAGGGCACCAGAACTTAACCCCGACCAAACCGCGTATAATACCGCAAATTCAAGGGGATATTCCAAGGAATGCCTTAAGCATATCCCCGGGGTTGGCGACCCGATTTCGCCGCCTCAGCCTACCTTTTGGTGGTTTAGGCAAATTCCACGCATACCGACGGCAACCATAGAGTTACATCATGGCTTTTACCCCTCAAGACGTACAAAGACTGGCCAAACTGGCCAGAATCGAGCTCGATAACGAGCAGGTCTCGGCCACTTTAGGCCATCTAGACAACATTTTCGGCATGATCGCCGAGCTGCGCCAGGTCAATACCGAAGGCATTGCCCCCATGGCCCACGCCTGCAACGTGGCGCAACGCCTGCGTACCGATGCCGTGACCGAAGGCAGCCTCGAGCAGCGCGACCGCTGTCTTGCGCTGGCGCCGGAAGCCGAGGCCGGCCTATTCCTGGTACCAAAGGTGATCGAATGATTCATCGCAGCCTTAAAGAACTGAGCGCCGCACTGGCCGCCAAGCAGGTTTCCAGCCTGGAGCTCACCGACCTTTTTCTCGGTCGCATCGCCCAGCACAACCCGCTAATTAATGCCTTTGTCACCGTTGACGAAGAAAAATCCCGCGCTGCGGCCAAAGCCGCCGATGCCGCGCGTGCTGGTGGCAATGCGGGCCAGCTCACCGGCGTGCCAATCGCCCACAAAGACATCTTCTGTCAGGACGGCTGGCGCACCACCTGTGGCTCGCGCATGCTGGAAAACTTTATCGCCCCTTACAACGCCACGGTCATCGAACGTTGTAATCAGGCCGGCTTGGTGCCGCTGGGCAAGGTGAACATGGATGAATTTGCCATGGGCTCCTCCAACGAAACCTCGTATTACGGCCCGGTACTTAACCCCTGGGATACTGATCGTGTTCCCGGTGGCTCATCGGGTGGCTCGGCCGCTGCGGTAGCTGCACGCCTGGCACCCGCCGCCACCGGTACCGATACCGGCGGCTCGATCCGCCAACCGGCTGCGCTGTGTGGTCTCACCGGTTTGAAGCCGTCGTATGGCACCGTCTCGCGCTGGGGCATGATCGCCTTTGCCTCATCGCTGGATCAGGCTGGCCCCATGGCCGCCTCGGCTGAAGACTGCGGCCTGTTACTGAATGCCTTCGCCGGTTTTGATGCGAAGGATTCCACCAGCCTGGAGCGTGAGAACGAGGACTACACCCGCTCACTTGAGCAACCACTCAAGGGCTTGCGCATCGGTCTGCCGAAAGAGTTCTTTGGTGCCGACGGCGATGCTGCCACTATGGCCGCCATCGAAACCGCGCTGGCCGAATACCGCAAACTGGGTGCCGAAACCGTGGAAGTTTCGCTGCCATCAATTAGCCAATCCGTCTCTGCCTATTACGTGATCGCCCCGGCCGAAGCCAGCTCGAATCTGTCGCGCTTTGATGGCGTTCGTTACGGCTATCGCGCACCCGAGTACAGCGACCTCAACGATATGTACGCCAAATCACGGGCACAGGGTTTTGGCGAAGAAGTAAAACGCCGCATACTGATTGGCACCTACGTGCTATCGCACGGCTACTACGATGCCTACTACCTGCAGGCACAACGTATTCGCCGTCTGATCGCCAGCGATTTCGACGCCGCCTTCAAGCACTGCGATGTTATCGCCAGCCCCACGACACCGGGCGCCGCCTTCAAGTTCGGCGAGAAGTCTGCCGACCCGGTGCAGATGTATCTATCTGACATCTACACCATCGGCGTTAACCTGGCCGGTATCCCGGCGCTGTCGCACCCCTGTGGCGAAATCAACGGCCTGCCTACCGGCATGCAACTGATTGGCCCGTACTTCAGCGAACATCGCCTGTTGAACGTTGCACACCAATATCAGCAAGTCACCGACTGGCATCGTCGCACGCCAGCCGCCTTCGCCTGATTCACGTATCAAGACCAGAGAGCCCACTATGACCTGGGAAGTTGTCATCGGCATCGAAACGCATGCCCAACTCGCCACCCAATCGAAGATCTTTTCGGGGGCCGCCACTGCCTTCGGCGCCGAGCCGAATGTGCAAACCAGCCTGATCGACCTGGCCATGCCGGGCGTGTTGCCCGTAGTGAATCGCGAAGCCGTTGGCTGTGCTATTCGCTTTGGCCTGGCCGTGGGTGCCAAGATCGATCAGCACTCCATCTTTGCCCGTAAGAATTACTTCTACCCGGATCTGCCGAAGGGTTACCAGATCAGCCAATTTGAAAACCCCGTCGTGGTGGGTGGCCAGATCGTGCTACAACTCGGCCAAGGTGATGACGCTGTTGAAAAGGTTGTTAACCTGACACGGGCGCACATGGAAGAAGATGCCGGCAAATCACTGCATGAAGACTTTCACGGCCGCACCGGTGTGGACCTCAATCGCGCCGGCACCCCGCTGCTGGAAATTGTGACCGAACCGGAAATGCGTTCATCGGCCGAGGCGGTTGCTTACGCCCGAGCCCTGCACAGCCTGGTGCGCTGGATCGGCATTTGTGATGGCAACATGCAGGAAGGTTCCTTCCGCTGTGACGCCAACGTCTCGGTACGCAAACCGGGCCAGCCATTCGGCACCCGCCGCGAAATTAAAAACCTCAACTCCTTCCGCTTCATGCAGCAGGCCATCGACTTTGAAGTCCAATGGCAAATTAATGAACTGGAAGAAGGTCGCGCCATTCAGCAAGCGACCGTGCAGTTCGACCCAGACACCGGCGAAACGCGCGCCATGCGCACCAAAGAAGACGCGATGGATTATCGCTACTTCCCGGACCCGGATCTCTTGCCTGTTGCCATTAGCGATGAATGGATCGATCGTGTGCGCGGCGAAATGCCGGAGCTGCCGCAAGCCATGCGCGAACGCTTCCAGACGCTGGGGCTCTCGGCTTATGATGCCGCCGCCGTAACCGCCTCACTGGAGATCGCCCGTTACTACGAAGGCACCCTCAAGGTTGCCGGCAACGCACAAGCCAAAGTTGCTGCTAACTGGATCATGGGTGAACTGTCAGCCCGCCTCAACCGTGAAGGCCTCGACATCGAAGCCGCGCCGGTGAACCCGGAACAACTGGGCGGCCTCATCGCCCGTATTGCCGACCAGACCATTTCCAACGCCATTGCCAAAAAAGTGTTCGACGCGCTGTGGCAAGGTCAGGGCAAGAGCGCCGATGAGATCATCGAAGCACAAGGCCTGAAGCAGATCACCGACACCGGCGCCATTGAAGCACTGGTCGACGAAGTCATCGCCGCTAACCCGGGCAACGTAGCCGAGTTCAAAGCCGGCAAAGAGAAGGCACTCAATGCGCTGGTCGGCCAGATCATGAAGGCCGCTAAGGGCAAAGCCAACCCGCAACAGGTGAATGATCTGCTGAAGAAGAAGCTGGGCTAATCCCCAGTCGTTGCATCCAGGCATAAGGGCCGCTCAATTGGGCGGTCCTTTTTCATTTACGGTGCCAATGTAGCTTGTTTTCTAAATGCCTGTGTTTTGCCGTCATATCCCCAGTTCGCTGCATCTACTTCAATGATCAGCACATAAAGTGGCGATAGCTCGGCATTCAGAATCGAACAAAGCATCTGATAGGCGGCATCAATAAATGCTGATTTCTCTGCCTCCGTATTCGTTCCTGCGGTAATGACTGCTTCCATCTGTGCCAGGCTATTTACCTCGGAAACCGCTTGGCCACCCACCGACCAATTCTTTGATGCCATCGACTCGACGGCCACCACCGTCACTTCCGGGCGCTTGCCCAGAATCTCTGCCATCAGCTTTGTGGTCTGCACCTGGAGTTGATGCAACTGCGTCTGGGTCGGCGGAGTGCCCGCAAGTGAAATTCTTATAAAAGGCATGGTCTGCTCCGTTTGGTTGGCGTGAAGGCATTCTTGCAATCATTTCAAACGGATACAATGAGCAAATAGATCAACATATTGTTGCCCCATAGGAAACAACGATGGATAAATCATTGCTTGAGCAAATTGAAGACATCGCTGTTTTTACGGCCGTTGTCGATCACGGTAGTTTTTCGGGGGCCGCAAGGCATCTCGGATTGTCGAAATCGGCCATCAGCAAACGGGTTGGTCGCCTGGAACGAAACCTGGGCGTTCGCCTGCTGCAAAGAAGCACACGTGTGCTGTCCATGACCGAAGCTGGTAACGCGATCCATCTACGTGCTACGCAATCCATTGCGCTGCTTGAGGATGCCAGAAATCACGTTGCCAATCTCAACGAATCACCCAGCGGATTGATTAAGCTCACGACCTCTGTTGCGTTTGGCCGGTTATGTCTAACGCCATTGCTGCCAGCATTTCTGCGCGCCTATCCCGACATCAAAGTACAGCTGGTGCTCCTTGACCGAATCGTTGACCTTGCCGAGGAGGGGTTTGATCTGGCCATACGCCTCACGGACGCTCCGCCGGAGCTGCTGGTTGCCAAGCCGTTGATGCACATTGACTATGTGCTGTGTGCCGCGCCTCGCTACCTGAAAGGCAAGCCGATTAAAACGCCGAATGATCTGATGCATCTGAACTGTCTTTCCTATGGTTACCAAGGCCTGAGCAATGAATGGACTTTTCAGAACGAAGCGGCCAAAGAAACCGTGAAGGTTTCAGGCAACGTAGTCGTTAACAGTAGCGAGGTTATTCGTGACCTAATGCTTGCTGGCACAGGCATTGGTTTAGTGGCACGGTATGCGGTTGCTCAAGAGCTACACAGCGGCAAACTCAAACAGGTTCTGCCTGAATGGCGCCCTGTGGGATCATTTGCCCAAACGGCATTCGCAATCTGGCACCCACAGGTTCATCTACCGCCCAAGATCAGAGTCTTCGTCGATTTTCTGCAGGAAGCATTGGTCACCCCGTTAAAATACTCTGAGACTTAATTGGGTGTTTATGGGTGGGCGCTATTACAGCCCGGTCTGCTGACCTTGCTGAAAGCGGGTGATGCATGTCTGGCATATACAGACCCTCATGCGCTGATCTGACGGCACCAAGTCGAGCAAACCCTTCGGAATACCAACACTACAGCACCAGCAAGGGACGCCATCGTGCGCACCGCAAGCATTGTTGCCACTACAAAGCGGGCACTGTTTTTCGTCGATGGTCATGGTAGGTAAGCAGTCCTAGACGCCGTACTGCTCACGATAGGCCGCCACAGCGGGGCGGTGGCTGGCCAGATCCGCATTGTCTTTCAGGAAGTCGAGCAGATCACCCAGGTTGGCGATAGCAATCACCGGAATGCCATAGGACGCAGACACTTCCTGCACCGCTGACAGTGCACCCGTGCCACGTTCCATACGATCCAGTGCAATAAGCACACCCGCCGGTGTGGCACCCTGGTTACGGATCAGCTCAACGGATTCTCGTACCGACGTACCGGCCGAGATGACATCGTCAACAATCAGCACACGACCCTTGAGCGGTGCGCCCACAATCGTACCGCCTTCGCCATGGTCTTTGGCTTCTTTGCGGTTGAACGCATACGGAAAATTATGCCCCTGCTGCGCCAGAATAACCGAGATGGCGGCAACCAGTGGAATGCCTTTGTAGGCTGGTCCGAATAACATGTCGAACTGCAAACCGGATTCCAGTAAACGGCCGGCGTAAAACTCGGAGAGTTTGGTCAATGCCGCACCATCCTGGAACAGGCCAGAATTAAAGAAGTACGGCGACAGGCGGCCAGCCTTGGTTTTGAATTCACCAAAACGCAGGACGTTCTGATCTAAAGAGAATCGGATGAAATCGTGGCTGAGTGTCGACATGGGAAACTTTCTTCGGTTTTTGAAACAATGCCTGCATTATCTCAAGAACTTAGCCGATAGCCACCCTCACCACTCTGTTTAGATCATTCGGTCAATCAGCTCCACCCAGTGGCGCACTGGCACATCGGTGCCGGATTGCAAGTGATTGATACAACCCACGTTACCCGAAACAATTTCCTGCGGCTCGGTTTTGAGGATGCTTGTAATCTTGCGGCTCAGCAATTCTTGCGAAAGCGCCGGTTGCAGAATGGCATAAGTACCGGCAGAGCCACAGCACAAATGGCTGTCCTGACAAAGGCGCACAGTCACGCCTAAGCCGCCCAGCAAACTTTCTACCGGCCCACGGATTTTCTGGCCATGCTGCAGCGTACACGGTGGGTGATAGGTTACGCGCTCAGGGATTGCGCCCTGACGCTTGCTTTGCGCCAGCATGCCAATCTGTGCCGCGTAGTCAGGCAGAATTTCACTCACGTCTTTTGCCATACACGAAATGCGTTTGGCCTTATCGGCGTAAGCCGGATCGTGCGCCAGAATTTCGGCATAGTCTTTGATCATCACACCGCAGCCCGACGCATTGATCACAATGATATCGAGACCATTTTCAACATGCGGCCACCAGGCATCGATGTTGCGCTTCATCTGGGCTTCGGCTCCGTCATGATCATTCAGGTGCTGGCGAATCGCGCCACAGCACTCGGCATCCGACGCAATGATCAGTTCGATGCCCAGCTTGTCGAATACTCGTGCGGTTGCCGCATCGACATTCGGCATCATGGCCGGTTGCACGCAACCCACATGCAGCAGCATTTTGGTTTTATGGTTAGCACGCGGCCACTCGCCAGCAGCCGGTGCCAGCTGGATTTTTTTCTTCAGCGTCGCCGGCAGCAACGGGCGCACATAACGACCAGCCCCCAGAAGCAACGCAAAAATATGACGGCGGCTCAAAGTCTCACGCATCAACCAGCGCTGTACGCGTTGCGACAACGGACGGACGACGCGTTCATCGACATAGCGACGACCAATATCTACCAGGCGGCCATAACGCACACCCGATGGGCAGGTGGATTCACAGTTGCGGCAGGTGAGGCAGCGATCCAGATGGCTCTGGGTTTTGGCTGTCACCGGTGCGCCTTCTACCATTTCTTTCATCAGGTAGATGCGGCCGCGCGGGCCATCGAGCTCGTCACCCTGCACCTGATACGTTGGGCACGTGGCGGTACAGAAACCGCAGTGCACACATTTGTTAACGATCGCCTTGAACGCGCCGATGTCGGCATCGTTCTGGAACTCGGGAACAATCTTGATCTGCATGGCAACGACCTCAGAGACCCTGATACAGACGGCCAGGGTTAAAAATACCCTGCGGATCGAAAGTCTGCTTCAAGCGGCGATGAAGCGCCATTAGGGCAGCTGCGGGTTGTGCAAAAGTTTCGCCCGCGCCGTGCTGATTATTAAAACGAACTGCATGGCCGCCCAGCGCTTGCGCAGCATCACGGATCACATCCGCGCGCGCATCACTCCATAGCCAGCGTTGTGCACCACCCCATTCGATGAGCTGATGATGTGCCCCGGGCACTTGCCCGGCAGCAACTACCGGCGCAATCGCCGGTAGCGACAGACGCCATAACGTCTGCCCTGCGTTCATTTCATTCGGATCGCAGAAGAAGTTGTACGTCTGATCGCGCAGGCTATCCCAGAAGGCATCTGCCGTTCCGGTATCCAGCTGCACACCGCCCATGCTCTGAATCGCCGAATCAACGGCTGCACGTGCGCCGCTTAAACGGATATAGAGCGCGCCGTTTTCCCAGGCGCTGGCGGTTAACGGCAAGGGCTTGCCGGACCATTGGTTCACTTGCTGAATGCCTGCCGCTTCCGAGAGCTCGAAGCGTAAGGTGGCACGCGCCGGCGCAAACGGCAGCACCTTGAGCGACACTTGCGAGATCAGGCCGAGTACACCCATCGAACCTGTCATGAGGCGCGATACATCGTAGCCCGCCACATTCTTCATGACCTGGCCGCCAAACTTGAGTACATCCCCTTTGCCATCAATAACGTGCATACCGAGCACGAAATCGCGCACGCCACCTATAAACGGACGGCCCGGTCCCGACAGCGCAGTGGCAATTGCACCGCCCAGTGTGGACTCCGGTGCATAACGTGGTGGTTCGAAAGGCAGCAGCTGGCCGCGTTCGGCCAGCGTGGCTTCGATATCAGCCAGGGTCGAGCCACAGCGGGCGGTGAGCACCAGTTCCGCCGGATCATAATCAACAATACCGCGGTGGCCGCTGGTTGCTAGCGAGCGCTGTGCACTGCTCGGATTGCCATACCAACGTTTGCTGCCCGAACCTTCGATATTCAAGGGTTGCTTTGTTACGGCCGCTTCGCGGATCTGTGCGACGAATTCCTGAGTCAAATCAGTCATAGCAATTATTTTTCAGCTTAGAAGCGCGGAAGATCGGCATGCGGCATCTGGCCACGATGCACATGCATCCGGCCATACTCGGCGCAACGGTGCAGCGTTGGAATCACCTTGTCCGGATTCAGCAGTTTGGCGGGATCAAACGCAGCTTTAACGCCAAAGAAGGCATCGCGCTCTTTCTCTTCAAACTGCACGCACATGGTGTTAATTTTTTCAATACCCACACCATGCTCACCGGTCACTGTGCCGCCCAGGGCAACGCAGGCTTCCAGAATTTCATTGCCAAAATCTTCGGCACGGTGCCATTGATCTTCGTCCGAACCATCAAATAGGATCAGCGGGTGCATGTTGCCATCGCCCGCATGAAACACGTTCATGCAGCGCAAGGCATATCGCTCTTCCATTTCCTTGATCTGGTTGAGCAAGGTTGCGATGTGCTTTTTAGGAATCGTGCCATCCATGCAGTAATAATCTGGAGAGATGCGACCCGCCGCCGGGAAGGCATTTTTACGCCCGCTCCAGAAGCGCATGCGCTCGGCTTCACTTTCCGACACCTGGATACGCGTTGCGCCTGACTGGCGCAGCACCGCGCTCATGCGTGCGATTTCTTCTTCCACTTCTTCTGCTGTGCCATCGGACTCGCACAGCAGAATCGCTTCTGCATTCAAGTCATAGCCCGCGTGCACAAATTCTTCAACGGCATGTATCGCCGGCTTATCCATCATTTCCAGACCGGCTGGAATCAACCCTGCCGCAATCACATCCGCCACCGCATTACCGGCTTTAGTCATATCGTCAAAGCTGGCCATGATCACACGCGCGGCAGGTGGCTTCGGAATGAGTCGTACGGTGACTTCGGTCACCACAGCGAGCATCCCTTCGCTACCAATCATGACGCCCAGCAAGTCGAGACCGGGCGCATCCAGCGCTTCGGTCCCGAATTCCACAACCTCGCCATCCATCAATACCGCACGGACTTTGATGACGTTATTAACGGTGAGGCCGTATTTCAGACAATGCACGCCACCGGAGTTTTCTGCCACATTACCGCCGATTGAACAGGCAATCTGGCTTGATGGATCCGGAGCGTAATATAAATCATAGGGGGCGGCCGCTTCTGAGATCGCCAGATTGCGCACGCCGGGCTGCAATACCGCTCGACGACTGAGCGGGTTTACATCCAGAATTTTATTGAGCTTGGCCGTTGAAAGAACTACGCCTTCGGCCATCGGCATGGCGCCGCCGGATAAGCCGGTGCCCGCGCCACGCGGGACCACCGGCACGCCGAATTGATTACATACTTTTAATACCGATTGAACCTGCACTTCGTTTTCAGGCAAAGCAACTGCTAAGGGCAGGGTGCGATAAGCCGCCAGGCCATCACACTCGTAGGGGGCAGTATCTTCCTTCTGCCAAAGCACATTAGCGGAAGGAAGGGCACCACGGAGGGCCTCGATCAGGCGTTGATTTTGAGCGCTCATGGCGACTTACAGATTCATCAGCATAATGCCCGCGGGACTTGCCGAGGGCAGCGTGCAAAACATCGTGTTTCCGATTGGATCGTAGATTTGTTGCCAAACCATGATGTCGCCTTTTATCGATAAATTAAGAGCACTCGTACAGAGTATCCATTCAATGATTATAGGAAGCCTTAGCTACGCTAATGTGAAACTTTTTACGGCAAAGAGTGAGAATTATTCATGCCCATGGTGCACCACACAGAGCAAAGCCGAGCAACGGCTAGGATTAACCCGTGTTTCTGAGCGCCGCCGAAATACCATTGATGCTGAGATGGATGCCTCGTTGTACGCGCTCACCTGATTGTCCCAGTCGGTAACGACGAATTAACTCCAACTGTAAGTGATGCAGTGGATCAATGTAAGGGAACCGGTGGCGGATGGAACGAGCCAGCCCGGGATTGGTCGCCAAGCGAGATTTTTCACCCGTAATCATATGCAGCGCTTCTGCGGTGAGGTGCCACTCGGCTTCGATCACGCCAAAGATCTTTTTACGTAAACGACGATCTGCCACCAGCTCGGCATAGCGAGACCCTAACGCCAGATCGCTTTTCGCTAATACCATGTCCATATTAGACAAGAGCGTGCAAAAAAACGGCCACTCGCTGTACATGCGCTGCAGCATTGCCACCCGCTTCTTACGCTCGCCCAACGTCTGATTCTCTAGAAAACCATGCACCGCCGAGCCAAATCCATACCAGCCGGGCAAGGTGAGGCGGCATTGCCCCCAGCTAAAACTCCAGGGAATCGCCCGTAAATCCTCAATCTGCTGCAATGCTTTGCGCGATGCCGGACGCGACCCGATATTGAGTTGCGCCAGTTCCTTAAGAGGCGTTGCCGCAAAGAAGTAATCGGTAAAGCCCGGTGTTTCGTAAACCAGTTTACGATAAGCCTTCGTGCTGGCTTCGGACAGCAATGTCGCCAAATCCAGAAATGATTGGGGCGCCACCTTCGTTGGTTTCAACATGGAGGCTTCCAGGGTTGCCGCCACCAAGGTCTCTAGATTGCGCCGTCCGATTTCCGGATTTGCATACTTGGAGGCAATCACCTCACCCTGCTCGGTCAACCGAATCTGGGCACGCACCGTACCCGGCGGCTGCGCCAGAATCGCTTCATAGCTCGGGCCACCACCGCGCCCCACTGTGCCACCGCGGCCGTGGAACATACGCAACCGGATACCATACGCCGCACCCAGACTATCAAAGCATTTCGCCAATTCGATCTCAGCCCGGTACAACTCCCAATTGCTGGTAAAGATACCGCCATCTTTATTGCTATCACTGTACCCGAGCATGATGTCCTGCTCGCCACCAGAGCGGGCAACCAACGCCGCCACACCGTCTAACGCATAGAATTCGCGCATGATCGGCGCCGCATTACGCAAATCACCAATCGTTTCGAACAACGGCACCACAATCAGATCAGCAATACCGTCTTTCGCCAGCGTGCCGCGCATCAGACCCACTTCTTTCAGTAGCACCAGCACCTCCAGCAAATCGCTGACACTCTCTGTATGGCTGATGATGTAGTGACGAATCGCCATCGCTCCGTATTGTCGGATCACCCGGCATGCCGTTTCAAAAATTGCCAGCTCGTCACGGGTGTGCTCGGAATACGCGTGCGTCGGCACACGCAATGGGCGCACATCGTTAAGCACCTGCACCAGACACGCTCTTCGTGCCAGCTCATCCAGCGCGCTATATGTCGTACATATACCGGCTGCTGCCAACAGCTCGGTAACCACCACTTCGTGCTTATCTGAACTCTGACGCAGATCAACTGTGGCCAAATGGAATCCGAAGACGGCGGCCGCTCGCATAAGCGGCTGCAAACGGTGCAAACACAATCCTGCCGCATCCTGAGTGTGCAAACAGGCT
The DNA here is from genome assembly GCA_039805865.1 of Pseudomonadota bacterium. Taxonomy (GTDB): domain Bacteria; phylum Pseudomonadota; class Gammaproteobacteria; order Burkholderiales; family Rhodocyclaceae; genus Fluviibacter. The sequence goes on along the minus strand of JBDLTI010000001.1, from coordinate 40,608 downwards.
TCTATAGTGCGCAAATCTTCGATAAACGCCTCTGCGCTGGAATAACCAGGCGCGGCTGGGACCATAGTGCCATCAAGCACCCCGGCACTCAACTTCTGGAGCGTTGCCGTTAACCGCGCCTGGATGCCTGCAAGTGCACGGCGATAAAGCTCATCACTCCGGTGCTCGCTCTGATCACCCGATGCCTCGGCCAGTGCGATTAATTCCGGGGTAAATTCTGTCAGCATGGAGGATTGTGATAACTCGCGCCCCAAAGCTCTGACTTGCTGCAAATAATAGCGGAGCGCTACCTCGCTTTGCCGACGCGTGGCGTAATCCAGTGTCTGTGCTGTGACGTTCGGGTTGCCATCCCGATCGCCACCAATCCAGTGCCCCATACGAAAGAAACTCGGCACCGGCCATCCAGCCAGATTTTCTTCCAGTGTCGCGTAGAGCTTAGGAATCTCTTCAAGGAAGGTGGCATCGTAATAGCTGAGCGCATTCTCGATTTCGTCGATCACCGTTAATTTGGTGAAACGCAGCAGCCGTGTCTGCCAGAGCAAGGTGACACGGGCACGAAGCTGCACTTCATTGTCATGCAACTTCCGGTCTAGCTGTGCCTTCCGGCTCTTGGCGCCACCGAATTCATCGCGAATCGCATCCCGCTCGGCCAGCAACTGGGCAATATCACGCTCCACATCCAGAATACTCTTACGTTGCACTTCGGTCGGGTGCGCGGTGAGCACGGGTGATACATAGGCCTCGGCCAGTACTTGTGCAATCTGACGTGGCGTTTTCCCGCCAACCCGCAAACGCTGCATGGCAGCACCAATACTGCCGGGCTGCAAATGGCCCGCATGTTCGTACACAGCGCGACGGCGAATGTAATGACGGTCTTCTGCCAGATTGGCCAGGTGGCTGAAATAGGTAAAAGCGCGAATCACACTCACCGAGAGCTCATCGCTCAAACCGCTCAGCATCTTCTTGAGCTTGCGGCCCGCCTGTTCGTTAGCATCACGCCGGAACGCTACGGAGGATTTTCTGATCGCCTCGACACACTCGAAAACCGCTTCGCCTTCGCGGCGCCGGATCACATCACCCAGAATGCGGCCAAGCAGTCGAATATCTTCGACCAAGGGTTTTTCGGCATCCTGCTTGTGGCGACGCTGTTCCATCTTTCGTATACCCCCGGTTTTCTGAAGAGCCTGCTTTAGAAAATTATAGAGGCTACCGGCATTACCCGTATGAAAACTTTTAGCAGCGCCCTTGAGGATTATTCAGCCGTCTGCCCCAGCGTATCGACCAACCATTCAATGAAGGCTGCACATTCCCAACGCTCTGAAACTCCTGGTTTCCAGCTTAGATAGTGATGATTCGGCGCAGCCACCGTACGCTCTGATAAACGCACCAGGCGTCCGGTATCCAGCCAGGCAGCGCCCAGTGTCGTACGCGCCAGGCATACACCCAACCCCGCTGCCGAGGCATCGTAAAGCATACCGAGATCATTAAATTTTGCGGTGGTCTGTAACCGTGTTTTGTCCAGCTTGCAACTATCAAACCAGGTTTCCCAGGGTTCCAGTTCACTGTGAATCAGCAATGCCCGTGCAACCTGCTCTTCATTATCAAAGCCGCCGAGACTACCCACTTCACTCAGATAATTTGGGCTACAAACCGGTGTCGCATAATCCGACATCAAGTGGACCGACTCCTGATCGGCAAACGGCCCGACGCCAAAGCGCACTTCCAGATCGGTTTCCTGCGAAACCACATTGAATAAGGGAATGGAGACCTGCAGCACCAGATCAATTTCCGGATAGGCGTACCGGAATAACGGTAGACGCGGCATCAACACCTGCCGGGAAAAGGTAGGCGTGACTGCAATGCGCAACTGGGTTCGGGCATCCTGAGCAACAGGAGGTTCCGCGACTCGTAAAATCGCCAGCGCTTCGCGCACCCGCTTAAGATAAGCCTCGCCCTCCGGGGTTAGGCTGAAATCCTTACGCACAAACAATTTGAATTTAAGCTGCGTCTCTATCTGGCGAATACGATGGCTGATTGCGCTCGGCGTAATGTGCAGTTCATCCGCTACCTGCGTGACGTTACGGTGTCTTGCCAGCGCTTCGAACGCCAGCAATCCCTGAATATTGGGAACTCGTGGAATGATTGCCATTGTTGTTTAACCGTTACCTTCCTGCCCAGATAAACGCTCAAGCAGTTTCAATACCGCAATCGAGTCTTCCTCGCCCAGACCGGAACCCACCATCGCCTTATACATCTGTGCTGTCGCCGCAGAGGCCGGCAAATAAAGCCCGAGGTCATGGGCTGTCTGCATCACGATATTCATGTCCTTCTCGTGCATCCAGCTCTTGAAGCCCGGCTTGAAATTCCGATCAATCATGCGTTGCCCGTGGTTCTCGAGAATCTTGGAACCGGCAAACCCACCCATCAATGCTTCTCTTACTTTAGCGGGATCAGCATCGTTCTTTTTAGCAAAGGCCATTGCCTCAGCAACAGCGAGTACACCGACCCCGGTCAGAATCTGGTTGGCCGCTTTCGCCACCTGACCAGCCCCCGATACACCAATATGCACTACATTCTTACCCATACAGGCGAATAGCGGCTGCACCTTGTCAAACGCGGCTTTGTCGCCACCCACCATAATCGATAGGGTGCCTGCAACCGCACCCACTTCGCCACCCGACACAGGCGCATCTAGAAAAGTCACACCCTGGGCGGCCAGATCAGCGCCGATGCTTTTAGCAGCCGCCGGCGGAATCGTGCTCATATCAATCGCGATCAGCCCCGGGCGCTTGCTCTGCACCACACCCTGACGACCCAACATCACTTCGCGCACATCCGGCGCGTCCGCCACCATGGAAAACACCACATCAGCCTCGGTAGCTACAGCGGCCGGGCTATCGGCGCCCTGTGCACCGGCTTCAAGCAATGGTGCCATCGATTCTTTACGACGCGCCCAGACAACAACATCATGACCAGCTTTCAAGAGGTTCAGCGCCATCGGGCGACCCATGATGCCTAGACCAACGAAACCTACGCGCATAAAAACTCCTGTTGAACTTGTTAGCCACTGCCGTGACTACCAGAGGAAAACTTCAAGGATAATGAGATGCAGTTTCTCACAGTCTACGACCCACTGAACATGCGCATTATCTCTGCCAACCTCAACGGCATCCGCTCCGCCTGGAAAAAGGGCTTTGCCGAATGGCTTGCCACTCAGAACGCAGACGCCATCTGCACACAGGAAGTCCGAGCCACGCTCAAAGACATGGCCAAAGACGGCACCATGGAGAATCCCTGCGGCCTCACTGGCTACTGGCATCTCGCCGAGCGCCCCGGTTACAGCGGCGTTGGCATCTGGACGCCCCATCAGCCGACACAAATCGCCCGGGGCATCGGCCATCCAGACTTTGATGCCGAAGGTCGCTATCTGGAACTCAACCTGGGCAAAGTCACTGTTGTTTCGCTGTATCTACCCTCGGGTTCCAGTTCGCCAGAACGCCAGATGGCCAAATTTCATTTCATGGATGAATTTCTGCCGCGCATGAAATCGCTTAAAGATTCCGGGCGCGAAGTGATTGTCTGTGGCGACTGGAATATTGCCCATAAAGAACAAGACCTTAAGAACTGGAAATCCAACCAGAAAAACTCCGGTTTTCTACCAGAAGAGCGCGCCTGGATGACGCAGCTGCTCGATGAACTCGGCTGGGTCGACGTCTACCGCGCACTGCATCCGGAATCCACCAGTGAATGCTATACATGGTGGAGCAATCGCGGCCAGGCTTATGCCAATAACGTGGGTTGGCGTATTGATTACCAGATCGCGACACCGAGCATTGCAGCCACAGCCCGTACTGCTTCAGTTTATAAAGAGCAGAAGTTCTCGGACCACGCACCGCTTGTTATCGATTACGATTTAACGCTTTAACAAAGCGACAATTGCAAGTGCCTCGCGTTAAGCGTAGGCTAAGTTTGCGGATGCATCATAAGCATTCGTGAAGACACATTTAGAAAGGATTCACATGTCGAACACCACAGCCTCCAAAGAAAAACTCGTTGCCGACCTGAAACTGGTCGTTGCGGATACTGAAGAGTTGTTGCGCGCTACCGCTGGTCAGGCTGGCGAAAAAGTGACCGAATTACGTGGTCGCCTGGAAAAGCATCTGCAAGAAGCGAAGGTATCGCTTGCTGATGCCCAAGCATATGCGACAGAGAAGGCTAAAGCAGCGGCACACGCTGCCGATGACTTTGTACAGACCGAACCATGGAAGGCCGTTGGCATTGCAGCGGCACTGGGTCTGGCACTCGGCGTGCTGATTGGCCGTCGTTAATCGACTTCGCTTCTATTCATGAAACTGCTCGACGCAGCACGCGATCAGCTTCGCCAGATACTCGGGGTGGTTCAAACCCGCCTCGAGTTACTAGGCCTTGAGCTCGCCGATGCACGTGACCATCTGGTTGCCCTATTTGCATTTACCGCAGTTGCCGTATTTTTCTCTGGCGTTGCCGTTGTCACACTCCTTGCCTGGCTCGTCGTTGCCTACTGGGAACAACGCTTGGCAATTCTCGGCGGGGCTACGGCTTTATTCGCACTGCTGGCCGCATTCTCCATCTGGCGCGCAAGCCGTCATGCCAGAGCGGGTGCCGATATCTTTTCCGATAGCTTGCAAGCCCTACAAACCGATCGGGCAGCACTCAGGCCACCCGCTCAAGATAGCTATGTCAGCACTGACTGAGCGCGCCGTCCAACGTGGACGTCTACTAGAACGGATTAGCCAGCAGCGGTCAGCACTTGCGCTTAGCTGCGCGCCGATAGTCGATGCATTAAACGCGGCCGACCACGTGGTTGAAGGCGCCGAACGCACCCGCCGCTGGATTGGCGAGAACCCGATCGTGATGGGTATCGGTCTTTTTGTACTGGTGCTCTGGCGCCCCAAAGGTGCCTTCAAACTGGCGAGCAAAGGCTTGGTCGGGTGGCGCACACTCCGTTTCATCCGCCAGAAGCTCGGGCCCTTACTAGCCTAAGCCATTGCGCACCTAAACGGCTGCGCGCCAGATCCGCTGTTCTACCAGCTGTTTTGTGGCGGCTTCCGCCCAGCCCCGATTTGCTGCGGGCGATGCCGGGCTCGGATGTAAGACACGGCCAATACGGGGCTGATTTCGGCTCGATGCCAACGCCCGCACGGCTTGCGCCTCAGCATAAGCACCCACGCCCACCACCCACTCTGGCTGCATCGTCTGCACCAATGTACGCAGGTGTTCATCACAAGCAGCGATGACCGGAGCCATCTCTGCAGCCGGTAATTTGTCGGGTGTGACATTGCGCGCATTATCAAAAAACGCCAGCGGGCAATAATTCGCCACAAAGTGTTCGGCAAAAAACGCTTCCGGCGTGTCAAAGCGATCCCGGAACAAACCCCATAAACGTCGCCCGCTCACCTCGGAGCGGGTACAGGCCCAGCCTTCGATGGGGCGCTTGGGGTTCATGTGCAAGGGCTGACGAATCGGTGCGTTAATCTGTAACCAGTCATGTGCGATCGCCACTTCGCCAAAAGGCACACCCACTTGCACCATACCGAAGGGGCCGGGATTCATGCCCAGAAAAATCACACGTCGCGGCTGTGGCTGATCACCCCACTGCTGCAGATACTGGGTGTGCGCTGCGCCCGCGTAATCCAGCGGGTTGTATACATGCGTTACGGGTGCAGAAAACGACAAGCCATCCAGCTGGGCCGAAAGCGTTTCGGCTGCTGCAATCAGCGTCTGTGCACTCATGCAGCACGCGCCTCGCTGGCCGTTCCCCGGTCATCGCCGGACCACGGCGCCACTTTAAACAACAACAACATACCGGGAATCGCAAGAAATGCGCACAACCAGAAGAAGCCATACCAACCAATCTGCTCGACCAACCAACCAGCCGATGCGTTCACCAACGTACGCGGCACTGCCGCCAGGCTGGTGAACAACGCAAACTGTGTTGCCGTGTAGGCACGATTGGTCGAACGCGCAATAAAGGCCACAAAGGCAGCTGTGCCCAGACCCACACCTAGCGCTTCAAAACCGATTACGAGCGCCAGGCTCGCCAGTTCGTTCGGGCCAATAGCACTTTGCGGACCCGCCGCTGCCAGCCAGGCAAAACCGAAAATGGACACCACCTGCACAACCCCGAACAACCAGAGTGCGCGGTTGATGCCCAGCTTCACCATCCACAAACCACCGAGCAAGCCGCCAATCACCGCGGGCCAGAGACCGGCGTTCTTGGCCACCAGGCCGATATCGCTCTTGGCGTAGCCCATGTCCAGATAGAACGGCGTGGCCAGTGCCGTACAGAGTGAGTCACCGAGCTTGTAGCAGAAAATAAAGATCAGCACGGTGACAGCGCTCTTCCAGCCCGCCCGTGCCATAAATTCGTTAAAGGGTTCTACCACCGCCTGCTTCAGCGTGCGCGGCGCCTGCTCATCGCCTTGCGGCTCGCGCACCCAGAACGTCGCGACAACCCCGGGCACCATAAAAGCCGCCGTTATCCAGAAAACCTCTGCCCACGGCAAATGATCCGCCAAGATCAAAGACACGGAGCCGGGCACCAGGCCGGCTACACGGTACGCATTCACGAAAACGGAATTACCCAGACCCAGTTCTTCATCAGAAAGCAGCTCACGACGAAATGCGTCCAGGGCGATATCCTGAGTTGCCGAGAACACCGCCACCAATGCAGCGATCAGCATAATGGTGCTGATTTCCGTATGCGGATCAAACCCGCCCAGTGCGCCAATCGCACCGACCAATCCTAACTGCGTTACCAGCATCCAGCCACGACGCCGTCCCAGCTTCAAAAAATTGAGGCCATAGCGATCGAGCAGGGGTGCCCAGATAAATTTCCAGGTGTAGGGAAACTGGATCAGCGCAAAGAGGCCAATGGTCTTCAGGTTGACGCCACTCGAGCGCAACCAGGCCGGCACAAGATTCAACAGCAGGTAAAGCGGCAGACCGGATGCAAAACCAATCAGGACGCAAATAGCCATGTGGCGCGTCCAGAGAGCGCGCCACACGTTAGGTTTCTGTTCCGAACCACTATGGGTCATGCACGCCCCAAACGGTAAATGGCCGTGTCTGCCAGGAAGTTAATGTCTTCCGTCACACGGGCACCATTATCCAGTGCGATTGTTTCCAGAATCACGATGCCTTGCTCTCGACACAGCGCCTCAAAATCGGCAATCGTGAAGAAGCGCACGTTCGGTGTATCAAACCACTGATACGGCAAACTTTCTGAAACCGGCATACGGCCTTTCAGAATAGCCTGACGGTGGGTGTAGTAACCGAAGTTCGGGAATGACACCACGGCCTCGTGGCCGACGCGCAACAATTCATTCAACAGGCCCACGGTGTTCTGGATCATCTGCAGCGAGAGCGACATGATCACATGATCAAAGGCCCCGTCTTCGAAACCGGCCAGGCCACGTTCCAGATTCACCTGGATCACGTTGACGCCCGCCTTCACACAAGCCAGCACACCCGCCGGATCTTTTTCGATGCCGTAGCCGATCACCTGCTTTTCATCCATCAGCCGTCGCAACAGCAAGCCATCACCACAGCCCAGATCAAGCACACGCTCACCGGGATGAATCCAACCGGCAATGGCATCCAGGTCGGCGCGCAGATCGGCCAGATCGAGACGGGTGCCCATACGCGAATGTGTCGTGGTCATAGCACCACCTCTTCGAAATAGGTGCGTAACACAGCGTGGTAATGCGCATCGTCCATCAGGAAAGAATCGTGTCCGTGAACGCTATCAATTTCAGCGTAGCTCACCCGGCGGCCGTTATGCACCAGCGCTGTCATGATTTCGCGACTGCGCTCCGGCGAGAAACGCCAATCTGTTGTGAACGCAACCAACAGAAAATCTGCTTTGGCACCTGCTAATGCGGCATCCAGACTGCCACCCGAACCACCCGCCGGGTCAAAATAATCCAGCGCCTTGGTCGTTAGCAGATAGGTATTGGCATCAAAGTAGCCCGAAAACTTTTCGCCCTGATAGCGGAGATAGGATTCGATCTGGAAATCCGTTTCATAGCTGTACTTGAGCGCACCATCTTTGAGCGAGCGGCCGAATTTTTCCGCCATCTGATCATCAGACAGATAGGTAATGTGGCCCAGCATCCGCGCCAGCTTGAGGCCGCGCGCCGGAACAACGCCCTGTTCGTAATAATGGCCGCCGTAAAACTCGGGGTCCGTCAGAATGGCCTGGCGCGCCACTTCGTTAAACGCAATGTTCTGTGCCGTCAGCGTCGGTGCCGAAGCAATCACCACGGCATGGCGCAAACGATCCGGATAGGACAAGGTCCATTGCAGAGCTTGCATGCCGCCCAGCGAACCACCAACCACCGAAGCCCAGCTAGCAATGCCCAGATGGTCAGCCAGACGCGCCTGGGCAACCACCCAGTCTTCCACCGTCACCACCGGAAAATCGGCACCGTACAGCTTGCCGGTTTTAGGGTTCACGGTGTTAGGCCCGCTGGAGCCGTAACAACCGCCCAGGTTGTTAACGCCAACGACAAAGAATTTATTCGTATCGAGCGGCTTACCGGGGCCCACCAGGTTATCCCACCAGCCCAGCGTGCCATCCTTATCCGCTGCATCGGTATAGCCTGCCACATGGTGATTACCCGACAAGGCATGGCAGACCAGCACGGCATTGCTGGCAGTAGCGTTCAACGTGCCATAAGTTTCGTACACCAGTGAAAACTCGGGCAGCACGGCACCGCTCTTCAGTGGCAGCGGCGTTGCGCAGTGAAAAGTCTGAGGTTGGACCAGGCCGACTGAGCCAGGAGAGACGTCGTTCATTGTTCTAATCAGTTAATGCGCTGAGTGATCAGCCGGTAAATTCAGGCGACGAATCTGCTCGCGAATCTGCGCAGGGTCGTCCAGGCGCAGCAGTTTGCGCACCATAGGGGCTAATTGTCCTACATCCGCAGTCAGAACCTGCTGTTTCACTTCCAGAATCTGAGACGGATGCATCGAAAAATGACGCAGCCCCATACCCAGCAGCAAACGGGTGAGCTTCGGGTTACCGGCTAGCTCACCGCAGATCGACACCGGCACACCGGCCTTTTCACCACCGGCCAATGTATGGGCAACCAGCATCAATACCGCCGGATGCAGCGAGTCGTAAAGACCAGCCACTTCTTCGTCGCCGCGATCAATCGCCAGCGTGTATTGCGTCAGATCGTTCGTGCCGATCGACAGAAAATCCAGACGCTTGAGGAACATGTTCAACGCCAGTGCCGCGGCCGGTATTTCGATCATGCCACCGAGTTGAATATCTTCGCCATAAGCCACGCGCCGATCCTTCAGATCTTCGCGTGCCTTATCCAGGGCTGCCCGCGTGGCGTCTACTTCCAACGCATTCGAAATCATGGGGATCAGAATGCGTACGGGGCCAAAACGTGCCGCACGCAGAATAGCGCGCAACTGCACGCCAAACATCGCGGGCTCGGAGAGTGACAAACGAATGCCGCGCAAACCCAGTGCCGGATTGATGGCGCTGCGTGCCTGATCCAGTGCTTTATCAGCACCCAGATCGTACGTACGAATCACGACCGGCTTCCCCGCCATACCCTTGACCACTTTGCGATAGGCTTCAAACTGCTCGTCTTCGGAAGGAATCTCGCGACGATTCAAAAACAGAAACTCGGTCCGGAACAAGCCCACCCCATCCGCGCCATTGTCCTTCACCGCCTGTACGTCATCCGGCAATTCAATATTCGCCATCAGATCCACACGCACATCATCCAGCGTCAGTGGATCCGCTTTCTTCAAGCGCTTGAGCTTGCTGCGCTCCAGTTCGATCTGTGTCTTGCGCAGCCGGTATTCTTCCAGCACCCGCTCATCCGGGTTAACGATGATGACACCGCGGAAACCGTCGACAATCAGCAATTCGCCATCGCGAATCACTTCGCGTGCACCGCGCAAACCCACCACGGCAGGAATGGCCATGCTACGCGCCAGAATAGCGGTGTGCGATGTTGCGCCACCGACATCCGTCACGAAGGCTGCGAAACGATGTTCCTTGAAGCTGATCAGATCCGATGGCGGCAAATCATGCGCCACGATAATCTGCTCTTCTTCTTTAACGCCTTTGGCGCTCTTACTGGTTTTGCCAATCTTGCCGGTGCGCCCCATCAACTCCTTGATGACGCGCTCAACCACCTGCACCACATCGGCTTTGCGTTCCCGCAAGTACGGATCATCAATGGCATCGAACTGCTTCACCAGATAATCCATCTGCTGCACCAGCGCCCACTCGGCATTGCAGCCGCGCTCACGAACCAATTTTTTGGGCACATCCACCAATTCAGGATCTTGCAGAATCAAGGCGTGGACATCAATAAAAGCACGCATCTCGGCGGCCGACTCCGCCATGTCGTTACGCAGCTCATCGAGTTCATTACGCACACGATCTACGGCCGCTTCAAAGCGTGCTACTTCTTTTTCCAGCTGACGTGCGGGCAGCGTTAAGTGAGCAACCTCCAGCGTCGCATGCGACAGCAATTGCGCCTGACCGATGGCAATGCCACCGGAAACGCCCAGACCGTGGAGGGTAAAACTCATGCGCGTTACTCGCCTTCGCCGAAGTAATCGTTAATCAAGCCAACGAGCCCGGTCATTGCCGCATCGGCGTCATCACCGATGGTCTCGATCGTTACGGAAGTGCCTTTGCCTGCTGCCAGCATCATCACACCCATAATGCTTTTTCCGTTCACGCGGCGGCCATTACGTTCCAACCAGACTTCACTCTGAAACGTACCGGCCAGTTGCGTAAACTTGGCCGATGCGCGGGCGTGCAAACCCAGCTTGTTAATAATTTCGACGTCCTGGCGCAGCGTAGTCATAAAGGGGCTCTCTTAAAAACCAATCCATCAACCGGCATCAGCCGCCGTCATTGCCACGGTGCACTCGGTGCCCGCCAGCAAGGCTTTTTTAACCAGCGCATCCAGCAGCCGGTTACGATAATTAATCGCACGCAGCACCATCGGCAAACTTACGCCAGAGAGCGCTGCCACCTGACCCGGATCAATCAGGCGTGCCGCAACACGCGCTGGCGTTGCCCCCAGCAAATCCGTCAGCACCAGCACACCACCGCCCTGATTCAACGTGGCGAGCAATTGACGCGCCCTGGCTTCAACATCCTCTACCGGCTCGTCCTGACCCGCCGAAAGAACTGCCACGTGGTCCGGCAATTTGCCGCCCAGCACATGCCGTGCGCAATCCAGCAACGCTTCGCCCAGACGACCGTGCGTCAAAAGCAGAATGCCTACCGGATGAGTTGTTGATGTTTCTGTCATAGCACTTAATTTTATGGGGAAATTCGCCGTATATCCGGCAGTTTGCCATCATGTGGCTGAAATTTCAGCCGATCTGCCAGATTTGCTGTCACAGACACCGTGCCATCGTCGGCCACGTGGAGCACCGATGGCAGCTGCAAGCGCTGCACCATCGCTATCCATTGCGCGCCACTGATGAAAAGGGGTTTGGTCAGCACATCCGAACGCACCCCCGCATCCGGCCCATCCACCACGATGGTGACTGACTGCACACCCAGCGCCGGATAGCCGGTCCGCGGATCAAGCAAGTGCGGATAACGCTGGCCGTCTACTTCGAAATAGCGCTGGTAATCGCCCGATGTGCCGGTCGCTTCGCCATCGTGCAATTCCAGAATAGCCAGCGGCCCGGCATAACGCGGTGCCTGAATCGCCACGCGCCAGGGCGAGCCGTAACGGGTGCCCAACGCCATGACGTTACCGCCAATATTGATCAGCGCATTATTCATACCGGCCGCGCGCAGAATCGCGGCCGCCCGATCAAGCGCCGTGCCTTTGAGCGAACCGCCGAAATCCAGGGCCACCTGCCGGTTGTTACTGCGCACCCAGGCGCCCGTATCATCGGCATCGATCTTGAGTTGCGCAATCGACGGATGTGCATGCACCCAGGCTTTGATGGCCGCGGGGTCTGGCAACTTAGCCACATAGCTATCGGCATGAAAACCCCAGAGCGCAATCAATCGCCCGATACCGGGGTCAAACAATCCATCCGATGCCCGGGAAAATCCCTGCGCTTCGATCAGTAACGCGGCCATTTCGCGGGACACGTGCAAACGCTGGCCAGCCGCAAGGGCATCGTTCAGTTGCGTCAGTTCAGATGGCTGCCAGGCGTGATACGTCCGGTGCATGCGATCAAACTCGGCCAGCACCTGAGCCACCACCTCCAGCACACGGGATTCGGCAACGGCCTCAGCCACCTGCACTTCAACGCGCGTACCAAAGACAAAGGATTCGCTCACCACCGGTTTTTTGTCGCCGCACGCAGCCAGGCCAAAGGCCATCAACGCCACCTGCAGCCAGACAACCCAGCGGCGCATGCTCAGACCCCAGTAGGATCGGTGGCTTCGAGCTCGTAGGCAGCGGCCATCAATGCCAGGCGGGCAATGACGCCATAGGCATAAAAACGATTCGGGGGTGAATCTGGATTCGCACTGTAGTCGGGCAGATTGCAACCCGTTTCAAAAGCCAGCGGCTCGAAATGCATGCCCGGCGCATTGAGGTTCTCTTCCGGGCCGCGTGCATCGTGCACGCGATAGAAACCACCCACCACAAAGCGATCCATCATGTAGACCACCGGTTCGGCCACGGCATCGCGAATCGTTTCCAGGGTCGGCACGCCTTCCTGAATAATCACGGACGACACTTCCATGCCTTCCTTGATCACACTCATCTTGTTACGTTGTTTGCGATTCAGGCCAATCACTTCGCTGGCATCTCGGACTGTCATCACGCCCATGCCGTAAGTGCCGGCATCGGCCTTCACAACGACATACGGATCTGCCTGAATATCGTATTCACGATACTTCAAACGGATGCGATTGAGTAGCTCATCCACACGGGCGGCAAGGCAATCTTCGCCCACGCGCTCATGGAAATTAATATCGTCACAGGTGGAGAAGTACGGGTTGATGCGCCAGGGATCCATGCCTACCAAGGCGGCAAAGTCTGAAGCCACCCGGTCGTAGGCCGCAAAGTGCTGGCTCTTACGACGCACATGCCAACCGGCATGCACCGGCGGAATCAGAATTTGACCCGTTGGCGCTTGCAGAATATCCGGCACACCGGCCGAGAGATCGTTATTCAACAGCACCATGCAGGGTTCGAACCCGGCCACGCCCCAGCGCCCATTGTTCAACTGTAACGGTTCCAGATGCAGGGTCTGGCCATCATCGAGTTCCAGCGTCAAGGGTGCCGTAATTTCCGGCGACACCGAACCCAGGCGCACCGTCAGACCGGCCTGACGCAAAACGCCCGCCAGTGTGGCCACGTTCTTCAGGTAGAACTGGTTACGCGTATGGTTTTCCGGAATCAGCAGCATATTGCGTGCGTCCGGGCAGTATTTCTCAATAGCGGTCTGAATGGCCTGGATACACAGCGGATAAAACGCCGGATTCAGGTTGTTAAAACCACCGGGAAAGAGATTGGTATCGACCGGCGCCAGTTTGTAACCAGCGTTCCGCAAATCCACCGAGGCGTAAAACGGCGGCGTGTGATCCTGCCAGGCACACCGAAACCACCGCTCAATGGCGGTCGTCTGATCCAGAAAGCACTGTTCCAGCGCATGAAGGGGGCCGGCCAACGCCGTTGTCAGATTAGGAACCATCTTGCAAGTTTACCCGAAGCCTAAGCGATCGGCGGCGCGTTCAGCCCCTGCGGCTGGTAGAATGTCGTCTTTAAAAACATCGTCTTAGCGGCCGCCCATGCCAAATCATGCCGGCCGCCACGCTTTTCTGGATCTTCAATGCTCGTCGCAAATAACATCACCATGCAGTTCGGGGCAAAACCCCTCTTTGAAAACGTTTCGGTCAAATTCGGCGAAGGCTATCGCTACGGCCTGATCGGTGCCAACGGCGCCGGCAAATCCACCTTCATGAAGATCCTGTGCGGCGCACTCGAATCTTCCGCCGGTAACGTGACCAAAGACGTGAACGAACGCATGGCCTATCTCCGCCAGGATCAGTTTGCTTACGAAGACCAGCGCGTACTCGATGTGGTACTGCAAGGCCACGAAGAAATGTGGGCCTGCATGCAGGAACGAGATGCAATTTACGCCAATCCGGAAGCCACCGAAGACGACTACATGAAGGCCGCCGACCTGGAAGTAAAGTTCGGCGAATACGACGGCTACACCGCTGAAGCGCGTGCTGGCGAACTGTTGCTGGGCGTCGGCATCCCTATCGATAAACACAACGGCCCGATGCGTGAAGTCGCCCCCGGCTGGAAGCTGCGCGTCCTACTGGCCCAGGCGCTGTTCGCCAATCCTGAAATCCTGCTGCTCGACGAACCGACCAACAACCTCGACATCAACACCATCCGTTGGCTGGAAGACGTGCTCAACGAGCGCAACGCCACCATGATCATCATCTCCCATGACCGTCACTTCCTGAACCAGGTGTGCACACACATGGCCGATCTGGACTACGGCAAGATCACCACCTACGCCGGCAACTACGACGACTTCATGGAAGCCTCGACCCAGGCGCGTGAACGTCAGGCCAATGCCAACGCCAAGGCCAAAGAACGTATTGCCGAACTGCAAACCTTCGTGCGCCGCTTCTCGGCCAATGCCTCGAAAGCCAAGCAGGCCACCAGCCGCATGAAGCTGATCGACAAGCTGAAGCCGGAAGACGTCAAGCCATCGTCGCGCCAGTACCCGTGGATCCGTTTCGAATACGACGACAAAGACAAACTGCACCGTCAGGCGGTTGAAATCGAGAACCTCGCTTTCGCTTACCCAGGCAACGAACCGCTGTTCAAGAACCTGTCGCTCACCATCAATGCCGGCGAAAAAATCGCCATCATCGGTGAAAATGGCGTCGGTAAAACCACGCTCCTCAAACTGTTACACGGCGAACTCACGCCAACCGCCGGCACCATGAAGTGGACCGAAAAAGCCAAGATCGGTTACTTCGCCCAGGACCATGCGGCTGACTTTGATTCGGATGAAAACCTCACCGACTGGATCTCGGGTTATGTGCGCGCCGGCGGCTACGAAGGCTCCGACGTGGAAACCCTGATCCGCGGCACACTCGGCCGCCTGCTCTTCTCGGGTGATGACGTCAAGAAACCTGTCCGCGTGATCTCCGGGGGTGAGCAAGGTCGCATGATGTTCGGCCGCATGATGCTGTTGCATTCAAACATCATGCTGATGGATGAACCCTCGAACCACTTGGACATGGAATCAATCGAATCGTTGAACACGGCGCTGGATCTATTCCCAGGCACGCTGATCTTTATTTCGCATGACCGCGAGTTCGTGTCGTCACTGGCTACCCGCATCATCGAGATCAAGGCAGATCATACGGTCGTCGACTTCCAGGGTAATTATGAAGATTACCTAATCAGCCAAGGCGTGAACTAAAAGTTAATCCAGGATCGGGCGCATTGCTTTGTTGCAACGTGCTCGCTCCCTCACCTATCAATCTGATATGTCTTAGTCGCTGTGCGCGTTGCGCCGCGCACTCCATCCCGACCTGAATGAACTCAGCGCTTCAGGGTGGGGTGCAGATTTGGCGCGATTTGGGAGCTTGCGACCCATGAGCGCCGGGTCTACATCCCGCGCTGAGGCAGTTTAGCTAGAGCCCACTCTGTGAAAACCTAAGGCTGCTGGTTTTTAGCGGCTTGCTGCGCCTCATACGCTGCTTTGTCTGCAGCCCGCTGCTGATCAGCCGCTTCGCGCTTAGCGCGCTTCTCGGCGGCTTTACGATCACGCTCAGCGGATGCAGCCTGAATTTCGGCATCCGTCTTCAATGGCGTTGCCGATTGCTCGGCATCGCGAATCTTCTTTTCCTGCTCCACCTGCTTGATCGTTTTGCCTTCGTCGATCGCCTTCTTGATCGACCCGGCCGGCGGATTCGGCTGACGCAATTCTTCCGGTGGATTCGCCAATTGATTGATCAGACGGCGCTCACGCACTTCGCGATCAATCACAGCCGCTTTTGCCTCCAGCGCCCGCGCCCTTTCACGCTCTTCGTAACGACGCTCTTTGGCATTATCGATACAGTGGTTCACCAGAATCTTGCTGTAGCAGTTCCAACGGTCAATCTCTAACTGGGTATCGGCCTGGGCGCGAATCGCCTTCCCTTCGTCTTTCAACGCTTTAGCTTCCTGGTCGCGCGCCTCCAGCACCACCGGATCAAACACCGGTGCCGGGGCAGCCGCCATCACGGGCACAGACAGCACCCATCCGGAGCAAAACCCCAGGAAAATCCGGAACGAAGTGGAATAAAATCGGTTCATGCGCCCAGCATTGTAGGGCAGGCAGGCGTGATCGGGTAAAATTTACCCCTTAACTATTTCTATTTTCATCGGGAGTCCCGCCGTGCAAATCGTCTGTCTTGATCTTGAAGGTGTGCTTGTTCCGGAAATCTGGATCGAATTCGCCAACCGCACGGGCATTGAAGCGCTACGCCGAACTACGCGCGACGAACCGGACTACGACAAACTGATGAAATACCGCCTGGACATCCTGCGCGAAAGCAAGCTCGGCCTGCCAGACATCCAGAAGGTCATCGCCGAAATGGGCCCCATGCCCGGCGCCAAGGATTTCCTGGATCAACTGCGTCAGGATTTCCAGGTGATCATTCTGTCGGACACCTTCTACGAATTTGCCATGCCGCTGATGAACCAGCTAAACATGCCAGCGCTGTTCTGCCACAAGCTGGAAGCCGATGCTGAAGGCATGCTGGTCAACTACCACCTGCGCATGCCGGATCAGAAGCGCGCCGCCGTCAAGGCCTTCAAGGGTCTGAACTTCAAGGTGATGGCAGCCGGTGACTCGTACAACGACACGGCCATGCTGGGCGAGGCCCACGCCGGCATCCTGTTCCACCCACCAGAAAACGTGATCCGCGAATTCCCGCAATTCCCGGTAACCATGAGCTACAGCGAACTGAACGACGCCATCCGTAGCGCTTCGGCACGCATCTAATCACATCGGGTCGGCGCATGCATCGCGAACGTTTCTATACCCTCACCGCCTCCTGCCCGGATCGTGTCGGCATTGTGGCGGCCGTTTCCGGCTTCTTTGCCAAGCACGGCGGCTGGATTCTCGAAACCACGCTGCACTCCGAGCCGCCCAACGAAGACGGTGTTGCCGCCTACTTCATGCGTCTGGAAATCAAGGCCGACTCGCTGCCGTTTGATCTCGACGGATTGAAAGCTGCGTTCAAACCCGTGGCCGACGAATTCAACATGACCTGGAAGATTTCAGACTCGGCCAAGCGTAAGCGCGTGGTGATTCTGGTATCCAAACAGGAACACTGTCTTTACGATCTGCTAGCCCGCTGGCAGTCGAAGGAACTGGATATCGAGATCCCCTGCATCATCTCGAATCACGAAACACTGCGCGGCTTCGTCGAGTGGCATGGCATTCCGTTCAACCACGTACCGGTTACGCCCGAGAACAAAACCGAGGCCTACGCCCGCATCAGCCAGCTGTGTACCGACGCACAAGCCGATGTGATGGTGCTCGCTCGCTACATGCAGATTCTGTCACCGGAACTGTGCAGCCAATTCTCTGGCCGCATCATCAATATTCACCACTCATTCTTGCCTTCTTTTGTGGGTGCCAAGCCTTATCACCAGGCCTGGGAACGGGGTGTCAAACTGATCGGTGCCACCTGTCATTACGTCACGGCCGATCTGGACCAGGGTCCGATCATCGAGCAGGATGTGATCCGTATCGATCACTCCGACTCTGTGGAAGACATGGTGCGCTATGGTAAAGATATTGAAAAAACAGTGTTGGCTCGAGGCCTTCGCAATCATCTGGAAGGCCGCGTGCTGATTCACGGCAACAAAACCATCGTTTTCCGTTAATCCGCCGCCCGGACGATTACGCTAACCGGGGGCGCATCCTGCTGCAGGAGCTCTCATGATCACCGGTCAGCCCGTTACTGATATTGCTCACGTTGTACAAATGGCCGTCGCACCCGTGTTTCTACTCACTGGCGTTGGTGCTGTGCTGTCTGTGCTCACAACGCGCCTCTCGCGCGTCATTGATCGGGGTCGCCAGCTCGATCACTGGGTCTCCGAGGGCCATGACCCCAGCTGGTACGCACACGAGCTCTTAAAACTGGCGAAGCGCAATTCGCTCATCAATACCGCCATCACACTGGCTACGATGTCTGCCTTCTTTGTGTGTGCGGTCATTCTGGTCATCTTTACCAGCCAGCTGTTTCCCAGTCAGTCGGTCTTTGGCGATGTCGTCACCGCGCTCTTTATTCTGGCCATGCTCTGCCTGATGGGCTCGCTGGCATTCTTTCTCGGTGAAATCAAAGTGGCCACGACCATCCGCTATTTCGGTCACTCACTCCCGCCGCGCTCCTGAATAAAAAAGGCGGGTTCCGAAGAACCCGCCAAATCCACACGGAGAGGAGAAACTCTAAAGAACTACTCTTGCATACAACGACCGACCATTAATCGTGATACGCGTTTTCACCGTGGGAGGTGACATCTAGGCCTTCACGTTCCTCATCTTCAGGAACACGTAGACCAATAACAACATCCAGTAGCTTGAAGACTACGAAAGCCACCACACCCGACCAGACAATTGTCGTTCCGACGGCAGTCGCCTGAATCACAACCTGATCAGCGATCGAATATCCTTCGGCAACTGCATTCGTTACGTAGTCGTAGATACCTGAGCCGCCAAGCGCCGGGTCTGCAAACACACCCGTCAACAGCGCACCCGTGATACCGCCCACGCCGTGAATACCAAACACATCCAGAGAGTCGTCGACCTTGAGCATCTTCTTGAGGCCTGAAGCACCCCACAGACAGACTACGCCGCCAATCAGACCGATGATGATGGCACCACCCACACCCACAAAACCAGCAGCTGGGGTAATGGCAACCAGACCCGATACGGCACCAGACGCAGCACCCAACATCGAAGGTTTACCCTTGATCATCCACTCGGCAGCCATCCACGACAGTGTTGCAGCAGCGGTGGCAACCCAGGTATTCACGAAGGCCAGCGACGCAGCACCGCTAGCTTCCAGCGCAGAACCGGCGTTGAAACCGAACCAACCGAACCACAGCAGCGAGGCGCCGATCATGGTGAAGGTCAGGTTGTGTGGCGACATGGCTTCACGACCGTAACCGATCCGCTTGCCGGCAATCGCAGCAACCACCAGGCCAGCCACAGCGGCATTGATGTGCACCACCGTACCGCCAGCGAAATCAAGCGCGCCCTTCTGGAACAGGTAACCTGCGGTTGCACCAGCCGCTTCAGCAGCTTCAGCCGAGGTATAAGCATCCGGACCCGCCCAGAACCACACCATATGTGCGACCGGCAGATAGGCCAGCGTAAACCAGGCCACAATACCAATCAGCACAGCCGAGAACTTGATACGCTCCGCCCAGGCTCCCACGATCAGTGCGCAGGTAATTGCAGCAAACGCACCCTGGAAGACCACAAAGGTCAGTTCAGGAATCGCTACACCTTTCGAGAAGGTACCGGTCAGTGTTTCGCCAGTAATTCCCTTGAGCAGGATCTTGTCGAACGAGCCGAAGAAAGCGTTGTATAGCGAATGACCTTCGGTGAATGCAACGCTGTAGCCGTAGACAACCCACAGCAACGACACCAGCGAGAAGACAACAAAGACCTGAATCAGCAAAGACAGCACGTTCTTTTTACGGACGAGACCCCCGTAGAACAGTGCCAGACCAGGGATCGACATCAGAATCACGAACGCCGAACACACCATGATCCAGGCGTTATCGGCCTTGTTCATGACCGGTGCCGCAGCAGCCGGATCAGCCAGAGCTACACCACTGGCTAGCAGCGGTAGCAGCATTGCGAGATATTTTTTCATGAATAAACTCCTTGGTTCGATTAAAGGGCCGTCTCACCGGTTTCGCCGGTGCGGATACGAACCACTTCTTCAAGCGGGAAGACAAAAATCTTGCCGTCGCCGATCTTGCCGGTAGCAGCCGACTTTTCAATGGCTTCGATCACCTGCCCAAGGATGTTGTCAGCCACAGCGGCTTCCAGCTTTACCTTTGGCAAGAAATCGACGACATATTCAGCGCCGCGATAGAGTTCGGTATGGCCTTTCTGACGACCGAAGCCTTTGACTTCGGTCACAGTCACGCCCTGTACGCCGACAGCGGCAAGCGCTTCACGCACTTCGTCCAGCTTGAACGGCTTGATGATTGCGGTAACGAGTTTCATGAACTGGTTCCTTAAGTAATTTGATTCTTATGGGGTTCATCGTGTGGATGAGCCCCGTTTCGGGCTTGGTTAGAACGTACGGCCCACAGTAACCATATAGGTTGCTTGGCCTGCATTTTGTGTGGAAGAATTCCCGTAGCCGTTA
This sequence comes from Pseudomonadota bacterium, assembly GCA_039805865.1. Lineage (GTDB taxonomy): Bacteria > Pseudomonadota > Gammaproteobacteria > Burkholderiales > Rhodocyclaceae > Fluviibacter. Next base: position 20,189 of record JBDLTI010000001.1, on the reverse strand, counting down.
CCTTGCTTACTGAAGCAGTAAAACTGAGGATTTACCCCATTGTTGCAATTTCCATTTGTTGAGGCTTCGATGTATGAAACTTTTGCATTCCAACCCTGTCCAAAGTCTTTGGTTACACCCAGCTCCCAGTCAGCATAGTTTGCTTGGCTATATTTATTCATGTAGAAATAGCCAACATGGCCCAGAAGGCCAAAGCCGCTTAGCACTGGATGTAAGTCACTCAGATCGTACGTACCACGCAGATCTGTGTAACCAGAACCAGCAGTGCTTGCACCATTAACGCCTTGAAGATTGAAATAGTCCGTCAACGCAAAGAACTGCTTCAGGCTAACCGTCTTCCAATTCGTTCCAACGTAGTACTCAAGGTTATAGACCATACCATTTTTGGTACCGTAGCTTGCAGCCGCGCCAGGCTCGAACTGAGTTTGAGTCGTTTTACTGCCTGGGTAGAAATAATTGATCACACCGGTATCCAGACCCACATCTTCAGTGAAAGCATACTTCCAACCACCATAGAGGTCCATCTCTATATTGCCACCCGGCATACCAGCCGCATTACCGTTTACGTTCGAGTTCCAGTTACCGACATAGAAGCCATAGGGCATGCTTAAATCAACACCAGCTTGGACAGCAGGCTGATTGAAAGTCTGATCGACACCACGGAAACGGTAGCTGCTGGCTAAAGTTACGTTAGCTGTTAGTGCCCAATCTGTGCTGGCTGCAGTTTCTGCTGCGTCCTTGCTCGCATCAGCGGTTTGAGCAACAGCAGCCATCGACATGGCGGCCAGCGAGGCTGCGAGAAGTGTTTTCTTGAAGGTCATGGTCATATCCTTATGCGAAAAGAAAAATTTAATTGATACGGAGCTTTTAATGCACAGACCGTGCCAACTTTTGCTTTGACGTCCAAAAAAACTCATAGCCTGTTGTTATCAAACAATTTATTCTGAAGCAGATAGCCTCTCGCAACGACCTCTTTTACAAGTTTCGGCACGTCGAAGACACCTCGCTTCTTATCGCAGCGCACCATTTCGTGCGCACCGTGACGGGGCGTTGCCACCTTAACGAACGCTTATCGCACCAGTGTGGTGCGCAAACCCCATGCACCAGACGCAGCTGGCTTAATGCTGCGCACACTGCATGCTAGACTCCACAAAACTCGGTTAACTGCGGAGCGATGCAAGATGCTTGACCCAAAAATGTTTGAAGACTTTACTCAGCGTATTTCTGGCCTCATCGCCAACAGCCCGGCCGCCGATATTGAAAAAAATGTGCGCAGCATGATGAGCAGCTTCTTCAGCAAACTCGATCTGGTGACGCGCGAAGAATTCGACACCCAGGCCAACGTACTGGCGCGCACCCGCCAGCTGGTGGATCAGCTCACCGCCCGCCTGGATGAACTGGAAAACAAACCGAAGTAAGTTATGACACTAGCGCTCATTCATACACGAGCGCTGGATGGCCTGCAGGCACCCCCCGTTGTGGTGGAGGTGCATGTGGCCAACGGCCTGCCCGCATTCAGTCTCGTGGGGTTGGCCGATGCCGAAGTGCGCGAGGCCCGTGATCGGGTTCGTGCGGCACTCCTCAGCTCCGGCTTTGAATTTCCCGCACGGCGCATTACCGTGAATCTGGCGCCCGCCGATCTACCTAAAGACTCGGGACGTTTTGATTTACCGATCGCACTGGGCTTGCTAGCGGCATCCGGTCAACTGCCGGCCCTCAATCTGAATGATTACGAATTTGCGGGCGAACTTTCACTCACCGGCAGCTTGCGTCCGGTGCGTGGCGCGCTGGCGTTAGCACTGGCCAGCCATCAGGCCGACCGCACGCTGATTCTGCCCGAGGCCTCCGGTACCGAAGCAGCTCTCGCTGAAGGCGCCTCCGTCCGCATTGCCCACACACTGCGCGAAGTCTGTGCGCATCTCATGGGCGAAGACCAACTCCCACCGCCCAAGAAGCCCGACCTCAGTCACCTAGCGTCCTACCCCGATCTCTCCGATGTCAAAGGACAGGCTCAGGCACGCCGCGCACTGGAAATTGCTGCAACTGGTGGCCATGCGCTACTCATGCTCGGCCCACCGGGCACCGGTAAATCCATGCTAGCCACCCGCTTACCGGGTATTCTGCCGCCACTCGATGCGCCCGGCGCGCTTACCTCCGCGGGCATCCTCTCGCTGGCCGGTATCTTTAACCCGGAACGTTTTGGGGAACGGCCTTTCCGTGCACCCCACCACAGTGCATCACCCGCCGCGGTGATTGGTGGTGGTAGCCAGGCGCTGCCCGGTGAAATCTCGCTCGCTACCGGTGGCGTGCTTTTTCTGGATGAACTCCCCGAGTTTGATCGACGCGTTCTGGAGTCGCTACGTGAACCGCTTGAAACCGGCGAAGTGCACATCGCCCGCGCCAACCGCCGTGCTAATTATCCGGCGGCCTTTCAACTGATCGCCGCCATGAACCCGTGCCCCTGCGGTTATCAGGGACACCCAACTCGCGCCTGTCGCTGTACACCAGAACAGGTGCAGCGTTACCGCAACCGGCTATCGGGTCCACTGCTGGACCGCATCGATTTATGCATCGATGTCCCTGCGCTTTCCTCGGCTGATCTGGCACAGGCGGCTCCTGGCGAAACTTCTGCCACCGTGCGTGAGCGCGTTATTGCGGCAACGACGATTGCCCTCCGAAGGCAAGGGACTATCAATGCCCAACTCGATGGCAAAGACCTGGAAAAACACGCCAAACCTGATGCTGCCGGACAAACCCTGCTCAATCAGGCTGTTAACCGGCTGGGTCTATCTGCACGCGCTTACCACCGGCTGCTACGAGTTGCCCGCACCATCGCCGATCTGGCCGGTACACCCGACATTACCGCGGCACATATCGCCGAAGCCATCCAGTTCCGCCAACAGACCGGCCGTCAATAAATATCCTATGCGCAGACTCACGCTCTTCTTGCTCATCGCCTTGTGTACCGGTTGTGGCTCCTCGGCATGGGAGCGCACGGCAACGGCCTCTTCCGTGGGCTGCAAACCAGAGCAGGTCAAAGTGGTCAGTAAAGACTCCGGGGCTTTTGACAACATCCAGAGCTGGTACGCCGACTGCCGCGGCACACGTTATCGCTGTGTCTTTGTACCTGGCAACAAAGGCGGTTGCTACCCGGTTACGGGCAGCGCTAGCTGATCAATCCGCCCAGCGAAATTGCCAGACCACGCCGTACATCGTGTAGTACTGGCCCTGATTAAAGAAACTGCCTTCTGCTGCATGAAACTTGATCGCATTATTGGTGTTGATCGGCATAGAGAAGGTGGCACCAAACAACCAGTTCTCCTGCGCATTATTCTTCTGCATACCGTTCACAAAACTCTGCCCACCCGAGTAATACGTGATATCGGTTGATAACCAGGCCGTAGAGGGAAAGTAATAAATCACATGGCCCGTGCCGGAATAAATCGGGTTCTGCGACAACACATTGCCGCCATAGAAATTATTGTTGTTAGAAAAGAACGTTGCATCCCCGGAAAGCTCGAAACGCCACGGCCCCTTGCCCTGTGACACGCCCAGCCCCGGTTGAATGAAGCTGCGGTTCGCACCCACATTAAACAGCTGATTGCTGTTGTACTCCCCCCAGGGCAATGCTGCCGATAGATTGGCGCCAATAATCAGATCCTGCTGGTAATGCTTGAACTCTTCTACCGATAACGCCGGTGCACCATACAGATTCGTCGCCAATCGGATGATCGGGTCTGTCAGGCCCACCGACGAACCGCTAATCACCTGACTGCCGGTGGTCGTATGTCCGTGCAACTGGGCGTAGGGCACGATCAGATTGACCTTGCCGGATTGCCCGAAGAAATCGAAGGTGCGGTTATAGGCCAGCACCTCTGTATTGAGCTGAAACTTATTGGTGGTGACCTGTGTAAAACCCACACCCAGAAAGTTATAGTTGATGGGTGCGTTCGAATAAAGGCGCGCCTCAATCTCCTGCGCCTGCACGGCACCAGCAAAAACAACCGCTATCACGCAAGCAGCCCACAGGCAGCGGCTCAACGTCCGGCCTAACCACCCGCAGGTCTTATTCAACACGATCAGTCTTTATGGGCCGCCAGTGCAGACTTCAACTTGTCTCGCACTTTGGCGCGCAGAGCCGGTGGTCCGATCACTTCCACGTCCGGCATATGACGCAGGATATCCATCACCAACTCGGTTTCAATGCTGTAAGGCACGTCGAGCTGATAGCTGCCATCGGGTAAGACGTTACTCCGTTGATCCGGGTGCCACTGCTCCGAGGCCACCCAGCGCGCCCGCGCCGGGGTAAAGCGCAACTGTGCCCACTGCGTCCGCTCGCCACCAAAAATACCGTAGCCATTCTGTACCCGGCTATCCAGCACCTTCGCCGCCACTTCCTTCACCGGCTTGTCGAGTAACTCGACATCGCTCAGCGTTTCCACTGCAAAGCTGCGTAAATCCTTACGCAAATGACACCACGCATCTAGGTACCAGTTGCCCCGGTAGAACACCAATCGTTGGGGTGAAATAACCCGCGCCGTTGTTTCATCGCGACCGCGATGCCAGTGCTGTAACTTCAACTGTTGGCGCTTGAGCAATGCCGAGGCAATCAATGCAAAATTGGCTGGCTCCGGCGCACGCTGCCCGGTATGCACAATGCGGATCCGGTCTTCAATATCTTCCGGGCGGTTATCCTGGCTGCCCAGCAAAGCAGAAAGACGGGATTGCAACGGCGCAATATGCGGCCCCAGCAAACCCGGCTGCACCGTATTAAGCAACTGCTGCATCATCAAAAGCGCATAGATTTCGCTGGCATTAAACCAGAGGCCCGGCAGCTCGTATTTCGGCTCCGACTCGCGACTCGGTTGCGTCTCGTCTTTAGCAAACCGGTAACCGCCGCCCATGCGGTCATAAACAATCGGGGCATTCAAGCGATCACGCAGATACTGCATGTCACGGCGGAGCGTGGCACGGGATACCCCCAGCGCTTCCTGAATGTCTTCAAAGGGGAGGCATCTCTGGTCATTAAGCAGCTGGTCAATGCGGTAAAAGCGTTCAGTGCGGTCCAAGACAACGCCTCTTTAATTTAACGGACTCAATTGTAAGCGTGACACGACTCAAAGCACGCACACTGGGGGCCATACATTCCGCAAAAAAAGCGCCCTTTTCGGCTACTGATTTCGTGTCGCTTAACTAGAAAGGCATGTTGCAAACCATCAACGTCCGGCAATACACCAGTTTGATTCACCTACGCGCCGGGCCTTTAAACCCAGACGCACTGCGCCACACGCCGTGGTTTGTAAACCTCGATCTCAAGCTGAGTGTGATGCTTGCCACGAACGAAGTAATGGTTGTCATTGCGCTGATGCTAATTTTTCAGCGCCCTGTTTGGTCTGACACATAAACTAACATGTACTAACGTACGCTTCCGCATCGCATTAGACTACCGGAATCATCGTTACGGAAACTTCAAGCGAGTGTTCGCCGCCACCGACAACAACACCTCGTAATGGGATGACATCCCCGTAGTCACGGCCTATCGCCAAGGTGACAAACTCATCGGATACCGCTTTGCCATTGGTCGGGTCTAGCCCTAGCCAACCATGCCCAGGGCACCACGCTTCCACCCAGGCATGTGTTGCATCGGCCCCAATGAGACGTGGCTTTCCCGGTGCGGGGTGTGTGAGGATGTAGCCACTGACATAGCGTGCCGGAATGCCGATACTGCGTAATGAGGCAATCATCAGCTGTGCAAAATCCTGGCAAACGCCACGTTTGTTTTTAAAGACCTCTGGCAGCGGTGTGCCCACAGTTGTTGCGGTAGCGTCAAAAACAAACTCTTCCTGCATCGCCTGTGTCATTAACAACAATTGCTGATGCAATGGTTTTCCTTCGCCCAGGTGTTTTAAAGCCCACTGCTTTGCTTCAGGCAATGAGGGAATCATAGGGGAATCGACCAGATAGGTTGCGCAGGCCATAGCAAATTTTGTGCCCTGAGTGTCAGCAGGGTCGAAGCTTCGTCTGGCAAGGCTTTTGCCATTCCAGAGGGGGCTGGTTGTTGGCCATGCAGGGTGCTGAACAAAGACATCCATTCGTGCTTGAACAAGAAGTAATCGATGTGGCGATGTAATCGCGAAATCACGATATGCATTGCCGAAAAAATCTACCCCTTGGTTGGACTCCGCCAAGGGCTGGTTGATGGTTAATGTGGCGCTATCGACTTTTTGATGCTGATAACTGCTGGGTATTAGATGCGCACGATGCCGAGCATTGGACACCGAATAGGCATAGCAGTATTCCGTGTCATGAATAACGCGATATCGTTTTCCGGGTTTTACGTCATTAGCCATAAGAGACTTTAAACAGAAACGGCTGCTTCGCTGACGTTAAAATAACGTGTGGCGAGTAATTCATTGAGAGCTGATGTTTCCTGAGATAGAACGGCAAAGGTGTTGCGCAATTCGGCTAGATTAGGCAGGCCGCCGATAGCCCATTCTGTCAGTTGGATGCCACTTTGCTCTAAACCAACGATAGCACTACCTGCATCGATGCCAAGCCGTTGCAATGCCTGCTGAACGCCTTCGATTTGGAATCTTAAAGACCGCGGGTTGGTTGCATCGAGTAAAACGATGCTACGCATGGCGCGCCAGCTGGCGAGGCCTGTCGTCTGGCTACGAAATGAACCGGATGAATCTGTTAAATCCAAAAGCCAATCAAGGGGTTGATTGGTTTCGTGTGGTGCAGAATTTTCTGCTTTAGTTTGCATCAGTTGTCCAACGACGATATCAAGTGCTTTGGCAAGCAGCTCTAATCGCTCTATACGTCGGCCTAGGGACAAAAAGCGCCAACCGGCATCCCGATTCATGGCGTCGAGGGAAAATCCGGACAAGCTTGCCAGACCGGCGACCGCACGATCAAGCCAGACCAGTGTTGGTCCAAGCGTTAAATCAGGCGACATTGCTGGATCGTTGACGAGACGATTCATGGCTCGCCAGTGATCATGGGAAATTCTGTCACGTAATGAAAATCCAACGCGCCCGAGTTCTTGCAAGGTTTGAGATAGCCCCTGCGCGTGTGATGGGTTTGCTGCGCAACTAATTAGAGACTCCACAGAAATCTGAGCAGGATCTTTACAGCCATGAGGGAGAACAATGATGCCGTATGACCACGCGAGTTGATGTAAAGCAACTACACCATGGCGACGTGCATAATGTAGCCGTTCACTTAAAGTCAGCCGCAAAAGGCGTGCAATTCCCTCGGCCCGTTCCGTGTAGCGCCCCATCCAGAATAGATTTTCTGCCACGCGCGAGGGCACACCGGTGTGAACAACCGGGGCGGCGACCCCAGATTCAGTTGCGTGTATTGGCGGCTCGTCGCTGACACTGGGGCGCAATACCCAGGTGTCTTTCGATGCGCCGCCTCGCTGCATGGAGACCACCCGCGCATCCCGATGAGATTCAACCCGGGTGAGCCCTCCAGGCATAATCTCATACCCTTGTTCGGTAGCTACCGCATAAGCACGCAAGCCTATAGATCGCGCATCTAGTTGTAATGCCCCCGGACGTCGGTTTAAAACAGGTGCCTGTGAAAGTCGGACCCATTCTTGAGCGACAAATTTATCCGGGCAAGCCTCGATCTGTTTGATAAGCCCACGACGTGCTTCTGAATTCAGGTCTTGTCCGAAAATCGGGGCAAAGTCACTGATGCCCTGTACAGACTTAATCACCAAGTCGTCCAGGTTATCCCGGACATAACTCATGGCGGCAGTTTCTCCACACCACCAGGTCCCTACGGACAGCAGGGCAAGCTCTTCTCCGAGTAGAAACCGGCAAGCGGCTGGCAAAAAACCTTGTAAGGCTGCAGATTCAACGACACCACTTCCCAATGCATTTGCCATGAGTACCGTACCGCGCCGGGCACAATCTGCCAGGCCCGCAATGCCTAATGCTGAATCGCTGCGTAGTTCGAGGGGGTCGCAGTAAGCATCATCCTGCCGGCGAAGAATGGTATGAACTCGTTGAAGGCCGCTAATGGTTTTAAGCCAGACACAACCTTCTCGTACGGTTAGATCACCCCCTTCAACCAAAGGGAAGCCCAGATAGCGCGCCAATAGGCTATGTTCGTAGTAAGTCTCGTTAAGGGGTCCCGGCGTCAGTACGACAATGCGCGGTGATTTTCCATCGCAGGGTGAGTAGTGTGCCAATGACTCCCGAAATGCTGAGAAGAACTCGGTCAGCGCTGCGACTGGCATTGTCGACAATAATTCCGGAAACGCACGCGACATGATCATACGGTTTTCTAGTGCATAACCCGCGCCCGAAGGTGCTTGAGTCCGATCGGCAACAACCCACCATTGCCCATCTGGCGAACGGAGCAAATCGGCGGCGTAACTATGAAGGAAAATATCCCCGGGAGCCTGTGTGCCAAATGCGGCAGGGAGCCAGCCACCTGCACCATAGACCACTTCGGGAGGAACAATGCCTTCTTTTAATAGTGTTTGACTGCCATAAAGGTCAGCAAGAATCCGGTTTAACAACCGGGCACGTTGAGCTAAACCGTAGGAAAGTGCAGTCCACTCGTCACCCGGTAACACGAGCGGCAACTCATCCAACGCCCAGGGGCGGTCTTTTCCCTGTGGATCGGCATAGATTGTGTAGGTAATGCCTTCATCGCGAATGTGTTGCTGGGCAACGGCCAATCGTGACTCGATTTCGGCTGGTTGTGTACTGCCCAGCAAATCCAGAACAGGTTGCCAGTGCGGTCGTGTCGTACCACCCGATTCACAGAGCTCATCGTACCTCTCTGCAGCCAGACTGCGCTGGGCGTAACCTGATAGCAGTGTTGAGCCAGCGGTTTGGGATTGAGAGCACTTTGATGCTACAGAATTCATAAATTCGGCGAACTAAGCCCTAAATTAGGATAAACGTAAATCCAGAGTAAACGGAAAATCTGGATTGAGGTGTTGTTGATTAATTCGGACTTCCCCTGGAGTATGACCGATCCGGAAGAAGCGTGCCAGACGACGAGCCTCTGCTTCATAGGCGTTTACCGGGAATGTATCGTAGCTTCGGCCACCGGGGTGTGCGACATGGTATTGGCAGCCGCCAAGCGAACGATGCATCCACGTGTCTACCAAGTCGAAGGTGAGGGGGGCGTGAACGGCAATCGTCGGGTGCAGGCAATTGGGCGGCTGCCAAGCCCGATAGCGAACGCCAGCGACAAATTCGCCTTTTGTACCCGTTGGGTGTAATGGGACAACTTCTTGATTACAGGTCACTATATGGCGACCTTCAACGAATCCGCTGACTTTGACCTGTATACGTTCCAGTGATGAATCTACGTAGCGTACTGTGCCACCCTGCATGCCTTCTTCACCCATGACGTGCCAGGGTTCTAAAGCCATACGAATATCCATTCGCACATTATTAACATCCATCTCGCCGATATGTGGAAAACGGAATTCAAAATGGGGTGCAAACCATTCTGGCTTGAATGCGTAGCCTGACTGGTTGAGCTCTTCAATTACGTCACTCAGATCAGCCCAGATGAAATGTGGCAACATGTAGCGATCATGTAGTCCAGTACCCCAGCGAATCAGGCTTGAGGGCTGATAAGGTGTCTTCCAGAAGCGTGCTACTAGAGCCCGCATCAATAACTGCTGGGCAAGGCTCATGCGGGCATGTGGTGGCATCTCAAAGGCCCGCATTTCAAGTAAGCCTAGGCGGCCTGTTGAGCTATCTGGCGAGTACAGCTTATCAATACAGAATTCTGCACGATGCGTGTTACCCGTAACATCAACCAGAAGATTGCGTAGCGCTCGGTCGACTACCCACGGCGGAACGTTGTTAAACAGGGTCTGCTGACGACGCATTTCTTCAAAAGCGACTTCAAGCTCGCGTACAGATTCGTGGCGAGCCTCATCCACTCGCGGTGCCTGACTTGTAGGACCGATAAATAATCCGGAAAACAGATAGGATAAGGCCGGATGGTTATGCCAATAAGCCACCATGCTGGCGAGTAAATCCGGCCGCCTTAAAAAGGGCGAATCTGAAGGCGTAGCACCACCAAGCACAAAGTGATTCCCGCCACCGGTGCCAGTGTGGCGACCATCAACCATAAACTTTTCGGTAGAAAGGCGGGTTTGATGCGCTGCTTCATAAAGAAAGTTCGTGTGTTTGGTCAGCTCAGGCCAGCTCGCAGCGGGTTGAACATTGACTTCGATCACCCCAGGATCTGGTGTTACGCGCAAAACAGTAAGACGGGGATCGCGTGGCGGCTCATAGCCCTCGATAATCACGGGTAAGCCCATGTCTTCGGCCGTGGCTTCAACCGCTGCAAGGACTTCAAGATAATCCTCAAGGCAGGTTGTGGGCGGCATGAAAATGTACAGTTTTCCATTTCTTGGTTCAGCACACATAAAGGTGCGTGTAATCCAGGCGGCGGATTCGAACTTGGCGGGCTTTTTCAGGACATCACTTGGATTGCTACTGACGCCTCGACCTGTTGTGCTCAATAAATTCTTTTCTGATACGGTTTTTGTCGTTTCGCCAACGCGAAGGTGAAGCTGGGCATGCGAGGGGAGCGCTCTTTTATCTGTGCTGGGGTCCTCGGGATTCACATAAGGAAATTCACCACGGCTGACCCAGGGTTGGGAATCCAGAGGCAAACGGTAACCAATAGGCGAATCGCCTGGAATTAAATAGCAACGTTCGTCACGTAGAAACCAAGGTCCGCTTTGCCAACCGGGTCCGGCTACATTGCGGGTAATGGGTAGTACCTGACCGATCGTCTTGTCTAGACCTTGCGTATAAACTTTGCGCAGACGATCACGTTCCAGTTCATCATCGAGACGCGCGTCGAATGGATCCACGTTTTCAGGAAGACGACGCTCGCGCCATAAGTAATACCAAACGTCTTCAAAAGCCGGAAAAACCCATTTAGGCAAAACCCCAAGTCTTTCGGCAACGCCCCGCAAGAAAATGCCTGCATCTTCGGCAGAAACGCCATAGTCTAAATATTCATCGGCTACCAGAGCAGGATTTACCCAGAGCGGATCACCATCTTTACGCCAGAATATATTGAGCGACCATCTCGGTAATTGTTCACCTGGGTACCACTTGCCCTGGCCGTAGTGCCGCAAGCCAGAAGGTGCATACTCAGCACGCAACTTATCGAGCAAAGAGGCGCTCAAGATCCGCTTGGTAGGCCCCATCGCCTCGGTGTTCCATTCGGCACCATCGCGATCATCGACGGATACGAACGTAGGTTCACCACCTTGAGTCAGCCGCACATCTAAGTGCTGCAAATCAAGGTCAACCTGTTCCCCAACAGCGTCAATTTCTAACCAATCCTCATCGCTATACGGTTTGGTAACTCTAGGCGCTTCCCAGATACGGGAAACGCTCATGCTATGCTCAAACTCGCATTCGCACTTATCGATTGCCCCAGTCACTGGCGATGCAGAACCCGGATCGGGCGAACAGGCAACAGGAATATGGCCTTCGCCGGCCAATAGCCCCGACGTAGGATCGAGGCCTATCCATCCTGCACCAGGCAGATACACTTCGCACCAGGCATGAAGGTCCGTAAAATCGATTTCTGGACCCGATGGGCCGTCCAGTGATTTGATATCGGGGGCTAGCTGAATCAAATAGCCAGATACAAAACGCGCAGCCAGACCCATATGGCGTGCTACTTGCACCATTAACCATGCTGAGTCACGGCAGGAACCTGATCGCTTAGTGAGGGTTTCTTCCGGTGTCTGTACACCGGGCTCCATACGAATGGTGTAACGGATGTCGTTATGAATACGCTGGTTTAATCCAACCAGAAAATCAATGGTGCGCACCTTTTTGTAGGGGATACTTCTCAAATATGCATTTAACTGTGGGCGCGGGGTCATGCAAGCCCGGTAAGGTTGTAGCTCGATGGCCTGCTCACCGGGGTACGAAAATGGAAATTCTTCAGCGCGCGGTTCAAGAAAAAAGTCGAAAGGATTGTGTACGGCCATTTCTGCAACAAAATCTACTTCAATACGAAACTCAGTTGTTTTTTCCGGGAATACCAGGCGCGCCAGATAGTTTGCTTGTGGGTCTTGCTGCCAGTTGATGAAATGCTCACCCGGAGTCACCTTCATCGAATAACTGAGAATACGTGTTCTCGCATGAGCACAAGGTCTCAGACGAATAATCTGTGGCCCCAAGCTAATAGGGCGGTCATAGTGATAGTGAGTAACGTGGTTTAGTGCAACATGGATGGACACGGCGCAACTCCGAAGATGTCATGAGACACTTCCTGTTACGCAAAAGCTGTGCCAAATCGATGCAATAACGACTAGAACAAAGGATGAATGTTTACTGTTGCCCTGCCAGCGTTTGAATTGGATGCGTTGGTCGCGTTTCCATCGAATTGCCTACGCGCAAAGACACTAATCGGGCCTCTTCAGCACTGGTTTCCGCCCATACGGGATTGGGCAGCGCACTGAACACTTCTTTCAACTTCTCGCCCCATAGATCATGAATGCTGTTGAAATAGACATTGGTTGAATCGATGTGTGTAAAGTGGGTAATTTCAAGTGTGTCAGTCTTATAAACCAGCATATCTAGAGGTAAGCCCACGGATAGGTTAGAGCGCAGCGTTGAATCCATAGAGACCAAAGCGCATTTAGCTGCATCGCCCAAAGCGGTTTCGGGACGAATAACCCGGTCGAGAATTGGCTTGCCGTACTTAGATTCCCCAATCTGAAGATACGGTTTTTCTTCTGCGCATTCAATGAAATTGCCCGCCGAATACACCTCGAAAATACGGCATCGTTCTTTGCCAATTTGGCCGCCCACGATCAAACTACAATTGAAGTCGATACCAAATTGAGCCAGCGCTTTGGCATCGCGTTGGTGGACAAAACGTACTGCATCACCGACTCTTTGGGCAACGTCATACATGCTTTCGGCTGCGAGCAAGCCTTTTTCGTGCTCCATGTTTTCAGCAAGCACCTGGCGAACAGCTTGTGTAATCGCTAGATTGCCGGCTGACATCATCACAATGACACGATCACCTGGTCGTTCGACCAAGCTCATCTTGCGGAAAGTGCTGATCTGATCAATTCCCGCATTCGTACGGGCATCAGATAAAAACACAAGGCCGGCATTGAGCCGCAAAGCTACGCAGTAAGTCATATGTAATCAGTAAACGTCAGAGAACTAAGAAATCTTGTCGAATTCTAACGCCTAGATCATCAATATCACCGAGTAATTTAGTCAGCCAGAGATGTAAACCTTCAATGGAAATTTCCTCAAGTGTTAAATACCGTAGCTTTGCTGCTAATTTGCCTGCACGACGGCGAGTTTCAGCTGAGTTGCCATTGCCGACATTTTTGAGGTTTTCAACCACCTCGTTGATGCAGGCGGCGATTGAACGTGGCACATCCGGATTAAGGATCAGTAGCTCGGCAACACGAGAGCCATTGATGGTATCCCGATAAACCTTTCGGTACGCTTCAAACGCTGACAAGGAGCGCAGCACAGCTTCCCAATGGTAGAACTCACGGACGGCAAACTCAGGATCATCAGGATCCAGTGCGCCAGACTTGGCATCCATCGTTTCAATATGATGAAAGCGCAGATCTATCATGCGGGCAGTGCTGTCAGCGCGTTCAATAAATGTACCGAGCCGAACGAAGCGGAAAGCCTCGTCTTTGAACATGGTGCCAATTGTAATGCCCCGTGAGAGATGGGATCGCATCTGCACCCACTCAAAGAACTTTCCCGGCTCTGTGAGCGGCAAGTCTTCATCGCACAATTGGAGAAACTCTAGCCAGGTCGCATTTATCGTCTCCCACATGCCGGTAGTAATCTGACCACGTACAGCACGGGCGTTTTCTCGGGCGTTGCGCAGGCTGCACCATATGGATGACGGGTTTTCTTCGTCAAGTACCATAAATCGAATGACAGACTCCGGATCAACATCGCCAAATTTTTTCTGATAGATGGGCAACAATTCGGCGAGGCCCAGCATGCCAGCAAGGCTGGCTTGTGCTTCGCGTTGTTGACCAGGCAACAGCGATTGTTGCAGACCGATATCGATCAATCGGGCCGTGTTTTCGGCACGCTCGGTGTAGCGTGCCATCCAGTACAGACTATCAGCGGTGCGGGAAAGCATGAGACTTCCTTAAGGTTTTACGGCTGTAAAGAACATTCAAAGGTGATTAATCGGCGGCAACCCAAGTGTCTTTGGTACCACCACCTTGCGACGAGTTAACCACCAGAGACCCTTCTTTGAGTGCCACCCGGGTGAGACCGCCAGGTACCATACGAATACCGCTTGGTGAGCTAAGAACAAAGGGGCGCAAGTCGATATGACGAGGCGCGATACCTTGTTCTACCATCGTTGGACATGTCGATAGCGACAACGTAGGTTGCGCGATATAAGCATCTGGCTGAGCAATGAGCTTGGTACGAAAATCGGCGATCTCGGCTTTGGATGCAGCAGGCCCGATCAACATCCCGTAACCGCCAGCACCATGCACCTCTTTAACGACCAGTTTTTCCAGGTTGTCGAGAACGTATTTAAGAGAATCAGCCTCTGAACAGATGTGAGTCGGAACATTGTGCAGAATCGGTTCCTGGCCTAGGTAGAAGCGGATCATTTCCGGAACGTAGGGATAAATCGACTTGTCATCAGCAACTCCTGTACCTACAGCATTTGCCAGCGTGACACGGCCTGCACGATAAGCACGCATTAAACCGTGTACGCCAAGCATCGAATCCTTGTTGAATACCTCCGGGTCGAGATAGTCATCATCAATCCGGCGGTAAATAACATCGACACGTTTCTTCCCATGGGTGGTTTGCATAAAGACCGTGTCATCTTCGACAACCAGATCTTTACCTTCGACTAGCTCAACACCCATCTGCTGCGCAAGGAATGCATGTTCAAAGTACGCAGAGTTATACAAGCCAGGGGTAAGCACCACGACCGTTGGGTCATCCTGTGCATCAGGAGCTCCCTGGCGTAACGTTTCTAATAGCAGATCTGGATAGTGGGCTACAGGTGCAATCCGGTGCGCACTGAATAAATCTGGGAAGAGCCGCATCATCATCTTGCGGTTCTCTAGCATGTAGGACACCCCTGACGGCACTCGGAGATTGTCTTCCAGCACGTACCACTCGTCTTCGCCAACACACACAAGATCAATCCCGGCAATCATGGAATAGATCCCTGATGGCACATTCAGATCGAGCATTTCTTTACGAAACTGCGTGTTACCCAGTACCCGATTGGCTGGGATGATGCCGGCCCGAAGAATGTCACCGCGGCCGTAAACATCTTTTAAAAACAGGTTCAACGCCTGAACGCGTTGAGCCAGACCCTTCTCCAGTCGAGCCCAGTGCGCTGCAGGAATAATGCGCGGCACTAAATCAAATGGAATCAGCCGTTCAGTGCCAACATCGTCACCATATACGGAAAATGTAATGCCAACTTGCCGGAATAGGTGGTCGGCCTCCGCTTTCTTGGCTTCCAGGTAACCGGATTCGCGTGCAGACTTCCAGGTCTCAAAACCTTGGTAATGTGGACGTACCGAACCGTTTTCTAGCAACATTTCGTCAAACATGATCTTCCTCGTAAATCCTGATGGGCTACAAGTAGATCAATACAAGAATCGTGCCAGTATTGCAGGCTCTGACAGAAAATTTTGTGTGCCGAAAGCGAGCGTGGATCCAATTAAGAGGAAATTTCTGCACGCCACTGGTGCGCGATTGGGATATTGTCCCCAAGATGGTGCCATTACCATCTGAACCCTATATTCAATTTCAACTAATGTGCCAGTCAGACGGAAAGCATCTTCATCTTTACGGCGTGTAGCAGAAGGGCTATTTCCGTAAAGCTAACGGATAGCTTCTCTTGGGACACAAGATTGTTGACGCTGGGCGGCACTTGTTAACTAGCTCAGCACTAGGTACCCGCCTGATAATGCCAACAAGGGATTCAATAGAGTCTGTTCCATGCAGCTATAATACGGATCTTGATGTGCCCGTAGCTCAGTTGGATAGAGTGCCACCCTCCGAAGGTGGAAGTCGCACGTTCGAATCGTGTCGGGCACGCCAGTTTTTAGAAGGCTTTCAGAGAGGATACTCTTTGAAAGCCTTTTGTCTTTTGCGCCCTAGTTTTGCTCAAGTTTTAACCACGATTTGGGTAGAATGTTCCGAACATTGGCAAAAATTCAGAATCGTTAAAATCAATGGAAGCAGCCCCCAAGCGGTTTAGTTCCCGTTATAATTAAAAAATTACGCCCATTTATTATTCGCGCACAGGAACAATCATGGCCGACAAGAATCCTAGCAGCAAGTTAATGTATCTCTCCATCGCTATCGCGGTGATCCTCATGGCCGTTGTGGTGCCATTCTCGATGAGCGGCAAAGGCAAATCCGATGCTGTTGGCAATGGTGATGATGTTGAATCGCGCATCGCACCGGTTGCTAAGATTGAAATGCAAGCCGGCGGCGGTGCTGGTGGCGTTAAAGACGGCAAGACCGTTTACAACACCGTTTGTGCTGGCTGCCACGGCGCTGGCGTGATGGGCGCACCGAAGTTTGGTGATAAGGGTGCCTGGGCTGGTCGTATCGGTCAGGGCATGACCACACTGAACAACCACGCAATCAATGGCTTCAAGGGCATGCCTGCTCGTGGCGGCGCAGCCAGCCTAAGCGATGATGAAGTTAAGGCAGCTGTTCAGTACATGGTAGACGGTTCGAAGTAAGTTCAAACCGAACCAACACAAAGGGACGCCACGGCGTCCCTTTTGTTTTGCGGGGTCACTTATTCGTCGACGAGATCGCCCGGGTTATTTTTCTGCAGCATGGCTTTCAGAAAATCCAGCTTGTTGGCCGACGTTGATTTATCCGCAATGGTTTTGCTCGCGGACGAAGACGTCTCGCAACCCATCTCCTGAATAAAGCGGGAAGGTTCACACGGCACCAACTCTTTACCCTGGCGACGCTTCTCGCACCAGGTGACATGCAGGCTGCGCTGCGCTCGCGTAATACCCACGTACATCAGGCGGCGTTCCTCTTCCAGCTTCTCAGCCTCTTGCGACTCGCGGTGCGGCAGAATATTTTCTTCAACGCCCACCAGAAAGACGTGGCCAAACTCCAACCCCTTCGCCGCATGCAGCGTCGAAAGCTGCACGGCATCGTAATCATCGCCCTGATCGCGACGCTCCAGTAACGACATCAGCGCCATCGTCTGCACGATCTCGGCCAACGTTTTACCGTCGTCGTCACTCTTCTTGGTAATCCAGGCGTGAAACTCCTGCACGTTGCCCCAACGTGTTTCTGCCGTGCGTGCTTCTTCCTGGTCGTACAGCCAGTTTTCGTAGTCGATCGCCGCCAGAATGTCCGGGAACACATCAGCGGCCGATTCACGCTGGGCGCGCCACTGAAAGCGATTAATAAATTCGCCAAACTCACGCAACGGCTGCACCACACGGCTGTTCGCCTGTGCGGCAAAGCCTTCTTCAAACAACGCGGCGAATAATGAGATCTGCCGTTCGGCGGCATAACGCCCCAGCACCGCCAGCGTCTGATTACCAATGCCCCGGCGCGGCGTGGTCGCCGCACGAATAAAGGCAGGATCATCGTCATCGTTGACCAGCAAACGCAGGTACGCCAGCAGATCCTTGATCTCGGCCTTATCGAAGAACGATTGCCCGCCGGACAACACATAGGGAATCCGCTGCTGGCGCAGTGCCTGCTCAAACACCCGTGCCTGATGGTTACTACGATACAGAATGGCGTAATCAGAGAATTTCGCCCGATTCTCGAAACGGTGGCCTTGCAGCTTCATCACCACGGTTTCGGCTTCGGCCTCACCTTCACTACAGGCAATCACATTAATGTTGGCGCCCGGGCCGTGTTCAGACCACAAGGACTTGGCAAAGAGCTTCGGATTATTCTGGATCAGCGTATTGGCCGCATCCAGAATCTTGCCGGTCGAACGATAGTTCTGCTCCAGCTTGATCACCTTGAGCTGCGGAAAGTCTTCCGTCAGGCGACGCAGGTTCTCCACATCGGCACCCCGCCAGCCGTAGATGGCCTGGTCATCATCGCCCACCGCGGTAAACGAAGCGCGCACGCCCGTGAGTTGTTGCAGCAGCTTGTACTGCGCGGTATTCGTATCCTGATATTCATCCACCAGAATATGGCGGAACTTATCCTGCCACTTCCGCCGGATCTCCGGGTTGTCCTGCAGCAGTGTTACCGGCAGGCGGATCAGATCATCAAAGTCCACCGCCTGGTAGGCGTGCAGCGCATTGGCGTAATCGCGGTAAACACGGGCGGCTACGGCCTCTTCTTCGTCTTTGGCGGCTTCGGCGGCCTGCACCGGGCTGAGCAAGGCATTCTTCCAGAGCGAAATCGTGGTCTGCAACCAGCGCAGCTTGGCCTTATCCGTGGTGCCGCTCAGCTCATTAATAATGCCCAGGCAGTCAGCCGAATCAAAAATCGAAAAACTCGGCTTGTAGCCCAGCGTTTTGGCCTCTTCGCGCACCATGCGCAAACCCAGCGAGTGGAAGGTGGCAATCGTCAGGCCTTTGGGCTGTTTGCCCATGCGCTTGGCGATCCGCTCCGACATTTCCAGCGCGGCCTTGTTGGTAAAGGTAATAGCGGCGACCTGATGCGGCTTGATGTCGCAGGTTTCTATCAGATGCACGATCTTCTCGGTAATCACCCGTGTTTTACCCGACCCGGCACCGGCCAGCACCAGCAAAGGGCCGTCCAGGTAGGCAATGGCCTCCCGCTGACGCGGATTCAGCCCTGCTGGAATCGAATTACCGGGGGAAGAAGACATGGCCGCGGATTGTACAGTTCCGACAGGCCAGTCGCTCAACCTGCTGCTTTTAAATATATTTTCATACCGGCAACGAGAGGCTCACCTGGTGAGACTCTCATGGTGTGCAATAATCATTCCAATCTCTCAAAAGGAAGTCACCATGGACGAAAACAAGGTCAAAGCACTCGGTGCCGCACTAGCCCAGATCGAAAAGCAATTCGGCAAGGGCGCCATCATGAAAATGGGCGATGCGAAGATTGATCAGGGCATTCAAGCCGTTTCTACCGGCTCGCTGGGTCTGGATATGGCCCTCGGCATTGGCGGTCTGCCCCGTGGCCGCGTTGTTGAAATCTACGGTCCGGAATCGTCGGGTAAAACCACGCTCACCCTGCAAGTCATCGCTGCTGCGCAACGCGCTGGCGGTACGGCCGCCTTTATCGATGCCGAACACGCGCTCGACCCGGTCTACGCCGGCAAACTTGGCGTTGACGTACCGAACCTGCTGCTCTCGCAACCGGATACCGGCGAACAGGGTCTGGAAATTGCCGACATGCTCGTCCGCTCGGGCGGCGTCGACATCATCGTCATTGACTCGGTGGCAGCACTGACCCCGCGCGCCGAAATCGAAGGCGAAATGGGCGACTCCATGATGGGTCTGCATGCCCGTCTGATGAGCCAGGCACTGCGTAAGCTCACCGGTAGCATCAAGAAAACCAACACCCTGGTGATCTTCATTAACCAAATCCGTATGAAGATCGGTGTGATGTTCGGCAACCCCGAAACCACCACCGGCGGTAACGCACTCAAGTTCTACGCCTCCGTGCGTCTGGACATCCGCCGTATCGGTGCCATCAAGCGTGGTGACGAAGTGGTGGGTTCGGAAACCCGCGTCAAAGTGGTCAAGAACAAAGTGGCGCCCCCGTTCCGCGAAGCCATCTTCGACATTCTGTATGGCGAAGGCATCTCGCGCGAAGGCGAAATCATCGAGCTGGGCGTCGAACATAAGATCGTCGACAAGGCCGGTGCCTGGTACGCCTACAACGGCGAAAAGATCGGCCAGGGCAAAGACAATGTCCGTGAGTTCCTGAAGATCCGTCCGGAAATGGCCAAGGAAATCGAAGCCAGAATCATGGAAGCCGCCGGCATCACCATCGGTGGCGCTGCACCGGCTGCTAACGGAGACGACGCCTAAGTCGAAGGTCAGAGAGATTGGCTGCCACGGCTGACGACCTGCGTACTCGCGCGCTGCGCCTTCTGGCGCGGCGCGAGTATGCCCGTCAGGAGTTGGCGACCAAACTACTCAGCCGACCCGCACCCAGGCCGCAACGGCGCTCGCCCGGCAACACTCGGGATGTCTTTGAACA